>JBKEFM010000050.1:0-22460 GCA_046709505.1 Paraglaciecola sp. | reverse complement strand
TTTGTCACTGAGTTTGCCACGACTTAGGCTAACCTTACTGGTGGCTGCGGGGTTAATGATGAGTTTTATCATGGTCGATTTAACCGTTATCCCACAAGGTGTGTATCAGGCTTATTTCACCTCTCGATTTGGCATACAATTACCAATATTGAGCGTGTTTTTTGCTCTGACTTTTTTGCCATTTTATGCAAAAATTCACCACCAAATATTATGCCTAAGTATACTCGGAGTCTGCTACGCCAACTATTGGTTGATTGCCCAATGTTGGCAAATAGCCAAGTTTTCGTTTCCTTATGAAGGGAACTTGCTATATGGGTTGTTTGGTATGTTTATATTACGCCTTTCTTTTAAGTATTCAGCTCTGTTTGTGTTTTTAACCTTGTCGGGGTTTGGCGCTCTGGTGGTTACTTATCCGGTTTACGGGGAATTTAACGCAGTTAATTTTGCCTTTTTATCCTTTGGTTTCGGGGTAAGTCTTATAGGCGTGAAACAAATTGAGACAGCATTTTCACAGGTACAGCAGGCCAATAAACAGTTATTGCATTTAAGTCAAATTGACCCGTTAACGGGTTTATTTAATCGCGGAGCCTTCGATAAAAACTTTGATCGTTTGTTATCCATAGGCACTCGCACAGATGCAACCATCAGTGTGTTTGTAATGGATTTAGATAACTTTAAAGATTTTAACGACGGTTTTGGGCACCTGCAGGGGGATGAAGTTATTCAGCTGCAAGCAACGATTTTACGGGAAGTGTTTAACCGTAATGTTGACATTTTAGCCCGTTATGGTGGTGAAGAGTTTGTGGTGATTTCATTGGGTAACAGCTCGGTGGAATGTGAGGTATTAGCCGAGCGAGTTTTACAAAGCTGGCGTTACAACAAAGTTGAACATGGCAAGGGTGAAGGCCAGCGTTACGTAAGTTGTTCTATCGGATTGATTAATGTGCAAGTGAATAAATATACTGATAAAAAACAATTATTTGATGAAGCTGATAAAGCGCTGTATGCCGCAAAAAAAGCAGGCAAAGCAATGTTTGTAAATGGAACCAAGGTTAATTTTCAATAACAATCTTTACCAATCCAATCACCATACTGGCTGTGAGCGAAAGACAATAATGTGGGCTATGGCTTTATCATTGATATGCAAAATTTCTGGTTGTTGATTATGGTTAGCAAACAAGCTTGAATCAAAGTCTGAGCAGCGATGCTCGGGCTTTTTTTTCTTTTTACCCCTGCCAAAATAGCAAGGTACACTTTTGTATGCAGGTTTTTCGCCAAACAGTTTTTTTGTAATCTTTAACATGCCTATGCAGATTATTCAGAGCCAGCTCTACACTCTATGGTGTGACAAAAAAAATTTACTACCGAGGTCACGGTGATCGAAGAGTAAAAGATGTAAGGGATCGTTTTTAACGTCAAATTATTCTCTTTGCACTCTATTTGGTCACCCAATCACAAAAATTTTCACTAGCTCAGTCTGAGTAAAATGCACAGGCATGATCTTTAATGAACTCCATAGAAGTTAAATTGTTTCGGGGCCAACAGCTCGAAGTCACCACTGTCAGGCCGGCACATTAGCTGTTTCTGCTCAAACGCTAAGCCAGTTATTTTATTGTCACATACCTTTTCAGGTATACCTATCCATGGTGAATTAGGTAACACGTTACATGGTTGGCGCAACGCTCTGGGTGTGTTTTTTGAATACGAGCAGGTCATCGAAAGTGATTTTTTCAATGTTGCCGTAAAAGCGCCTGTCGCTTACCTGGTCGTACTCTTGTTGCCAGCCTGTCAAATTATCGGCTAACACGTCCACATTATACCAATCCGTATTAATAAGTACTCACTTAGAATACGTCCAGCGGTTTGAGCAAGGCGCCGTTATGCAGGAATAACCATTTCCTTTCAAAGAGCGATATCGCAGATGAAATACCCTGGTGTATTCCCTTTAGGCGAGTTTTAAATGGGCTTACTCTGCGTTGCCCGAGTTCGAAAGAGCACCACCATTACTTCATTCAAGCGCCTTGATTAAGCCCATTTGCATTCTCGCCCAGCGTCATTTACTAACACGGATTGGTATTAGAGGTATCTAATATGCGCTTTTGCGGTGCGCTGGGTTGAAAACGGTGCAGCATAATTGAGCACCTTGCTTTTTATTGTCGGGTTAAAAGTCAAAAAATCTTATTTTTTCGAATAAATAACTGATTTAAATAATAAATAAAATTTTGCCAAGATTTGATAGTCAATCGGTACGCTTTTAGCACTTAGCGATAATGCATTTTCAGACAATAATCAGTATGTTAAGCAAAAGCTGCTCCGTAGCTCAACGGGCGATTAAACATATGAGGTGCATTCATGAGTCAAACCTATCGCTACATCCTGGGTAGTAAGACCTATCAATTTAAAAATCTGGCACAACTGATGGCTAAAGCGACACCTCAGCGATCGGGCGATCGATTAGCGGGGGTGATGGCGCTATCAGCCGAAGAACGGGCGGTGGCACAGCTCACCCTGGCGGATGTGCTATTAACAACGTTTTTAAATGAGGCCCTGGTACCTTATGAAAATGATGAAATTACCCGTTTGATTATGGATGAACACGATAGCGAGGCCTTTGCACCGATAGCGCATTTAACCGTGGGTGGCTTTCGCAACTGGCTATTAAGTGATCACGCAACCAGTGAAGTACTGGCGCAAGTCCGCCAGGGTATCACGCCAGAAATGGCGGCTGCGGTCAGTAAAATAATGCGCAATCAGGACCTGATATTAGTCGCAAAAAAATGCCATGTAAGCAGCGCATTTCGCAACACTATCGGGCTACCTGGGCACTTATCTACCCGACTACAACCTAATCACCCTACCGATGATATTAATGGTATAGCGGCCAGTATTTTAGATGGCCTGTTGTATGGCAATGGCGATGCAGTGATTGGCATAAACCCGGCGACCGACAATGTCGCTCAGGCTATAAAGTTAATGCATTTGATGGACGACGTTATTCAAAAATACGCCATTCCTACCCAAAGTTGCGTGCTTACCCATGTTACTAACACCATAGAGTGTATCGAGGCCGGGGCTCCGGTGGATTTGGTATTTCAGTCAATCGGCGGCACACAAGCAACCAACAGTAGCTTTGGTTTTAATTTATCTACTTTGGCTGAGGCACAAGATGCTGCCCAAAGCCTTAACCGCGGGACGGTGGGTAACAACGTTATGTATTTTGAGACCGGTCAGGGCAGTTCACTCTCGGCCAATGCACATCATGGGCTGGATCAGCAAACCTGTGAAGTCCGGGCTTATGCTGTCGCACGAAAATTCAATCCGCTGTTGGTTAATACTGTAGTGGGTTTTATTGGGCCTGAGTACTTGTTCGATGGAAAAGAGATCACCCGGGCAGGACTCGAAGATCATTTTTGCGGTAAGTTACTCGGCCTGCCGATGGGGTGTGATGTGTGTTACACCAATCACGCTGAGGCGGACCAAAATGACATGGATAACCTGCTTACGCTGCTGGGCGTGGCGGGTTGTTCATTTATTATGGGGATCCCGGGCTCAGACGACATCATGCTTAATTACCAAACGACTTCCTTTCATGACGCTTTATACGTTCGCCGCGTCCTTGGTTCTCGGGCTGCACCCGAATTTGAACAGTGGTTACACCAGATGAAAATCATGGACAACGCAGGCCAGCATATTTTATCTGACACTATGCCAGGGGCATTTGCCCGCTCGTTAAAAGCAATAGGGAGCCGACAATGAAAAAAGCACCCTTAAAAGAAAGTGGATCACCCCGCTCAGCCGAGCAAAAACTCCATCAGCAAAATGGCAAAGTGGTTGAAAATCCCTGGCGGGCATTACGTAGTTTTACGGATGCACGCATTGGTCTGGGACGGGCGGGTATCAGTTTGCCGACCAGTGAGATGCTCGCCTTTCAGCTGGCTCATGCTCAGGCGCGAGATGCGGTTAATTTACCGCTGGATATTAATACATTAGGTGAACAGCTCAGCCGCTTCACCGCGGCCAAAGACAGCCAACCAGCCAGCGGCTCACACGTTAGGCCTGCTGGTTGTTGTGCACCTTGTTTACCGATCACACTACATAGCCAGGCGTTTGATAGAACAACCTATTTACAGCGCCCTGATCTAGGGCGAAAGCTCAATGAAAAATCACGACAGTCGTTACAGGATCATATGGCCCAAAACGGCGGCCAAACGCAGTCAAAATATGACTTGGCCATTGTTATCGCCGATGGTTTGTCATCTTTAGCCGTTCAACAAAATGCCGTGCCTTTTATCCATGCGTTAATTGCCTTACTACAGAGCGAGCCACAGCTATGGCACTTGGCACCCATTACGCTGGTGGAGCAAGGTCGGGTGGCCATAGGTGATGATGTAGGTGAGTTACTCAATGCTCAAGTCGTATTAGTGCTTATTGGCGAGCGACCGGGTCTTAGTTCACCAGATAGTCTTGGTTTGTACTTAACCTGGCAACCCAAAATCGGCCTTAATGACGCCAGTCGTAATTGTATTTCTAATATTCGCCCTGCGGGCTTGTCTTATGGCGAAGCCGCCAAGCGGGCGTTATTTCTGCTACGTGAAGCACGGCGTTTAAAACTATCAGGGGTAAACCTAAAAGATCGTACCCAAGACGATGTTATCGAAAACCAAATACACCACAAAAATTTTTTACTATCCGGTGAATAACACTTTTACCCGATCTCCTTAAACAGAATTTACCAACCCAAAAACAATGTTGGAGAAGACAACGTATGTCGAATAATAACAAAGAGTACCTTGCCAAAAGGCAGCTTAAACACGGCACAGCCGGATGGATCCTTCTTGCGGGGCTGGGCGTGTCTTATGTGATTTCAGGGGATTTTGCCGGTTGGAACTTTGGTATTGCTGAAGCGGGGTGGGGCGGTTTTGCCATTGCTGCGATATTGATGGCAGTGATGTATTTAACCCTTGTTTTATCACTAGCTGAAATGTCAGCTGCTATCCCTGCTGCGGGTGGCGGTTACAGTTTTGCCCGTCAAGCCATGGGTCCTACTGGAGGATATTTAACCGGCCTGGCGGTATTGATTGAATACGCATTGGCGCCCGCTGCCATTGTGATATTTATAGGCTCTGCTGTGGAGGCGCTACTGGGATTTAATGGCCCCTGGGTTTACGCCGCGTTTTACCTGATCTTTGTGGGTATTCACCTTGCAGGTGTGGGTGAAGCGCTCAAGGTCATGATGGTGATAAGCGGTTTAGCGGTGTTTGCTATTATCGCTACTGCCGTTGTATTACTGGGTAACTTTGATGCGTCGCGCTTGTTTGATATTCCGGTGAGCGATGCGCTTGGTGCCAGTGAATTCTTACCTTTGGGTTGGTATGGCATTTGGGCGGCACTACCTTTTGCGATGTGGTTGTTTTTAGCCGTAGAAGGTGTACCTCTTGCAGCAGAAGAAGCTAAAGATCCGGCAAAAGACGTGCCTAAGGGGATCATCGCTGCGATGATTTTTTTACTGTTTACCGCGTTACTTGTAGTGGTACTTGTCCCCGGTGCGGGTGGTGCATCGGCCATGGGCACAAGTGCGGTTCCTCTGGTTGATGCGTTGAATGCGACGGGCAATAGTCGCTTGGCAACACTGGTCAATGTATTGGGTTTAGCGGGTCTTGTGGCGTCATTCTTTTCTATTATTTATGGCTATAGTCGACTCGTTTTTGCTTTGTCTCGGGTGGGGTATCTGCCGACAAGTTTGTCACTGACCACCAAACGAAAAGTACCTGCCAGGGCATTAATCGTACCGGGTATCTTTGGCTTTTTAGCGTCATTAAGTGGCGAGGGCGATCTGATGTTAGCCATGGCTGTGGTCGGGGCGACGGTGTCATATGCTTTGATGGCCCTGAGCCATATTATGCTTAGGGTTAAGCAGCCTAAATTAGTGCGCCCTTACAAAACACCAGGTGGTGTAGTGACATCAAGCATCGCCTTAGTGTTGTCTTTGGTGGCGTTGAGCGGGGTATATGCTTTTGACCCACGGGCCTTTTTGTACACTGTGATCCTATTTGTTATTGGCGCAATTTATTATTTTGCTTACAGCAGTAAGCACTTGATCGCTCACAGTGCCGATGAAGAATTTGCTATGTTACAAGCAGCCGAATCTGAATTAGCTTTACCAGACTAGGCACAGATTAAAAATGGCCCAGAAAACCATCAAGGATGAGTTAAAAGTACATAAAAACTGAATTGATCCGGACTGACATAAAAAGCCGCACTATGATTAGGTATTATCAGTCAACCATTAGTGCGGTTTTTATCTAATATTGCCGAGAAAACCCCGTGATCAGAGCGAAGCGATATCTCGGGGTAATTCACTGTGTTGGATACAAAGAATACTGTAAATAGGGGCAGGACTATTTACCCCACTTGATACTTTTAACTGCGGGCTAAAGGATCCTTTTAGAGGTGCTGACTGTTAAATATGTGAAACCTATTAACAGTCACATCAATTGGTTGGCATTAAAAATATTTCACGGACATTGCAGCGTTGCTGGGCTTCTATAGCAAATAGCACGGCTTCGGCGACATCAAGCGGGTCTAATTTATCGGGTTTGGGCTCATCAAAAAAGGGGGTGTTAACCATTCCCGGGGCAATAGTGGTGCAACGTCCGCCCCATTGGGCCATTTCCTCAGCCAGGTTTTGACCAAAGCCGTAAGCAAACCATTTACTGGCACCGTAAATCGAACCTTTATGAGATGTACGCCCGGCCACTGAGCTGGTTAAAATAAAATGCCCCTTGGTTTCACGCAAGTGGGGCAGAGCCAACTTGGCCGTCCATAATAAGGCTTTGATGTTGATATCGATCATTTTTGACCATTCATCCGGATCCCCCTGCTCTGTACCGGCTGTGGATACACCGGTGCCGGCGTTAGCGAAGGCTACATCCAGTGCGCCAAACTTTGTGATCCCAGTTTTCACTACCTTTTCTAATGCATCAAATTGGGTAGCGTCGGCGGCAACAGCCAGGGCATTATCTTCTCCTAGCATGGCGACCAGATCATCCAATTTCGCTTGTCTGCGGGCCGTCAGTATTACCTTGTGGCCGCTTTTGACTAAGGTTTTGGCTGTGGCTTCGCCTATACCACTTGATGCACCTGTGATTAATACTATCTTCTGCTTTGTCATATGAGGTTCCTGTTGCTGTAAAAAATGTATACCTTTAATGTGGTGGTTTTGTTAATTAATGCAAGCCCCCAGGCGCTGCAAAAGGTGGGGTGGCAGCTGTGGTTATACCTCAGGGATAGATTAGTTATTCTAATGGTTTTTGCATAAAAAATGTGCATTGTTAAGTGTTCAAACAACCTCTAGAATCTGCGCCTTATACTATAGCTAGCCAGGGCTGAATAACTATTCTGGCGGGAAATTAAGGTTGTTACGTGAATACTGTTGAATTTATCCAAATTCGTCGCTTTATCGTTAAGCTGGGCAAAATGCTGCATAAATATGGGACTCCGGCTTTTCGCCTTGAGGCCTATTTGACCGATGTGGCAACCTTCTTGGGGGTGCGTGCCTCCTTCATCGCCACACCTACGGCGTTGACCTTTGTAATTTGGACCGACGGACACGAAGACGAATACAACCATTCTGCCCGTGTACAACCCGGTGATTACGACATGAATGCCTTGTCACGTACCGATGAGCTGGCTAATCGCTTATTGGCTGGTGAAGTCCTTTTAGCTGAAGCTGATCAACAGTTAGATCTGATCAACGATATGCCAAGCCCCTACGGTAAGGTATTAACCGGATTAGGTTTTTGTGTTGCGCCTGGCGCCTTCTCGATGTTGATGGGGGCCAGTTGGCCGGAAATTCTATGGACAGGGTTAATCGGTCTGATGGTGTATTTTTTAGTGCTGTGGTCGCAAATTTCTAAACGTGTCACTTTGATGCTTGAACCTGCTGCTTCTTTATTGGCCGGTATCATTGCGTGTGCCATTAGCCGTTACCTGGATCCGGGGATCAATATCCCTTTGATGGTATTGTCCTCGGTGATTATTTTAGTACCAGGATTGGCTCTGACTATGGGTCTGGCTGAACTATCCTCACGTAATTTAGTATCAGGTACAGCGCGAGTAATGGACGCCGTGATGAAGCTGTTTAAACTGTATTTTGGTGCTTTTTTGGGGATCAGCATAGGCTTTGGTTTATTTGGCCCCAATGAATTTGAAGCGGCCTCGTCAATGCCACAATGGACCACCTGGTTCGCGATATTCTTGCTATGCTGGGCACTGGTGGTGATATTTCGTACGCGTATCAAACATATACCCTGGGCATTGTTATCCGGGTTTATTGCCTATGGCGCCACTGTATACAGCTCAACTTATCTGGAACCGGGTTTGAGTACCTTTGTGGGAGCCTTTGCGCTGGGCATTTACGCCAACCTGTTCAGTCGTATCGCCAATGCCCCCGCCACGTTGGTTAGTATGCAAGGCTTGATAGTATTAGTGCCAGGTTCGAAAACCTATATCGGACTTAATTCCTTTGTCTCCGGACGAGACTTTGTGCAGGCTGAACATATCGGCCAGGAAACCTTCTTGATTTTTATGTCATTGATTGCTGGCTTGATATTCGCCAACGTGGTGATGCCCACTAAAAAAGCGCTGTAGCGGTTTATACCTGCTTCCCTTGCAGCGACAGCGTTGTTGGCTGCTATCGCCTTGAGCGTCTCGGCGCTGAGCCGTGGGATAACCAAAGCAAGATATCTCAACAGATACTGAAGTTTGCTCTGCATCCGCCATGGTTGGATGAACCCATGGGAGGAACTCAAGGTCAAATTCACTCCACAGCTTAATCCGCAGATCAGGCTCGCCCATGACCGAGTTAACCAAATGCTTGAAAGGTTAAAGCATAGATGCAGTTTTTTTTGGAGGGCCCATTGCAATGGTCTTCACCTCTTCGCATGTGGATCACCTCATCTACTTGATGTAGACCTATGTCAATCAGCCAATGGACAATAACACTTACTTTGTCTGTCAAATCGAAGCGCTTGGGCTAAGGTCAGTGCATCATCTTCGGTATTGGCCAAAAGCGGACCCACCGTTTATCCGCGACCATTGGCACGTAAAAAGCCCAGAAGCGTTTGGCGATCACCGTAAAAAATATCCCGATCGTGATTTAATACATGGCATAGGTCATTTTTTGTCATCGGCTTAAGGCTAGATCAGTAAGTTTAGCGATTTCTGTTTTCAGCAACTGGCCTTGCATTTATTTGATTTTGCCAACTGCATAAAAACACAGTGCTGATATTAGTGGTAACTAGGTGCCAGGTGCGCTCACCTGCTTGCTTCATCGCCCAAGTACCACTTGGCATCAATGAGCACCTTATCTGTGTTATCGGTGATACTGGAGTGTAAAAACAGACCTTGTGCTGTGCACAGTGTCTGTTGTTTATTTGGTTTATGGGGCAAAGGCAGAAAAGTGAGTAAACGTGGCGCTATATACCCAAGTGACTAAATAAATTAGTACCCCAGTGTTTTGTCGACTTTGCCAACCATTGGCTCATCATTAAGATAACGCTGTATATTCTCTACCAAAACCTGTCCCGCGCTTTCATTTTGCGTGATCGCGGCGATATGAGGTGTGACTAACACCTTAGGGTGTTGCCAAAGAATATGATTGTCAGCTAGTGGCTCCACATCAAACACGTCAAGCACAGCATAGTTAAGATGGTGGCTGTCGATAAGCGCCACTAGGTCTTCAGCAATTAGCTGTTCACCGCGGCCCACGTTGATCACGCTTGCCCCTTTAGGCAGATGTGACAGTACACTGTAGTTAAGCAAGCCACGGGTTTGATCTGTTAGCGGCAACAAGCACACCAAAATATCACTTTGCGCTAAAAAATCCGTTAGTTGAGCATCGCCACTAAAACACTTTACACCGTCAACTTGCTTAGGTGAGCGGCTCCAGCCATTTACCCTAAACCCTAAGTTCAATAACGTCTGTGCTGCAGCCTGGCCCAGATTACCTAAGCCTAAAATACCCACGCGGCGTTGTTTGGTAGCCAGTGTGGGCAGCTGAGACCAGGTAGCGGTTTTATTCAAATTGATATAGCTAAAAGTATCCCGATGAATATTCAATACATGCATAGCGATAAACTCGCTCATACCCTGGGCAATACCTGGATCAAGCATACGCACAAGATTAATGTGGCTGGGCACTGTGGCTAAATCGAGTTGGTCGACCCCCGCACCCACGGAAAATATCACTTTAAGATTAGGGTAATCTTGCTGATAATCTCTGGGTAATTTCCAGGCGATCATAATCTCGATGGCTTCTTTATTGTCTACTTGCGGCCAGTGGTGCCAAACGACATTGGGCAGAGAATCAGTAAACAACCCTTGCCAGCAGTCGCCTCGTTCCTGTGGACCGCGGTATAATATATGGGTTTTCAATCATTACTCCTATGTTGTTCGATAGGTTATTTTTCAGGCTTGAAAAGTGTACCTAAAGGATCATACCTCTTTTTAATAGGATATTTGAGTACGATGTAACTGAAATACTTGCCGATCCCAAAGTCTTTTTCGAGTATCTCTTCCATTAAACTTTGGTAATGGCTAATGCCCTAGGTGACAAATTTAAGCAGATAATCGTAACCGCCACTGATCAAATGACACTCTATTACGCTCAAATTTAGCGACGTCTTCCATGTGATGATCTTCTAATGAGACTTCAATGAATACAGTGGCAGTTTCCCCCAGTTTTTTCAAGAGACACTCTCGCGTTTTAGCTGCTGATATAACAACACTTTTCAAGGCGTTTAACCCCAGCCTTGCAGTCATTAACAAGGTCTTCGTGTTATCACTTGGATTGTTTTTTTGCTGATTGCTGGCTTGATATTTACCAATGTGGTCATACCCACGCAAAATGCGTTATAGCTATTTAGCGTAAGATAGTCTGTAAGCCACGTTTTTAATCTTGTTACTCCGCCCATTTGACTCGTCAGTCTTTGGCTTATATCTAACACCACAACAATAGAGTTGTGACACTAAGGGGCTCGCACTATATTATTATAAATAACTCATTAGCGTCACAACATGCATTGTCAGGTAATCGCTTGGTTTTCATACTCGCAAGTGTCGCTAATGACGTAAATCGAAGGTATAGTGAACAGCAGTATATTGAGTTAGCTATTTTACATTGGCGACAGATTTGCTTTTATTGATAACCATAAGCGGCTATTAATTGGTGTTTTTATACAAAACGGGGTATTCATTGCAAAAAACGCTGGTTATTTTACTCATCTTCTTTTCCATCGTAAGCTACGGTAAGACTCTGTCATCGGGTTGGGAATTATGGCATCCCTATCAATATCGTAATGCCCAACAAGAGTTGGTGGGTTTAGATTTCGATATCTTTAATGCCGTCATCCAAAAAGCTAAATTGGACGTGAACTACACCGAAGAATTACCCTGGGAACGCCATATTAGCTATATAAAATCCGGTGAGGTGGATTTGGCAATGGGTGCATCCATAACCGATGAAAGACGTAAGTTTGCTTATTTTTCTCTGCCCTACAGATTAGAAACCGTTAATTTTTTTGTGCGTAAAGGTATGGCAAAAAAAATGCCATTGCAATCTCTGGAAGATCTGATTGACAGCCCATACTTGATTGGCGTGGAAGGAGGGTATTTTTATGGCAAGCAATACCAGAAACTGATGAATAGTAGCGAGTTTCAATCGCATATTAGTGAAGTATTGGATCTGGAGCAAAACGTGAGGTTATTATTAAAAGAACATATTGATGGTTTTTTTGTCGACCCGGCAACCTTAAATTTCTTCGTCAAAAAATATAATATGCAAGGAGAGTTTGAGTTGCATCCCCTGCCTATTTACAGCACTGATATCCATATTATGCTCAGTAAAAAGACCCCGGTTCCTGGTATTATTGGCCAACTCAACCAGGCGATTACTACGTTGCAAGAAAACGGCGAGCTAGACACCATTATTCAACATTGGTTAGATTTACAAAACTAATCTAGTAAAATACCCCTGGTCATTTTATAGCTCAAAATTGCACCACTGGGTGATGCCGGCCCAATAGGCTAACGCTTGTGATTTTGGTGTTGATTAACTCGTCAGTGCTGCACTAGACATGCAGCCTGTGCGCTCCCTGCGAATACTGACCAAACGCTTGTTTTTAGCAAAGGCAGACAACATTTTTGTTACCACCCTTTGATCCAAATCAGGCTCCCGCACTTACCAAATAAAAACCTAAAGGGCATTTAATTGGCGCAAACTCTTAATGAATAAAATTAATCCGAAAAAATTACACCATAGTAAATGGACTGCCGTAAACCCCCTAAATCGGGAAAAACATTTTTTGGTAACTGAGGTGGAATTTGACGAGGAGGGGGTGGTTATCTGCTGCATTCTTGAAGCTATATTGTCTAAGCGGTCACGATCAATAAAGTGGCGTGATTTATCGGATACCCAACACTGGCTCCAGGGTTGGAAATAGCCGAAATTTTAGCAACAGTAGCTAATAGCGCCCCCAGCGATAATAAAACTATATGGTTAGAACTGTTTGCTAATGACGAGTAGACCGCTCTTTGAACAACGCATGTGCGGCATCCATTTTTTGCTCATCTGGCTGTTCACCTCCGGCCAATTCGGTTGCTATCTGCTGAATAATGTTATCTCTGTCAGAAATGAGCTTGTCGGCTTGGGCAAACAGATCTTGGGCTTCAGGATAGTGTTTTTTCACTTTTTCTATATCGTTCAGTGCGTAATAAGCGTGCTCGACTGCGTCGTTAAACAAGCTGCGTTTAGCCCCAAAGAGCAAATAGTTTTTGGCTTCATCAGACTCAAGATAATTAATATCCTGTTGGGGTAAGTCAGCTGTTTTGGCTAGCTCGGCTGCTTTTTCCAGCCAATGTTCAATGGCTTTATCATCGTTTTGTTTTAAGGCCTGCTTTACCCCATCTATCAAATCAGAAGCGCCAAGTATATCCTGGCGTGAAATGACGGGTAGTCTGGTGGATTCGGCTGATAAAGCGGCCTCATCTGACTGGTTGGTAAACCAGATCAGTCCACTTGCTGCTATTAGGATAAATACCGCTAATAATACTTTCATTTCGTCCGTCTTCTTATTTGGCCATTATTTGTAGTGATACTAGATGAGGGCAACAAAATTGAATACAACCCAACTACGGGAAACGTGTACCTTTATGTTAAATGAGGTCAATACTTGTGCTTGATCTTGCTAAGGTGTGGTGAAAACAAATTATCTCAAGTATGGCCATAATGGCATGTGATATCATGACGATAAATCGCACCTAATAAGACAAATATGATTAGAGAATTAACCCCAGCTGATTTTCCCGCAGTGTTAAGCTTAGGTGAAGTAGTGCACGGCAGTGGCTACATGAATATAAAAGAGCTTAATGATATTTATCACAAAGGGACTAAAACAGGTATTAATGCCTGTTTTGTGGTCATAGAAAATGAGCAGCTGATTGGTTTTCGCTTAACCTATGCACCCGGTCAGTGGCAACAGGATCAGTGGTGCACGGTGGATTTATGGGGTGTTGATTTTGCACAAGTGTGTTATTTCAAATGCAATACCATCACAGAATCAGCCAGGGGAAAAGGGCTTGGCGGGCAACTATTAGCAGCATCTAAAGCGGCGGCGATTGCCCAAGGGGCAAAAGCTGGCGTAAGCCACTTATGGCAACAAAGCCCAAATAATGCAGCAGTACGCTATTTTACTAAGGCAGGGGGAAAATTAATTAAACTCCATCCCCAACGCTGGCATCAGCGTTACACCGGCGACTATAAATGCGTGTTGTGCGGTGACGACTGCCACTGCGTGGCCTGCGAAATGTTACTGACATTTTGATCGCCGTTATCCTTTGTACTTCCGATAAAACAACCATATTAAGAAAAATAATATGTACGATCCGCTGATTAATACCCACCCTGATAACCAGCCCCTGGCAGCAAGTTATTGGGCTAGCACCCAAGCATTACCACCGCTTTTACCCAGCCTAACCGGCCGCCAACAAACCGATGTGGCGATAGTCGGCGGTGGCTATACCGGGCTGCTAACCGCTTATTATCTGACCAGTGAATTTAATATCGATTGCCATGTGCTGGAAGCAAATCAGGTGGGGTTTGGCGCAAGTGCCCGTAATGCCGGCTTTGTTTTAAAAGGCTCGGGCAGATTAGGTTATGCCGCCATGGCCAAACGCTGGGATTTACCTACCGCCAAGGGCATTTATGGCGAGTTTACCCAGGCGGTTGCCAGAGTTGAGGGGCTTATCAAGCAGCATAATATTGCCTGCGAGCCACAAGAGGCCGGTTATTTGAAAGTGGCGCACAACCCAAAGGCATTGATCCAGCTACGTGGTGCGGCAGAATTTATCCAACAACATCTTGCGGATAGCACGGGATCATCAGCGCAGCTTATTTCTCGGGATGAATTACATGCCCGTTATTTACATCATCATCAAGCTTATGGTGCGTTAAGGCTTAACGATGGTTTTGGTTTAAATCCCCTTAAGTTATTGCTCGGTTATAAGGCGATGGTGGCAGCTCAGGGTGTGACGATTTCAGAGCAATCCTGTGTGCTCGATTGGGTAGAAGAAGACGGCAAACACAGACTGATCACCAACCAAGGTGAGCTGGTGGCCAATAAAGTCATTATGGCAGGCAATGCCTATACCCCTAAACGCTTTAATTCACGGGTGGATGACAAGTATCTGCCTATTCTGAGTAATGTGATTGTCACTGAGCCACTGACTCCCCGGGAACTGACTGCAGCAGGTTTATATACTCATCAGGTCACCATGGATACGCGCATTCTAAAATACTATTATCGATTGTTACCGGATAATCGTTTGTTGTTTGGCGGGCGCGGCGCGGTGTGGGGTAAAGATGCCGCTGATCCTGTATACGGTCAGCGACTAAAACTAGCCCTGGATAAGAGTTTCCCCAGCTTAGCCAATAAGGCGATAGCCTATAACTGGACTGGCTGGATTGCCGCTGCAATGGATGATATGCCCCACGTATACAGTAAAGGTGGGGTCGGTTATAGCCTGGGTTATTGTGGTGCCGGAGTGTCATTTAGCAGCCAGGCGGCCTATCGCCTGGCACAAAGTATTGCGGGAGAGGAACTACCCAATCTGCCTTTATACCAACAACCCTTACCCCCATTTCCTTTCGCTGGCGCCAGACGCCTTGGCCAATGGGGCTATTACCATTACGGTTGGTTAAAAGACCGCTGGGGTTAACCCTATACACAGTGTTTGTGACGCTGGGGGGATCCGTAATCAAAGGTTATAAAATAATCTCGTATACACTTCAAATTAGAGACTCTTGGTATAAGCTTGATAAGGATTAACCAACAGGAAATAGTTATGATTCAGCGCTTTTTAATCTCTGTTTTTACTTTGGCTTTATGGATTCCGCTAATTGCCAGTGCCGGCACCAGGATAATTAATCACAATCCGGCACAGAGCCAAATAAGCAACCTGTATATTGACAACGACATGCTTGCCACTGTGGATGAACGCGGTAAAACCCAATTTATCTTTGATAATAAACACCAGTCAGTGACTGTAGTGCAACATAAAGAAAAACGTTATATGCAGGTTGGTCAACAAGGTCTCACTGCTATGGCTGATGGCCTAAATAAAATGCGCGACCAGGCCATGAGTATGATGCAGCAAAAAATGGCGGGAATGTCTGTTGAGCAGCGTCAGCAAATGGAAAAAATGATGATCAATATGATACCCGACCCCTCTGCGGCACAGCGCCCGGTTGAATGGGTGAAAACCAGTCGCAGTGATAAGGTTCATGGGGTGCTGTGCAGCTGGATGGTGGTACGCCAGGAAGGCAAAATAAGCAGCGAAGCCTGTGTCGCCAAACTGAGTGATACAAACCTGAATGAGAAAGATTATCAAACCTTACGCGGTTTTTTCGACGTGATCGAAAATGTGCTCAGTGAGTTTGGCCCGTCGCAGCACTACATGCAGATAAATAATTTAATGTTTGATAATAATCGGGTGCCACTAAAACTTAAAGACTATAAACATAGTTCAGGCAAGGAAGTGAGCTTGGAATTTATTTCCGGATCGTTTGATGCAAGTTTATTTACTGTGCCCAAAGAGTACCAATTGCAAGATATACCTAATTTTAACATGCCGGAAAATTAGGTTAATAGATTAATTTAATACGGGGTTTTTGTTCAATCAGAGCATGGTTACGATGCAATTTTTAGCCCATAAAACCCGGCCAGCAGACACACTTTATGGCAGGAAAATGCAATATAAGCCAACAGCTGCCTAAGTTATACCAACAGGAAAAGGGGCGAAATATTGGCCACCTTGGTGCGCCTGTGCAATAATTTTGATTGGATCGCACCAGCGATGCATGACGTCTTTACTTCCTACCTATACCCAAAACCATTGTAGTTGCCGTTATAGGGCAAAAGACCTCAGCCCCAAGAGCTTAGACGGTCTAAGTGATTAGGCTAAGTGAGAGCATCCAACAACGCTGCAGCTTCAAGGGAGACGCTTATAATTGTACCGTAGTGGCCAAGTAAGATCGTTTACCGTATATATTCCTTCGCTGACCTTGTTGTTATTTTACACTGAGGAGGGTTTGCTTCATTACATATTAGCGATTTAAAATCGGTAATATGATGACTGTCAGCATGACCATAAATATTTCCGTTGCAGCCTTAAGTATGTGGGTTGCATTGATGTAAAGATTACTATGGCCCCATCCGCAGATTGGCTGAATTACGCAAAAAAAACCTATCTGTCGATAGGCCTTAACGTAGAAGTTAGATAACTAAAAATTACCTCTGCATTTCATGGAGCAATTGCGTTTAGAGCACTCTTTATATTTTTGCCGGTAGCAAAGTGCCTGTAACTTCACCAAACCCTATGCGTTTTGCCCCTTGTTTGGCACAATAACCACGCATGATCACCGTATCTCCGTCTTCCAGGAAGCTGCGTTTCTCACCATTTTTTAGGGTGATGGGCTGTTGCCCACCTTGGCTTAGCTCTAGCATCGAGCCCGCTTCATTTGCTTCTGGCCCCGATTGGGTGCCACTACCGAGTAAATCACCGGGGCGCAAGTTGCAGCCATTCACTGTATGGTGGGCAAGCATCTGGGCGATAGTCCAGTAAGAATGCCTGAAGTTTGTTGTGGCTAAACATTCAGCCTGCTCATTACTGTCTTGCATTTTTGCTGTACTAATAGCCACTTCAAGTGAGATATCTAATCCACCGCTTTTACGGTTTTTATCAGACTCTAAATAGGCAAGGGGCTGAGGATGATCATCCTCTCTAGTCCAGGGCGTATTAAAGGGGACTAAAGCTTCCAGCGTGACAATCCAGGGAGAGACCGTGGAGGCGAAATTTTTTGATAAAAATGGACCCAGTGGCTGATATTCCCAGGCTTGAATGTCCCGGGCCGACCAATCGTTAAACAGGCATAAGCCAAAAACGTGTTTGTCTGCATCATCAATGGCAATGGCATCTCCGAGGGCGTTTCCTGCGCCGACAAAAATACCCACTTCCAATTCATAGTCCATTTTCTTAGCCGGACCGAAGCTGGGCTCGGTTGCGGGGGGTAGTCGAGTTTGCCCACAGGGCCGGTTAAATGTTTGACCTGAAACACCGATGGATGAACTGCGGCCATGATAACCAATGGGCACCCATTGATAATTAGGCAGCAAAGGATTGTCGGGCCGGAATTGTTTGCCTACATTGGTCGCATGGTAAATCGAGGTATAGAAATCCGTATAGTCGCCAATCTGGGCGGGTAGGGCATACTCAACCTCATCCATTGGTATCAGGCAAGTTTGAATTTCACTTTGCAGCGCAGCACCTGTACGCAGGGATATCGATAAGTCCTGGCGCAGACTGTTCCAGTATGTAAAGCCCAGAGACATAAGATCATTCAATTGTCCCGTTTGACAGGCTACTAAAGCCAGGCTTGTTTTACCCGTAAACAGCGCTTTACTATGCAAAGCGGCTAGGTCCAGCACCTGATCACCAATGGCGGTACCGATGCGAAATTCTTCATCGCAATGACTGCGGCGAAACACTGCAAAGGGTAGGTTTTGAATGGGAAAGTCAGTATCTGCTATATTGGCTGATGCGACCCAGCTATGCAGAGCCGGATCATGGGTTTCATTTAATTTCACTAATTTAATGCCCTCTATTTAGAATGAGTAAATTCTTTTTCGTGCAACCATGCTGCGTGTTTAGGCGCTTTTTTAGTTTGACTCCACTGTTCCAACATAGCGGGTGCGACCTCGTGCAGTTTTTGCATTTCTTCTTCAGTGCAGCTGTTGGCAACCAATTCAATGCGATGTCCGTTAGGATCTCTGAAATAGATTGACTGGAAAATACCGTGGTTGGTGGGGCCCAGTACATCCAGACCAGCAGATACCAGGCTGGCTTTGGCCGTCAAGAGTTCATCGAAAGTCTCTACCTCCATGGCAAAGTGCTGCACCCAATCGGGGGTATTACCGTCTTTACCCATTTTAGGTGAATTGGGCAGTTCAAAAAAGGCCAATACATTACCCATACCGGCATCTAAAAATACGTGCATATAAGGGTCTGGCGCATTGGTTGAAGGCACGCGATCTTCGGCAATGGCCAGTACGAAATCCATTCCCAGTACATTCTGGTAAAATTCCACTGTTTCTTTTGCATCGTTACAACGATAGGCAACGTGATGGATACGCTTAATGTTCATTGAATAATCCTTTTATACGGCGGCTTTATCGGTCGTTTCTAACACACCACGAAGTATTTGGTCTCTTTCTAGTGATTCAAATAACGCTTTGAAGTTGCCTTCACCGAAGCCTTCGTCACCTTTACGCTGAATGAATTCAAAAAAGATGGGGCCCACCGCATTTTGAGAAAATATTTGCAGCAATAAACGAGGAGATTCTTCATCAGTTGTGCCGTCTAGTAAGATACCGCGACTTTTTAATTCATCTACCGACTGACCATGACCAGGCAGGCGATCGGCCAGCATTTCATAATAGGTGTCAGGCGGAGCGGTCATAAACTTAGTGCCCATGGCTTTTAATCTGTCCCAACAAGCCAGCAGGTCGTCACAGATAAAGGCGATATGCTGAATACCTTCACCATTATAATTCATCAAAAATTCTTCGATTTGACCATTACTGCCCGATTCTTCATTTAGCGGAATACGGATCTTGCCATCAGGCGCCGTCATGGCCTTGGAGGTTAAACCTGTGTACTCGCCCTTAATATCAAAGTAGCGAATTTCTCTGAAGTTAAATAATTTCTCATAGTAATCGGCCCAGAATTTCATACGCCCTTTATAGACGTTATGGGTAAGGTGATCGATTAATTTAAAACCACAACCTTCAGGATTACGGTCAACACCTGGCAGAAATTCAAAGTCAATGTCATAGATAGACAGGCCTTCTTCGTAGCGGTCGATAAGGTAGATGATGGCGCCGCCTATACCCCGTATGGCGGGTAGTTTAAGCTCCATTGGTCCGCATGGGATTTCAATGGGCTGGGCACCAAGATCAAGGGCACGCTTATAAGCCGTTTTCGCACAGCGGACTCTAAATGCCATGCCACACGCCGAAGGACCATGCTCTTCTGCGTAATAAGAGGCCGGTGATTTTGTTGTATAATTGATGATGATATTAATTTCACCCTGACGCCATAAATCGACATTTTTTGAGCGATGACTGGCGACATGAATAAAGCCCATCGTTTCAAATACAGGCTCCAAGATCCCTTTTTCCTTGGCTGCGAATTCTATAAATTCGAAGCCATCTAATCCCATGGGGTTGTCAAACAAATCAGTCATCTTTAGTCCTCTTTTTATTGGCAATAAACAACAGCTACTGGTGTAGTTGATGGAAGATACTTTACTCCTTATTATGGGCAACTTTCTGTTTATATTCGCTGATCATTAGGTGGTTTGTGGCATAATCCGTCTATAATATTTAATTTTAAGGTGGAATGCGTTTTATGAAGTTATCTCGGGCAGAATGTGAGATTTTATATTTATTACAACGTGATGGCCGTATGTCCAACGTTGAAATAGCAAACCAAGTGGGGCTGTCAGAATCTCCTTGTCTGAGGCGCATAAAGACCCTGGAAAGTGCAGGGGTGATTGATCACTATTCGGCCATTTTAAACCAGCGCATGATCGGTCTGCAGGTGACGTCATTTGTCATGGTTTCCCTTGAGAAACAGGATGACACTAAGCGGATCACGTTTCTCGAAGAAGTCGCTGCCCTGGAGTACATCATTGAATGCCACGCGACCACAGGTAGTTACGATTACTTGATGAAGGTGGTTGCCACCAGCATGGATCATTTTTCAGATTTATGTATGAATAAAATACTCAAATTCGCAGGTGTAATGAATATTGAATCCCAGTTCAGCCTCAAAGTGATTAAAGAAAGTAGTGTATTACCTGTGCACAGTAGCTAAGTCGCGGGTAATGACTTCGCTCCTTAGCGAAGCCAGATAAGGTTATTTTTTTGATTGGTTTACTTGTTTTTTGTACTACAGATAGCGGTACAGGACTGAGTCCCTGGGACAGTGTAAAAAATTTTGGGAAGTAATGACGGGTACCGCTTCACCTTAATATCATCAATCTTTGTAGAAAACCCCGTGATCACAGTGGAGCGAAAGTCGCGGGGCAGTTCACGATGAATATCTATTTGTCACGTCGTAACGGGCTTAGTCTACTAATAGTGTTTCAAGCAGATCATCAATTTCTTGTTTAAGATCTTGATCGACAATTTTATTCGCGCTGATTTTTGCATTCTGCAGATTTTTAATCGCTGCGTCAGTTTGACCTAATTCAATTTGCATGGTCGCCATGGAAAATGCGATGGATGACATATGGTCTTTTGAATTAACCGCGATAGCTTTTTCCAGAGCTTTTTCGTAGCCGGCCACGGCGTCTGCTAACTCTTCAGTAAAGTCGGCAAGAGTTTCCCATTGTTCCGGGTGGTCTTTGTCGGTATTTTCGTTATCGATACAAATAGCCTTTAGCTGTGCATAGAGCGAGTTAAATGCCTCTCTATTGTCTTCTTTGGCAGCGGCCATTAGTTTTTCAGTCAGCTTATAGACGGACTTGTATATTTTGGTACTTATCATGACTCATTACCCTTTCTCTACAACACATAAAATAACAAATAATGGATCAACAAATTTGTTGCCTTTTCGTATTCATTAATAAAGTTTTATAACGCCCGCTCACCGGCCAGTAAGTGCTACTTTTTATTTTAGCAAAAACTGTGACAACCCTATCGAGCCCTAGTGCAGCTAGTTGTTATGCAAATTTTCACCCTGATCTAGTCTACTTTACACTCCTGGAGGGAAACCATTTTATTTTGATTATGTTTCAATAGTTCAAGCTCTTTAAAACCAAACTTTTGATGAAATAATAAAGATGGTTTATTAGGTGGTATAACGTCAATTTCAGCAAAAATACTGGGTAATGAATGCTCAGTTGCCCACTTCAGAGCGTATTTGTAGAGTTTGGTCGCCATACCTTTAGCCCTAAATTGGTCTGAAATCACGATCCTGTCGATGTATAAAAATGAATCGTAATTCTGATTAAACCACTCATAGTTGATACTTTCGTATTGAACATCATGAGTAAAAGCTAACAGAAACCCCGCCACTTGATTGGCTTCTTCCACTACTGCGGACAAGGCAGATATTTCCATTAATCGGAGTAACTTATTCTTATCCATTGGACTTAACACTTTCACTGATTTCTCGTTCAATTCAAGAATTGTGTCAATATCTTGAGCTAAGATTTTCCTAATAATCACTTTCACCTCTTTTGTGCATAACGCCTTAATCAGCCCAGCCGCTGTTCTTCGGTGCGTGAATTTTCTTATTATATTTCATGGCTAAAAGTGCACCTATAACCATAAGTACAGGATAGAAAAAAGCCTCCGGCTCGCTTGCAAACAGAATACCAGATATGGCCACAGAAAATGAAACTGTAGCGACTAACATTAACCTGACAGTGGAAAGCCGAGAACCATCGTCAGTCCTAAAAGGAATTTATTACGGATACTCTGCTGTCCTTTATATTTTTCGCTCACTCAAGCCAATATGTTTGTTATTTAGTCTGGCCAAACGTTCTACCTCCTCTTCAGTAAGGTAGCCCTATCCAGACATTTTCTGAAACTGCGGTTGATATGAAATCTCCAGTTTTGATGGTGCTGGTCACTTATCTGCATAGCAAAAGACGATAAAAGTATCAGCACAACACTCGTTAACGTTAATCGTAGAGCTTTCTTTTTGAGATGTAACGCTTATTATTGAGAATTTCGTATATGCCATTAATTAATTAGATTTATTTTGATGGCAATGTTAGCTATTAATCCTTGATTCAAGAACATATTTTTCATTTATATCATCCGAAAAAGTTAAAC
>JBKEFM010000049.1:0-22557 GCA_046709505.1 Paraglaciecola sp. | reverse complement strand
CGGTGATGCACTTCAAAGTTAAATATGCCATTTTTCAAAGGTGGGGGGATTTAATAAAATACAACAAAGGGTTCTGTTGTTACTATCTTTGCTTTAGTTCACTGGGGAACATCAATGGCATCAACAAGAAGATATTGTCCCGGGTGTCATTACCCTGCAAGGGTGTGTATCTGTGATGCAGTCCACACCTTTAAGGCCAGGCAAAAAATAATTATTTTGCAACACCCCGTTGAGGCCAAGCATGCAAAAAACACGACCCGATTAATTACCCTGTGCATGCCTGATGTAACTGTTTTGTGCGGCGAGCACCCTCACAGTTTTAGTGAACTAATTAAAAAATGCAGTGCAAACCCTGATCATTTTGCACTAATTTATCCATCGTCCAGCAGTAAGGCTTTAGAGAATCATTCACAACAGTTCGCTTTGCCCAAACAGAAAACTCTGATTTTCATCGATGCGACCTGGCGCAAAGCGTTTAAAATTTGGCAACTTAACCCCTGGCTAAGTACGTTACCCCAGTGGCATTTTGCTGCCCCACCGGCGAGTAAATATACCATTCGTAAAACCTCAGTAGATAATGGTCTCTCCACTTTAGAAGCCTTAGCTTACACCTTAAATATAACTGAAAAACTGGATTGCCACCCCTTGCTGCAAAGTTTTTTGGCCATGCAGGATAAAGTATTCTCCCTCGCAGTTACTGATCCAGACTAACGATGCCTATACCTGGCGAGTATAAATAACAGGGTAAGTGAGTACATTGGTCTACCAGTAAATAATTTCACAAAAGGTAAAGTTGATATGACCAGTCAAAATCGTGCATGGTGTTTTTACCCTGTATGTATATTGCTTAGGCTGTAGTCAAGCAAGCTAATATATATTAACAAGGCGCTGTAAGCGTCTGGCAGATGACTTAACGGCCGAATATTTTGTACTTGCATACCTTAAGGATATTATTCGCTCACAATGGTCTCAGCTCGCTTAACGAGCAACCTTAACGTACAAATAATTCTACAGGGATAAGTACGGGGGGATTATTAGCTGCATAATAATACGTTGTGCCGTAATTGACTGAGTATTGCTGTGACACTCAAGCACAGTTAAAAAATTATCTATGGTTTATAAAAAATCAGGTCCTGAGCGACTAATCGGCACTTATAAAAAACCCGGCACGTGGCCGGGTTTTATATGGAACATATTTCCAATGTGATTACTTGCGCAGTTTTCTAATTAATCTTAACTGGGCAATAGCTTCAGCGAGTTCAACCGCAGCCTCAGCATAATCAAAATCAGCACCGGGATGAGCAATATGCTCTTCTACGCGTTTTTTCGCTTCCAGAGCCGCTTGTTCATCCAGATCTTCTGCACGAACAGCTGTATCCGCAAGTACGCTAATATGGCCAGGTTGTACTTCTAGTACACCGCCGGCAACGAAAATCAGTTCTTCTTCACCGAACTGTTTAACCACGCGTAACATTCCAGCTTTGATGGTAGTAAGCAAAGGGGCATGCCCGTATTGAATACCGAGTTCACCTTCACTACCGGTGACCTGGATACTCTCAACTAGGCCAGAAAATATCTTATCTTCTGCGCTTACCACATCCAATTTTACTGTCATTGCCATAAAACCCTCCTTTCAAAAAAATAGTTAACGTATCCTTAGGATACGTTTACATTTTTTTGGCTTTCTCTGATGCTTCGTCGATTGTTCCAACCATATAGAAAGCCTGTTCAGGAAGGTGATCATATTCGCCTTCTAAAATGCCTTTAAATCCGGTGATGGTATCTTTCAAAGAAACATATTTACCAGGTGCACCAGTAAACACTTCAGCTACAAAGAAAGGCTGTGACAAGAAACGCTGTATTTTACGCGCTCGAGATACAGACTGTCTGTCTTCTTCTGATAACTCGTCCATGCCCAGTATGGCAATGATATCTTTAAGTTCTTTGTAACGTTGCAATACAGATTGTACACCACGGGCACAGTCATAATGCTCCTGGCCTATAACCTGAGGATCAAGCTGACGTGAAGTAGAATCTAGCGGGTCTACCGCTGGGTATATACCCAATGATGCGATATCGCGAGACAATACAACCGTTGCATCCAAATGCGCAAAAGTAGTGGCCGGACTAGGGTCAGTCAAATCATCTGCAGGTACGTATACCGCCTGAATAGAAGTGATTGAACCCGTTTTAGTCGACGCAATACGCTCTTGAAGAACACCCATTTCTTCAGCCAATGTAGGCTGATAGCCTACCGCTGAAGGCATACGACCTAGCAGAGCAGATACTTCTGTTCCGGCTAAGGTATAACGGTAAATGTTATCTACAAAAAACAATACATCACGACCTTCGTCACGGAATTTTTCAGCCATAGTCAAACCGGTCAACGCAACGCGCAAACGGTTTCCAGGAGGCTCGTTCATTTGGCCATAGACCAAAGATACCTTGTCCAGTACGTTTGAATCGTTCATTTCGTGATAGAAATCATTACCTTCACGAGTACGCTCACCTACGCCAGCAAATACAGAATAACCACTGTGCTCCATGGCGATGTTCCGGATAAGCTCCATCATGTTGACGGTTTTACCTACACCGGCACCACCAAACAGACCTACTTTTCCGCCTTTTGCAAACGGACAAACCAAGTCAATAACTTTGATGCCAGTTTCAAGCAGTTCAATGGACATTGACTGCTCTTCATAGGTAGGCGCTACACGGTGAATAGACATACGCTCTTTTTCACCTATGGGACCCGCTTCATCGATGGGGTTTCCCAATACATCCATGATACGGCCAAGTGTAGCTTCACCCACTGGAACCTGAATGGCTGCACCGCTATTATCGACCGATAGGCCACGTTTCAAGCCATCTGTGGAACCCATGGCGATTGTACGCACTACGCCCCCACCTAGTTGTTGCTGTACTTCTAGGGTCAAACCTTGCAAATTACCTTCGGTAATACGCAATGCGTCATATATTTTTGGAACCGAATCTTGCGGAAATTCAATGTCCACAACGGCGCCAATGATTTGGACGACCTTACCTTGACTCATGTTAATTCCTCTTAAATTCTAAAACCGTTGCCTACACCGCGGACGCACCAGCAACTATCTCACTGATCTCTTGTGTGATCGCTGCCTGACGCGCTTTGTTGTATACCAATTGCAAATCATCAATTATATCAGCGGCGTTATCCGTTGCAGCTTTCATTGCAATCATACGCGCGGCTTGCTCTGACGCAGAATTCTCTACTACGCCTTGATATACTTGTGACTCCATATAACGTACCAGTAACACGTCCAAAATAGGTTTTGGATCTGGTTCGTATATATAGTCCCAACGATGTTGTAATGCTTTTTCATCAGATTTAGGCAAAGGCAACAATTGATCGATCTGCGGCTCTTGTGCCATGGTATTAACAAATTTATTAAATACCAGAAACAAGCGGTCAATTTTTCCTTCATTGAAGGCGCTAAGCATGACATGCACCAAACCAATTACATCTTTAACGCTTGGCGAATCGCCAAGCCCCGATTCAGCGGCTAATACACTGCCACCGAAACGACTAAAGAAAGCACAGGATTTAGCACCTAATGCTGAAAAATCAACTTCTACTCCCTGATCCCGCCATTTCTTTGCATCTTTGATAACCATCTTGAACTCGTTGGTGTTTAAACCACCACAAAGTCCACGATCAGTAGAGATGACAATATAGCCGACACGCTTTATTTCACGGTCTTCTAAATAGGGATGGCGATATTCAAGGTTAGCGTTAGCCAGGTGACCGATCACGTTTCGAATATTCTCAGCGTATGGACGACTTGCAGTCATACGGTCTTGCGCCTTTTTCATTTTGGACGCAGCAACCATTTCCATAGCACTGGTGATTTTCTGAGTATTTTTAATACTCCCGATCTTACCTTTTATCTCTTTACCGCTGGCCATGACTCTATCTCCGATTATTCAACGTTAGGACCGCTATAATAAGCGGTCCGATTGATTACCAAGTTTGCGTCGCTTTAAATTTACCTAAGGCTTCGTTTAATTGGGCTTCAATTTCTGCGTTGAAATTGCCTGTTTCATTGATAGTTTTCATCAGCTCAGCATATTCACTGTTAATGAAAGAGTGTAACGAAGCTTCAAAATCAAGGATTTTGCTAAGTTCGATATCTTTCAAATGGCCTTTTTCAACAGCAAATAATGAAACCGCCATATCTGCCACGTTAAGCGGCGAATATTGGTTTTGTTTCATCAATTCCATTACGCGCTCACCGTGCTCAAGTTGAGCCCGAGTCGCTTCATCAAGATCAGATGCAAACTGTGAAAACGCTGCTAATTCTCGATACTGAGCCAGGGCCAGGCGAATACCGCCACCTAATTTCTTAACTATCTTGGTCTGTGCAGCACCACCAACCCGAGAAACTGAAATACCAGCGTTTACCGGTGGGCGAATACCCGCGTTAAACAAATCACTTTCCAGAAAGATCTGACCATCGGTAATCGATATTACGTTAGTCGGAACAAATGCTGAAACATCACCCGCTTGGGTTTCAATAATAGGTAAAGCCGTAAGTGAACCGGTTTTCCCTTTTACTGCGCCCTTGGTGTAAGCCTCAACATAGTTTACATTCACTCGTGCAGCACGCTCTAACAGACGTGAGTGTAAATAAAACACGTCTCCAGGGTAAGCTTCACGACCAGGTGGACGACGTAACAACAGTGAAATCTGACGATAGGCGACAGCTTGTTTAGATAGGTCATCATATACTATCAAGGCATCTTCACCGCGGTCGCGGAAATACTCACCCATGGTACAACCAGAGTAAGGTGCCAGATATTGTAATGCAGCAGATTCAGAAGCAGAAGCAGCAACCACTATGGTATGAGCCATGGCGCCATGCTCTTCAAGCTTACGTACTACGTTAGCGATAGTTGAGGCTTTTTGGCCAATCGCTACATAAATACATTTAACACCAGAATCTTTTTGATTGATGATGGCATCAATTGCCAAAGCGGTTTTACCCGTTTGACGATCGCCGATAATCAATTCTCGCTGACCACGTCCCACCGGGATCATGGCATCAACGGATTTGTAACCCGTTTGTATTGGTTGATCAACCGATTGACGTTCAATTACCCCAGGGGCAATCTTTTCGACTGGTTCAAAACCATCGGCTTCAATCGCACCTTTACCATCGATTGGGGCACCAAGCGTGTTAACAACACGACCTAATAAACCACGACCTACTGGTACTTCTAGGATACGACCAGATGAGGTGACCTTAGTGCCTTCTTGAAGATCGGCATAAGGACCCATAACAACCGCGCCTACAGAGTCACGCTCTAGGTTTAATGCGATCGCATAGCGATTACCAGGAAGCTCGATCATTTCGCCTTGCATAACATCTGCAAGGCCATTGATACGGATAATACCATCGGTTACACCGACAATAGTCCCTTCATTACGAGCTTCACTTACTACTTCAAACTGTTCAATTCGCTGTTTGATCAGTTCTGCAATTTCAGTGGAATTCAGTTGCATACTCTTTTCCCCGTTATGCTTGTAATGCGTCTGAGAGACGGTTTAATTTACTTCTAACCGAACCATCGATTACTGTATCACCGGCTTTAATAATAACACCGGCAATCAGTTCAGGGTCGACGCTACAATTGAGCTTAACTTTGCGTGCAAGACGTTTTTCAAGAGCTTCGCTGATATCGGCTTGCTGTTTTACATCAAGTTCGCTGGCTGATGTGACATCAACCTCAATCTCTTTGTCGAATTCAGCTTTGAATTCATTAAACATCGCAGATATATCAGGTAGCGTTTTAAGGCGTCTATTTGCTGCCAAAACCTTAATGAGATTTTGACCATGTAAGTCGAGTTGTTCACCACAGGCTGCATTGAAGATTTCGGCCAGCTTTTCAGCGGCAATAGCACCAGACAATAAATCTTTAATGGTGCTGTTTTTGGTGACTTCAGCGGCAAAAACCAGCATTTGTTGCCAGCTTGCTATGGTTTTCTGCTCGACCGCGTAATCGAACGCAGCTTTAGCGTAAGGGCGAGCAATAGTTGTCAATTCAGACATAGCTCATATTCCCCTTATAGCTCTGCGACAAGTTTTTCAACTATGTCACTTTGTGCTGCTGCATCGATTTGACGCCCAAGAATTTTTTCAGCACCGGCAACAGCTAATGCTGACACTTGCTTACGCAAATCTTCTTTTGCACGGTTACGCTCAGCTTCTATTTCCGAGTACCCTTGAGCGATAATTTTTTCTCGCTCAAGGTGACCGCGTTGCGTTTCTTCGTCAACAATTTGTGACCCACGCTTCTTGGCTTGCTCGATTATTTCGGCTGCTTGAGTTTTCGCCTGTTTTAACTGACCCGTCACTTTTGATTGGGCAAGTTCTAGATCTTTTTCACCACGTTCAGACGCGGCAAGACCGTCAGCAATTTTCTTTTGGCGTCCTTCAATAGCGCCCATAATAGGGGGCCATACAAACTTCATGCAAAACCACACGAAGAATACAAATGCTATGAGTTCGCCAAATAGAGTGGCATTGATATTCAAAACCGCTCCTCCTATTTCGTTATTGGATAGTTAGGTGCTTAAACAGCAAACTTCGCGCTTTCAACGAACAATAAGAAAAGAGCGATTGCTACACCAATCATTGAAATTGCATCGATAAGACCAGCAACAATGAACATTTTTACCTGTAATTGAGGAGCTAACTCTGGTTGGCGAGCAGCAGACTCAAGAAATTTACCACCTAATATACCGAAACCAATAGCTGGCCCCAATGCGCATAATCCTATCAAAATACCAACTGCGATATAAAGATTACCTAAGATTTCCATAGATTTTCACCCTTGTGTTTAAAGTTAATGTTAAAAAGTAAAACGTTGTAAAACTGTTATTTTGGACATCCTGTCCATAGCTCCAACATGACGACTACAGTCGCAAATTTTCCCTGTAAAATTAGTGTTCTTCACTTGCCAGGCTCAAATATACTATGGTCAACATCATAAATATAAAGGCTTGCAATGGAATGATTAATAAGTGAAATGCAGCCCATAAGAAATGTAATGGCAACTGCCATACTCCTAATGTACCTGCAATCAGAATAAAGATAAGCTCGCCAGCGTAAAGGTTACCAAATAATCGTAACGACAATGACAACGGTTTGGCGATCAGTGATACCACTTCAAGAATAAAGTTGAACCAATATAACCAGGGCGTATTAAAAGGATGGGCGTATAGCTCTTTCATAAAGCCACCAAAACCTTTGATTTTCACTGAGTAATAAATCATCAGTACAAATACACCTAAGGACAGAGCAAAAGTCATGTTTACATCAGTAGTCGGAACTACTTTCATGTATATATGACTAGGATCATAG
The DNA here is from genome assembly GCA_046709505.1 of Paraglaciecola sp. GTDB lineage: Bacteria > Pseudomonadota > Gammaproteobacteria > Enterobacterales > Alteromonadaceae > Paraglaciecola. The sequence goes on along the minus strand of JBKEFM010000049.1, from coordinate 15,154 downwards.
CCTAGTTGACCACCTATAAATTGTGCTAAAGAGGGTAAGAAATCAACGGGAATTAAATCCATCAAGTTCATCAGCAAAACCCACACAAAAATAGTTAACGCTAACGGCGCTATTAACTTACTTTTCCCGTGATAAGTGCTTTTAACGGTATCGTCGACAAACTCGACTATCAGCTCAACACAAGATTGCCATTTACCCGGCACCCCTGAGGTAGCTGTTTTCGCAACAGCGCGAAAGCTTAATATAAATACAAATCCTAGCAACACTGACCAAGCTAATGTGTCGATGTGAAAGGTCCAAAAACCCTCACCGACAGACGCATTGGTTAAGTGGTGCTGAATGTAACCACTAATGGTTTGTTCGCCAGCAGATCCTGCCATTTTTCCACCCAAGTATGTAAAGTTAAAAACTTTTCTACAGTCTCGTTATGTTTTAACGCGACTTATAATTAGTATTATTGGCCATTGTGCAACCATAGTAATGATATAACACACTAACATTGGCAGAACCTGCAGGTCTTGCCATTGAAAAGCCGCCATAAACAACACCATCGTTGCCAAAAACTTAAGCTTAGAGCCATTACTGAACTGCCGCACTACCAATTTATTTTGCCTGGCACCGGCATATCTAAACGCAAAAAGAGCAAAGATAAGGCTGGGTAATATACAGGTAAAACCGCCTAAAAAAGCCGACCCTGCCGCATACTTACCTAATGTTATGGCGAATAAGCTGGCGGTGACTAGCGTTACCGCAAATTGACAATATATTGTGTCTTTTGCCAACTTACGACCGACTGCGGTCAAACTCGCTATAATTTTTTCCTCTATTTACTTTTTGCCTTTACAAAAAACGCCGAAAGTATACTTATCTTCCAAGGATTTACAACTGAAAAGGCTATTTTGACTGTCTATTTTCACTATTACTTAAGGTTATTTTGACTGTCTATTTTTTTTATTACTTAATGTGCAACAATATTCCATCCAGTTCATCTAAACTGGAAAAATTTATAACAAGTTTACCTTTCCCTTTAGCATTGTGAGCAATTTGTACCTGAGCACCCAAATTTTCTGATAACTCAGTTTGTAAACGTTCCACATCAGGGTCGGTTTTTTGTTCGGCTTTCGGGGCGGCCGGCTCGAGTAAACGACGAACCAGATTCTCTGTATCCCGCACGGTCATTCCCTTACCAGATACAATTTGTGCCGCCTGATGTTGCTGATCACCCTGTAGTGCCAGTAATGCCCTGGCATGACCCATTTCAATATCGCCATGTTCGAGCAATATTTTAACATCTTCATGTAAATTATTCAGACGCAGTAGGTTGGTTACAGTAGTACGTGACTTACCTACAGCGGTGGCCACTTCCTGATGCGTTAATTCAAACTCGTTCATTAAACGCTCTAAAGCCTGTGCTTCTTCCATGGCATTAAGATCTTCACGCTGAATATTTTCAATCAGAGCAATCGCCACAGCTGCTTCATCAGGTACTTCTTTTACTAAACAGGGAACGGTATCCAGTCCTGCCAGTTGTGAAGCACGCCAGCGTCTTTCACCAGCAATAATTTCATAACTGTGTTGCGCAACCTGACGAACGATAATTGGTTGGATAACCCCTTGAGCACGAATGGAAGAAGCTAATTCTTCAAGTCCCTCAGGTGACATATCCTTACGTGGTTGATATTTACCCGGCTTGAGAAATTCTATGCCTAGATGATGCAGTTCACTTTGTTCAGGGTAGTGTCTTTCGGCCTCACTGGATGCTTGACTGTTGGCTAAAAGTGCATCTAATCCTCTTCCTAAACCTCTTTTTTTTGCAGACATGTATTTCTCAATTCCAACCTGTATTTAGCTGCCAGTATTTACTGGCTTTGCTGCTTTTATTTTTTTGCTACGCCTGAGTATTTCCCCAGCCAAGGCTAGATAAGCCTTGGCTCCGGTAGAAGAACGATCGTAATACATGGCAGGGGTACCGAAACTAGGCGCTTCAGCTAAACGCACATTGCGAGGAATAACCGTCCTGTATACTTGCTCGCCAAAATGCCTCTTTAATTGTTCAGAAACATCATTGGCCAAACGATTGCGGGGATCGTACATAGTACGTAATACCCCTTCGATTGTTAATGTCGGGTTGACTACTGAAGCCAGTTTCTTGATGGTATCCATCAAGGCCGTCAGACCTTCAAGGGCGTAATATTCACATTGCATGGGGACTAACACCGAGTCGGCAGCAGCCATAGCGTTAACGGTTAACTGGTTGAGCGAAGGCGGGCAGTCGATAAAAATATAATCGTAGTAATCTCTAACCGGAGCCAAAGCATTACGCAGGCGCAATTCCCTGGCGAACACTTCCATTAGCTTTATTTCCGCAGCGGTGACATCTGAATTGCCGGCAATCAAATCGTATTTGCCCGTTGTTTCTGTGACCACCACCTCACTAATCGGTTTTTCTTCGATCAGTAATTCATAACAGGTATTTTTTGCTTCGTATTTATCCACACCACTGCCCATGGTGGCATTGCCTTGAGGATCCAAGTCAATTAACAATACTTTACGTTTGGTAGCGGCCATAGACGCAGCAACATTCACTGCAGTGGTCGTTTTACCGACGCCGCCTTTTTGATTAGCAATTGCAATGACTTTTCCCAAAATCTAATTCCAGTCTGTTATTTTTATGCTAATTAACTCAGGCACTGTGTGCCGACATGTAGAAACGAGCAAGACAATTTAAGATAGTGCCTTTGACGCCAAAAATAAACGCGTTGTTATCTTTTTACAATTTTAATCAGATGTCTTTCCCCTGTTAAATCAGGGATATCTAATCTTACTATCTCAGTGATCTTAAAGCCCTCAGGCAATTCTTCTATTTCTTGTTGTGGCAACTGGCCTTTTAATGCTACAAAAGTCCCCGCAGAATCTACCAGATGCTGGCACCAGTGCAACATATCTTTTAGGGAGGCGAAGGCACGACTTAACACTGCGTCTATCGGTACCTGACTTGCAAAGTCTTCCACCCTGGATTGCACTGGTTGAATATTAGCCAACTTCAGTTCATAAGCAACTTGCTTCATAAAGCGAACGCGTTTACCTAAACTATCGAGTAAAATAAAAGATTTATCCGGGTGCATAATAGCCAAAGGTATACCAGGCAGGCCCGGGCCAGTCCCCACATCTATGTACTGCTGCTCGGTTAGATGGGGAGCCACTATGATGGAATCCATGATGTGTTTAACCACCATCTCTTTAGGATCCCTGACTGACGTTAGATTGTATGCTTTGTTCCACTTATGCAGCAAGTTAACAAATTCTACTAATTGCACTATCTGCTTGGAAGAAACTTGTAACTGGGTCTTATTTATATGCTTACGTAACAGATCGCTCAACGCTTGATTGTTATCAGTCATCAGGCTGTTTTTCGCTCAGCTTTTCGCAACAAACCATGTTTTTTCAAATAAACCAGTAACAGCGAAATGGCGGCGGGAGTAATACCAGATATACGTGACGCCTTTCCCAGGGTTTCAGGACGGGCATCAGATAACTTTGAGACGACCTCGTTAGATAAGCCTGAGATCTGACTAAAATCAAAATCTACGGGGATCAAAGTATTTTCACTTTTGCGAGTTTTAGCAATTTCTTCTTCCTGACGCTCAATATAACCCGCATATTTGATCTGAATTTCCACTTGTTCAGCCGCTTTAGGATCAGCGATTGCCGGTCCCATCTCCGGGATCTGCATCAGTAGTTGATAATTCATTTCCGGTCGACGGATGATATCTTCCAATGTGTTTTCTTTACTCAATGGATTTTTCAATATGGTGTTGAGAACCTCAGCGGATTCATGCTGTGGGTGTACCCAGGTTGAACGCAAGCGTTGACGCTCAAGTTCAACAGCTTCCAATTTTTTATTAAAAGCTTGCCATCTCTGTTCATCGACTAAACCAATGGCATATCCCTTGGCAGTCAGACGAATATCGGCATTGTCCTCGCGGAGCAATAAACGATATTCCGCACGGCTGGTAAACATTCGATAGGGCTCTTTGGTACCCATAGTGGCCAGATCATCGATCAATACCCCCATGTAAGCTTCATCACGGCGTAATTGTAAAGGTTCCTTGTCCTGGCATTGCAAGGATGCATTAGCCCCGGCGACTAGCCCCTGAGCAGCAGCCTCTTCGTAACCAGTGGTGCCATTTATCTGGCCAGCAAAAAACAAACCCGCGATGTATTTGGTTTCCAGGGTCTGTTTCAGATCCCTGGGATCAAAAAAGTCATATTCGATCGCATAACCGGGGCGAATAATATGAGCTTGTTCAAAGCCCTTGATCGAACGCACGAGTTCAAATTGCACGTCAAAAGGTAAGCTGGTTGATATCCCGTTGGGGTATACTTCAATACTATTTAGCCCTTCAGGTTCAACAAATATTTGATGGGAATCCTTGTCTGCAAAACGATTGATTTTATCCTCGATTGATGGGCAATAACGTGGGCCTATTCCTTCAATCACCCCAGTATACATAGGGGATCGGTCTAAACCGCCACGAATGATATCGTGGGTTTGAGTATTGGTGTGGGTAATGTAACAGGACGTTTGGCGAGGGTGATCTGCCTCACTGCCCATGAAAGAGAATACCGGTACGGGCGTGTCCCCAAGTTGCTCTTGCATCACGCTATAATCCAGAGATCTTGCATCCAAACGGGCTGGGGTGCCGGTTTTTAATCTGGATACTCTGAAGGGCAATGCTCGTAAACGATCTGCCAGTGCAATGGATGGAGGATCGCCCGCTCGACCACCTTTATAATTTTCCATACCTATGTGTATCGTGCCGCCTAAAAACGTGCCTACGGTTAATACAACGGTCTTAGCCCGAAATTTTAAGCCCATTTGCGTAACAACACCGCAAACCCTGTTGTTTTCAACGATCAAATCGTCACATGATTGCTGAAAAATAGTTAGATTTGGCTGGTGTTCTAGCAAATAACGTACTTCAGATCGGTATAGAGATCTATCCGCTTGAGCACGGGTGGCACGTACCGCCGGACCTTTGCTGGAATTGAGAGTGCGAAATTGGATCCCGGCTTTATCGATAGCTTGCGCCATCACGCCACCCAAAGCGTCAATTTCTTTGACCAAATGGCCCTTGCCGATACCGCCTATAGCCGGGTTACAAGACATCTGACCAAGAGTTTCAATGTTATGAGTCAGCAATAGTGTATTTGAACCCATGCGTGCAGCTGCCAATGCGGCCTCAGTGCCTGCATGGCCACCGCCCACAACGATCACATCATATTTTTGTTGATAAAACATTTACTACCTCGTTAATCAAAAGCTATCCCAAAAAGGGGGACGTAGTCTATCTGTAATTTAGCCTTATGGAAATGCCTAAAATATCTTCAAATGATCGACAGGATCTTGCTTAGTATTTATAAGATCTATATAGATCTTTACTTATTATTACTATTATTAGGGGAGCCGTTTTCTGTGTGTAACCCAATTTTTTTCATATAAAACAGTATTATACAGTGCATCAATAGCTGTGATCTTCTTTTGATCTAAGTTGTATAGCCTGGGGATAAATAGGCTACTTATCCACAGGCCAATATGATGGTATATTTATCAAGTGGATATGTAATGGTTATACAGAGGTTATGCCTATAATTATGCACAATAAAGGATAACCTTTGATCTAGCTGTGGATAAGTTGTGATCAGAAAATGCCCGATCTCGCTATATAAACTGAGGAATAGGCTTTTGCCCCGATAGATCGGGATCGCGCCCTAGCTTGTGTATAAGTGAAAGATCTTGCCTTAAAATAAATTATACTTTTTTTTATTTATTTTCAAAAAGTGTGGAAATTGGCTGTAACTATCCAAAAATATGGGTTTTCTCACAAATCTAAGCCCAACTAAAACGGGTAAAATAGCTAAATTGGTCAAGATCCTTGGTCTATCTTTTATTAATCAGGCTGAGGATTTAAGCAAATTATGCTGTTTCCGATCCTAGATCTGGCGATCAACCCAACCCGTTCAGATCTTTTTTGTGCCGTATTGGACTCAATAGATCACAAATTTAGCTATTATAGCAGTCAGATCGTATAGGGAATCAAGCCCAAAATAAGATTGTGAGCTATCATTTCTGATTCTTTTTCTTTGCGCCAATAAGGTAAATAACATTAAGTATTAACCGCCAAAAATAAAAGGTTATATGAATGATTTTAAGTTTGTAGCTATTGAACGATAAAGGGTGGAAAAAAGCGCGAGTTAACCGGCTTTATCATGTGGCTTAATGAAGTAATAGTGGTGCTCTTTTTAATTAGAGAAATCCTGAGTAAGCCTGTTTAAAATTAGCCCAAAGTTACTGCACCAGTATTTTTTGCTCTGTTTTGCTCTGCGTTTACGCTATTTGAAAGGAAATGGGGGTTTCTGTATACCGAGGCTTTGCTCAAGAAATGCCGTGTGCATTCTCAGTGGCTATATCCATGGACAAGGCTAAAGGTTGTGGGCTATGGCAATGCCTAAGTTAATCATTTAAAACATCAGAAAAAGCGTTTCAACGCCTATGACAGTTGTAGGTAACAGGGAGGTAAACGGCATATTAACTAATATTGGCGATATTTTACTTTGCCAGTGTGGACTCTTCTTGAGAGCGTAAAAGAAACGAAAATACCAATGTATTAATCAGGCAATAGATAACAATGAAAAAAGTAATGGCGGGCAGTACAGAGTCAGACTGTGGTGAGCCCGTAAGGCGGCTAAACAAGCTTCCACAAAGCGGACTAATCAATATATTAAGTGGTTTTGTTCGAGTGTTTTGATGACCTTCCGGTGAGCTTACAAACCGTGGTTAATTATTTAACCTGATTGGGTTGATAACCACTAGTAACTTGGATTTCTGCTTGAGGAGGGACTATTTCTTTACGTCTGCTTGGGCCTGAGAATTTAACTTTATAGGTGTCATATTCTTTTAGTGATTCAAAACAATAGCTACCCAGTGCTTGTTCCAGCTCAGCGAGATTATGGTTGGTGATTAAGATACAATTTTTATTATTGGCCAGGCGTTGTCTAAACAGGTTACCGAGCCAGCTTTGGGCATTTTTTTTCAAGGAGGTTTCATTGACGCACACTTCATCGAGTATAAGTAAATCTACGTCCAGTAATTCCTTGTTTATTTCGCGAAACTTCTGTCCTACATTGTCTTTGGCACTGTAATCATAGGAGAAAAAGCGCATTTCCAATACAGTAGATAATTGGCGATACAAGACCGTTATTTCGTACTGATCTATTAATTCATGGGCAATTGCACCAGCAGTGTGAGATTTTCCTCGACCGTAATCACCATAAAAGATCATCATATGCGAACCGCTTTTTCGCCAACTGCTGTCTTCATGGGCGGCAATAAAAGACTTGGCTATACTTACTGCTTCAATGACGTCAGCACTGTCTTCGATAAGATTGTTGAAAGTCCACTTAGGGTTAAGATCTGAACGGCCATGCAGCTCCTGGATGCGGCTCTTCTTACTTTCTTTTTGCAGCAAACGCACATCCCTGTTGGCTAGTGCTTCATGTTCTAATCTGACTGATTTATAATCAGTGTAAGAATCAGGTATATGAGATCTGCCCATGGCCTTGCCTAATTGTTGGATCCTATCTTTAATACTTTGCATCTCGGTTATCCGTGATTAATCATGTATTGGAAGTTGATTTATTTTTTGTACTGTATTTGGCAACTAGGTTTTTAGCATTTTCATCGGCCGTTACCCCCGCTTTAACGGTGACAACTTGGTTACCAACCTTGTGTATTGGTTTTACACCTTTGGCCAGGCGTTTTTGTTTGACGTTAAAAACAAACTTTTGTGTCCATTGAAATTGGGTGAAATTTGCTTCTGGTCGACCTAGCCAATAGGCGACAAAATCCCCAATCTCATTCTCTCCGTACTGACTGTCTATAATTCCTACCAACTTGGTTAAATCTTCATACAACTTTTGGTTAGGTACCCAGCCGAGGGACATTTTTTGCCATTGCAAATGTAATTGACTGTATTGATCGGGTTTAATCATTAATAGCGGTAAGATTAATATTTTGCCATTAAAACTTTTACCTAAATCTGTTTCCTGCACAAAATTAACTAAACCCGCCTGCAGCAATTCTTTAATTAAGCCATTAACTTGACGACCGAGAGAATACTTCGCTTCTGAAGCATTTAACATACTTAGCATTTCTTTGTAATTTAACGGCGCAGTTTTGCCACTTTCCTTATCGACGTGCGGTTTTAATCCTAACAAATACAGTACTCTTGCATCGTTGCTTAAAGCCTGGTTCAGCGCGTTTTGTTCCGCCTTATTTAGCCACTGTTCCAAGGTTTATCCTCTGCTTAAAAGCCAGTTATCCAACCATGCTATAGCTGGGACTTCGGGAATAGGGTGATTAAGCACATCAATATGTAATGCTGGAGTTAGTAATGTGGCGCCCTGGGCAATCAGCAATGCTTCAATCTGCAGTGCACCGTTGCAAAACGTGTCATAACTGCTATCGCCAAGGCCAACGACTAAAAATGTCACCTTATCCAAGACGTTATTTTTTAGCTGCTTTACAAATGGCTGAATATTATCCGGCAGGTCCCCTGCTCCATGGGTTGAGGTGCACACCAACCAGATTGCCTGCTCATCTAAATCCGCTAAATCTGGTACTAACCGAATATTTGAAGTTAGTTTGTACTCACCTATTTTTTCTTGGAGTGCGTCGGCAACATATTCGCTGGCACCTAAAACACTGCCTACAATAATTTCAAAATCTGCCATTTAAACTTTTACTCGATGTGATTGAATCCATTTAGCACAAATATTGTACTTGCTACCCTGATAAGACTCTATGATTAAATTAATATTGTATAATCCCTTTGGCTTGATTAACTAGGGATGCTTGCAGTTACTATCAATGTTTATGGTAGCAAGTCAGGGTAAGGCACAATACACAGAAATTGGTATTCCCTTTTCCCTTTTTCAAGTGTCATAACGCCACACTGCTTATTTACCAATACAAAAGGAAGAAAATATCTTGCCCAGTAAATCATCAGAGCTGAATTCACCGGTAATTTCATTTAGGTGTTGCTGTGCAAGACGTAATTCTTCAGCTAATAGTTCTCCGGCGAAATTATCTTCAAGTTGTTGTTTACCCAGAATAAGATGTTCTGCCGCTTTTTCGATGGCATCCAGGTGCCGCCGCCTGGCGATAAATTGACCTTCATTTGAGGCATGAAATCCCATACAGTCTTTAAGATGTTCTGCCAGAGCGTCAATACCTTGTTTGTTACTAGCAGATAAATTAAACACTTCAAAACCCAGCACATGGCTGCGGCCAATAGTTTCACCGGATAGGTCAGCCTTATTACGGATCACAGTCAAGCCCATTGCATCGGGTAGGCGGCGCATAAATTCCGGCCATATTTTGTGGGGATCGGTTTCTTTGGTGTCTGTGCTGTCAAGCATAAACAATACCCTGTCAGCCTGTTCAATTTCCTGCCATGCTCGTTCTATACCTATGCGTTCTACTTCATCTTCACTATCTCTAAGGCCAGCTGTATCTATGATGTGCAATGGCATACCATCGATGTGAATATGTTCTTTTAACACGTCTCGAGTTGTGCCTGCTATTGAGGTAACTATGGCAGCGTCTCGTCCAGCTAGGGCATTGAGCAGACTGGATTTCCCTGCATTGGGTCGCCCAGCTATGACTACACGCATTCCTTCACGGAGTAACGTTCCCTGTTTGGTTTGACCTTGCACCTGTGTCAGCTGTTGCATAATGTGGCGTAAATCGGATTGCACTTTACCATCACTGAGAAAGTCGATTTCCTCATCCGGGAAATCAATGGCAGCCTCAACATAGATACGTAAATGAATGACTTTTTCCACTAACAGGGTAATTTGTTTGGAAAACTCTCCTTGTAATGAACGTAATGCTCCTCTGGCTGCCTGTTCGGAACTGGCATCAATTAAATCTGCTATTGCTTCTGCCTGGGCCAGGTCAAGTTTGTCATTCAAATAAGCCCGCTCACTGAATTCACCAGGGCGGGCTAAACGTATATTGGGTATTTTAAGAACCGCTTTAATCAGCATGTCCAGTACCACCTGGCCACCGTGTCCCTGAAGCTCCAAAACATCTTCGCCAGTAAACGAGTGGGGGGCCTTAAAGTACAAAGCAATACCCTGATCTATGGTTTGTCCGTTTTGTTCTTTAAAAGGTAAATACTGGGCGCTGCGCACAGCAGGGACCTGGCCAAGAAGCTGTTGTGCTACTTGTGCAGCCAGGTGACCAGATATCCTGACAATACCGACGCCACCCCGTCCTGATGCAGTGGCTTGGGCGACGATAGTTTCTTGGTTGAGGTCTGTCACGGGCTAAATTAATCTCTAAAGTTAGTGAATTGCAGGGGTTGGTCCAAGTCGCTGCTCTTGGCCAGCGCCATGACTTGTTGTAAGTCGTCGCGCTTCTTGCCGGTTACCCGGACTTGCTCACCCTGGATCGAGGCCTGAACTTTGATCTTGGCATCCTTAATTAACTTAATCAGTTTTTTTGCGGTGGGTTGCTCAATGCCTTCTTTGAAGGCTATGGCCTGTTTATAGATTTTACCAATGTGCTGTATGTCTTTTTCTTCAAAAGAGGCAGTATCGACATCACGTTTTACACAGGTTCCCCGCAAGATATCGAGCATCTGCTTAAGTTGGAAGTCACTGTCTGATGACATAGTGACAATACCTTCTTTTAATTCAAAGCTGGCTTCAACACCACGAAAATCAAAGCGGGTAGCCAGTTCGCGATTGGCATTATCCACTGCATTTCTAACTTCTTCCAGATTAATTTCCGATACTATATCAAATGAGGGCATGGTTGGTTCCTTGTTATTGGATAGGGCTATTGTATACCCTCCATCCTTGAAACTGCATGTTTGTTGGCTACACTTATTCCCTCAATTACTTAGTAGAATAAGTGAATGGGTTCTCATTCATTTGCCGTCGTCATGCAATGCCAATGATTTTGGGTATGAGGTTGTTGCACTATAAAAAAGCCCGCCACTCATTACTATAAGAGGCGGGCTACTAATCAATATATGATTATTTAGTTTTCAATCCATTTTTTTCCATGGAGGCATAAATTATCTTCGCTTGCACCAGGGTAATAAGGTTACTGATCAACCAATACAGCACTAAACCTGCCGGGAATATAAAGAAAAACAAACTCATGGCCACGGGCATAAACTGCATTATCTTCTGCTGCATAGGGTCGGTCATGGTCATGGGTTGTAGCTTTTGTAAAAAGTACATGCTCAATCCAGTTAATATAGGCAATACAAAATAAGGGTCTTTTACCGATAAATCTGTAATCCATAAGAAGAAATCAGCATGGCGCAATTCCACACTTTCCAGTAACACCCAATATAAGGCGAGGAAAATTGGCATTTGTAATAGCAGCGGAAAACAACCACCCATGGGGTTAACTTTATCTTTTTTATACATTTCCATCATGGCTTGCTGCATCTTCTGCTTATCGTCACCATAACGTTCTTTTAAGGCGTCCATCTTGGGCTTGAGGGCACGCATCTTGGCCATCGATCCATATTGTGCCTTAGTTAACGGATACATAGCTCCTTTAACCACTATGGTGATCAGGATGATGGAAAATCCCCAATTACCTACTAAGCTATGGATAAACTGCAAAAAAGTGAACAGTGGCTGTGAAATCCACCATAAAAACCCGTAATCAACGGTTAAATCTAGCCCTCGGGCAATATCGGCCAGCGTATCTTGATCTTTGGGGCCTAAATACAAAGCACTGGTAATTTCAACTGTTCGCCCTGGTTCTATTGTTATTGGTTCACCGGTAAAGCCGATTACTGCATTGCTATTTTGTTTGACCATACTAAAGACGTTATTGGTTTGTTCTTGGGGCGGCACCCAAGCCGATACGAAGTAGTGTTCAATCATCGCGGCCCAACCTGCTTTAGTGGTTTCTCGCAGATTTTTGTCTTCTATATCCCCGAACGAATATTTTTCGTAGCGTTCATCTTCAGTGGAGTAAGCACCACCACGATAGGTAGGCATAAACATACTGCCGCCTTGATCCTTCATGCTTTGTTTGAATTGGCCGAATTGTTGTACTAACTTAGGTGTTGATGTGGCGTTTTCTACCTGGTAAGTGACGTTCACTAAGTGACTATTTTTGTTGAATACAAAGTTTTTAGTCACCCGCAATCCTGATTTAGCTACATAGTTTAGGGGAACAGTCAGTGCATCACCTCGCATGGTATAACTTTGCGCTTCGGTGGAGTAAGTGGGTCGTTCGCGGGTATCGGTTCCATCGGTGCCTATCAAACCGCTTTGGGCGATAAATATATTGTCACCACCTGGACGAAGTAAACTATAGGCTTCTGGTGAACCTTGCTCTACGGGAAATTTCAGCAAGTTAGCAGATATCACATCACCACCTGTGGTGTTAATGCTCAATTGCAGCGTATCTGTAGTGACCGTAATTATTTTGCCTGTACTAATGACGTTGGGCAGTAATTTTTGGTTATTGTTTGTTGTTACTGGCACATCACTATCTTGAGCTGTCATCTGAGTCGACGAAGATTGTTGACTCTCAACTGATATGGGTGGTTTAGGTGCGTAGTCTGTTTGCCATTGTTGCCATAAAAGGAAGCTGACCATGGCAAGGCCAATTAATAAAAAGCTGCGTTGGGATTCCATAAGGTACTCTATTTAACTACGTTTTTAATTATATCGCTGAGTCAAAATTGCGACGTATTTAGGTAACTCTAATATTTGCCGTTACCTGGTATGGGCTAATATCAAAAAATCATCGTTTATTTCGCTTCTTCTCGGGTACAGGATCGAGTCCCCCGGGATGCAGCGGGTGGCATTTTAATATGCGTTTAACACTTAACCAACCACCAATCACACATCCATGCTGTTTTACTGCTTCAATTGCGTAATAAGAGCAGGTTGGATGGAAGCGACATGAGGGTCCTATCAACGGGGAAAGCCAAAGCTGGTATAGCTTTATGAGCCCGATGAGGAGGTGTCGCAACGCTTGGCTAACTTTTTCCATAATTTATTTAATATATGCAATAATTCTTCATTGGAGAGCTTGTCGAGCCCACTTTTCCCAACCACGACTATATCAATGTTAGGTAAGCTTTGCTTTTGATTACGAAAACTTTCACGAATAATGCGTTTAACACGATTTCTGTCATGGGCTTTTTTGACCCGTTTTTTAGCTATAGTAATACCTAAACGGGGGGTTAAAACATCATTGTGTCTGGCTAGGAGTGTAAGATTTTGAGATACGGCAGGGGTTGCATTTTTAAATACAAACTCAAAGTGGGTGGGAGTAAGTAACCTTACTTCCCGAGAAAAATTATTTTCACCCACCTTGAATAATAATAATTAAGCTGACAAACGAGCACGGCCTTTTGCACGACGACTGGCTAAAACCTTGCGGCCATTTTTAGTCGCCATACGGGCACGAAAACCGTGTGAACGCTTACGCTTTAAGTTACTTGGTTGAAAAGTTCTTTTCATGACCTAGTTCCATTACATAAGGTTAAAAACAAATGAACACTTGCGTGCTCAAAAAGGACGCTGAATTTTAGAGATCTGTTGGCTGATTGTCAATCAGTTATCGCAATGATTGTAAAAGTTTGTTTTATTCCGCTAATTAACGCTAAATGTGTAACTACTGATCTTTAACCTTTTTATCCACAGGCGGGGGAGATCGCCGGAGATACCGAGCCTTTTAAAGCCAGCAACAAGGACCTGAAAAAGTCAATGATTGTTCTGAGTTAAATATTAAATAAGCCTAATTATCAATGCTTTATTATTTAACTGTAAATAAGGTTAGGGAAAAGTAAAAAGTCCATTGTACTTATACACGCTTTAACGAGATAATCAGTGACTATTAAATCTTAGATTAAATTAAGCCCAATAAATGAGCATTTAGTGAGATGTTCTATAGTTAAGCATAAAAAATCTTTTTTTAACTTTTCCTTAGTTATTTGGGCTTGGAGTGTGTTTTTTAATGTCTTTATGGAATCGGTGCCTGGAAAGGTTGCAGCAAGATCTCCCTACTCAGCAATTTAGTATGTGGATAAGACCTTTACAGGCACAAGAAGATCCTTCTTCCGTTACCCTTATCGCACCGAACAGATTTGTGCTTGATTGGGTTCGCGACAAATACATAAGTCAAATTAATACGCTTTTCGGTGAGTTTTGCGGAAATAATGCTGTTCCTCAATTACGCCTGGAAGTAAAAGTTATTAATAATTCGCCTCCTGTTGCTACCACTTTTGTGCCTCCTCCAACACCAGTAAAATCTGAAAGTAATCATACGCCATTGCATAAGCATCAAGTTTCCCGTGTTAATGAGTCTACTGCTCCAAATGTTAAATTGGTTGCGTCCCATAAAAGTAATATTAATTTTAACTACAAGTTTGATAATTTTGTTGAAGGAAAATCCAATCAGCTCGCTCGTGCTGCAGCCAGGCAAGTTGCAGATAATCCAGGAAAAGCTTACAACCCACTTTTCATATATGGCGGCACTGGTCTGGGCAAGACTCACTTATTGCATGCTGTCGGTAACGGTATTATAGATAATAAAAGAGATGCGACAGTGGTTTATATGCATTCCGAACGTTTTGTTCAGGACATGGTTAAAGCACTACAAAATAACGCTATTGAAGAATTTAAGCGCTACTATCGTTCTGTTGACGCCTTGTTTATTGATGATATTCAGTTTTTTGCCAATAAAGAACGCTCCCAAGAAGAGTTTTTTCATACCTTTAATGCCTTGCTTGAAGGTAATCAACAGATTATTTTAACGTCAGATCGTTATCCTAAAGAGATAGTTGGAGTCGAAGACAGACTAAAGTCTCGTTTCGGCTGGGGACTAACTATTGCTATTGAGCCTCCAGAGTTAGAAACACGAGTTGCTATTTTGATGCGTAAAGCGTTGGAAAATAAAATTGTTTTACCAGATGAAGTGGCATTTTTCATCGCCAAAAGACTTCGTTCTAATGTCAGGGAACTAGAAGGCGCATTGAACAGGGTTATCGCCAATGCAAATTTTACCGGTCGGCCTATAACCATTGACTTTGTTCGCGAAGCA
>JBKEFM010000048.1:0-22631 GCA_046709505.1 Paraglaciecola sp. | reverse complement strand
GTTATTCTCATCCTCGGCTTTGCTGGCCATCATACTATTGGCGGCTTGTTGTATTTCTGCTTCGCTCATATTACGTAACGGGGTAGCCAGTGACCAGGTGTGACCAAAGGGATCTTTTAAACAAGCAAATCTGTCTCCCCAAAACCTTTCCGCTGGCTCCATGATCACAGTCGCACCTGCCTGTTGGGCTTTGTGCATGACTGCATCCACATCATCCACCACTAGATGAATAGTGACGGGTGAATCGCTCAAAGACATATGGCTGATCCCCTGAGATTCCGGATTTTGTTCGGTCAACATCATGGATGAGCCGTTAATTTTTAAAGTGGCATGTAAAATACCGCCATCAGCAGTGTTGATAACTAATAATTGTTCGGCACCAAAAGCTTGCTGGTAAAAGGCAATAGCTTGTCTGGCGTTAGCACAGACTAAATATGGGCTTACACTATGTGGTGTGAAATCAGACATAGATAATATCTCCTGCATGGGTATAAGGTTTTCTTAACGTTTTTTTGCAGCAAGAGCCAGAACTTATCTTATGCAGGTTGTGGCCAGTGTAAATAAAACGTCAAGGAAAAAGCATCTGGCGTCACCATGCCAGTTTGCTGGGCTATTGGTCAAGGTACAGATTGATTTATTCTCCCCGGTGCTCTATTGCCTGAGCATAAGGTTAGATCATCCCGAGTGTGTCAGCTAGCTGAGCTTAACGAGCAAACAGCTGGTGCATGTCTTTAAACGCTTTAAACTCAAGGGCATTTGCGCAGGGGTCCAGTAAAAAGAAAGTGGCCTGCTCACCAGTTTGACCCTTAAAGCGAATATAGGGTTCAATCACAAACGGTACTTGGGCTTCTTGCAGTTTATCCGCCAGTTGTTGCCAGTCATGCCAGGGTAATACGACCCCAAAATGGGGAACAGGTACGGCCTTATTGTCTACTTGGTTGGGAGCGGGTTGGCTTGGCATTGCCGCCACCAGATGGGTTACTAGCTGATGACCAAAAAAATTCCAGTCTATCCACTGTTTAGTGGCGCGACCTTGGGTGCAACCCAACAAATCGCCATAAAAAGTCCGTGCCTGAATCAGGCTAGTGACGGGGATGGCCAGGTGAAATGGGGATATTGACATGGTTTTCCTTATTGCTGTTGGCTAACGACTGGTAAGGGGGAACTTAAGTTTAAGACAGAAAAAAGCCGCTGGAAAGCGGCTTAAATAAATCTAATCAAGTGCGTGTTTACACTTCAAACGGATGACGCAAAACTATGGTTTCGTGACGATCCGGACCGGTAGAGATAATATCGATGGGCACACCGGTCAACTCTTCCAGACGCTTGATATAATTTTTTGCCGCCTGGGGCAACTCTTCATAACGGGTGACACCAAAAGAGTTTTCACTCCAGCCGGGCATTTCTTCATAGATAGGGGTGATCAGATCGTAATCATCAGCGGCCATAGGGGGGACGTCTTTAATGTTACCCTGGGCATCTTTATATCCGGTACAGATACTCAAGCTTTCCAAGCCGTCCAATACGTCCAGTTTAGTCAGACAAAAACCGGTAATCGAGTTGATTTGCACTGCGCGCTTCATGGCGACGGCATCAAACCAGCCAGTGCGTCTTTTACGCCCGGTCGTAGCGCCAAATTCGTGCCCTTTTACGCCCAAGTGCTGGCCGACTTCACAATCTAATTCGGTGGGGAACGGGCCAGAACCAACTCGGGTCGTATAGGCTTTCACTATGCCCAATACATAATCCAGGTGCAATGGACCAAAACCCGCACCTGTGGCCACGCCACCGACAGTGGTGTTGCTTGAGGTGACATAAGGATAAGTACCGTGATCGATATCTAACAAGGTGCCTTGGGCGCCTTCAAACATAATGGCATCGCCGCGTTTGCGTGCGTTGTCCAATACATCGGTTACATCAACCACCAGGGCTTTTAAAATGTCAGCCACAGCCAAAGCATCAGCCAGAGTTTTGTCATAACTAACCGGCTCAACCTTGTAGTAGTTGGTCAAGACAAAGTTATGATACTCGAGTACCACTTTGAGTTTTTGGGCGAAATCCTGGGGATTAAACAAATCACCGACGCGCAATCCCCGTCTCGCTACCTTGTCTTCATAGGCTGGGCCTATGCCCCGGCCTGTGGTACCGATGGGTTTGTCGCCCCGGGCTTTTTCTCGGGCCACGTCTAGCTCGATATGATACGGCAAGATCAGGGGGCAGGCCTCACTGATACGCAAGCGTTCTTTAACTGGTATGCCTCTGGCTTCCAGCATTGCCGATTCTTCCAACAAGGCTTGTGGGCTCAAGACTACGCCGTTGCCGATAATACAGGTCACGTTTTCACGTAAAATGCCAGAAGGGATAAGGTGTAAAACGGTTTTTTCACCGTCGATCACCAATGTATGACCTGCATTGTGACCGCCTTGATAACGCACTACATAAGTAGCCTTATCAGTTAACAGATCTACGATTTTGCCTTTACCCTCGTCGCCCCATTGGGTGCCGAGTACCACTACATTTTTAGCCATGGAATAGAGAAACGTCAGAAAATTAGGCGTGGATCCTACCAAATTTCAACAGCCAGCTGAATACTTAAATTCAGGAATTTGTTAAAGCAGTACAAACAGGCTAACAAATCCTATCGTGACCATTACTCCACCTAGGGTGCGCAACTGATTTGCAGGTTGGCTGGCCACCTGTAATAAATAGTTACGCCATTTATTGGGAAACAGCATAGGGCCTATGCCTTCTACAATCAGAACTAATGCCAAGGCAAGTAATAAAGTGTCTGTCACAGTTATCTTATCCGTTATTTTTTGCAGCTATGATATACCTAAATGACCTGAAAATGCAGGACTCACAGTCCAGTGAGGGAGTCAGAGCAAGGTTCAAGGGGCTGAAAATGGCATTCCATCTTCAGATCATAGGGTGAAATTTACCCATAACATGGATGAGTTGGCTGATCTGGCCCTGTGGGATAATCTAAATAAGTGGGCTGCCAGCATTTACTCAAGGGGAGAAATCCAACTGCGGTTAGATACTTTTTTCTTCAAAACACATAAATTGGCTACTGTGCAGTAACCAATTTCGCTGGCCGAGAATCCAGAAAAACATAACCACTGTGAACAACATAATAAGCGCAATCAAGACAAGGTGTTTTTTAGGCATGTAATACTAATCCGTGTTAGTAAATGATCTCTCAGCGAGAATTTAAATGGGCTTAATCAAGGCGCTTAAATGAAGTGATAGTGGTGCTCTTTCGAATTCGGACAACGCAGAGTAAGGCCATTTAAAACTCGCCCAAAGGGAATGCACCAGCGTATTTTATCCGCGATATCGCTCTTTGAAAGAAAATAGCTATTCCTGCATAACGGCGCCTTGCTCAAACCGCTGGACGTATTCTCAGTGGGTACTTATTAATACGGATTGGTAAAAAATAGAAGCGATGAATAGTTCAACTGCAGTGTGTATTTTTTACCTTTTAAACATGCTTTATCCTAGGTGAAATGGGTTAGGAAAATAATTTTTGAGTTCAATTTAGATAAGATATTTCGGGGAGCGATAAGTTGAGGGATGAGGGCGAGGCCATCCCACGTTATACCGTGACGAGCTATGAGGAAGATGCACAGGGATCCCGGAACTATCAGTACAACAGGCTATACGAGCTATGGGAAAGACGCACAGGCATGCCCTGAATTATCAGTACAACAGGCTATACGAGCTATGGGGAAGACGCACAGGCATGCCCGGAATTATCAGTACAACAGGCTATAGATTTTGCGCCGATATTTGGACTTCAGTGGTTCTCCATCAGGTAGGGCATTAATCATGTCCAACATCAGTTTTTTGGCCTCACCAAAATTCAAATCTGTGAGCAATACGGATAACATCAATTCCAGTGCTTCGGGCATTTGATTGGCTTGGCGCAATTGCACCCCTAACTGCACTTTTAGTTCGAGATTGTCTGGATCTTTGGCCAGTGCCTGCTGTAGCGCCTGAATTTCCGGTGACTCTGCAGCCTGTTCGGCTAGCTCAATTTTACCCAAAATGCTTTGGTATAAACCATCCTGATCCACTAAGCCGATAGTCGACAGTAATTCTTTAGCCTGTTTTACCTGACCTAACTCCACCTGACAATCTGCCAATAACAATTTGATATCAGCACGTTTTGTATCAAAATCGTAGGCTTGTTTAATAAGCGTAAAAGCTTCTGGGTATAATTGCTCAGCAGCCAGTTTAGCAGCCTGGTTGTAAAGCTCGTCTTCGGGGTTAGGCAAATGTTTTTCTAGCATGACTCGAATAGTGGCTTCGCTTTCCATCCCGGCAAAACCATCAATAGGCTGGCCGTCTTTTATCACCATTACGGTGGGCAGGTTGCGCACGCCGAACTGGCTGGCTATTTCCTGTTGAGCCTGGCAATCGACGCGTGCATGGATCAGGTTCTCACTATATACGTTGGCTAAAGTTTGCAACACGGGTGCTAGTTCCTGGCTAGGTTCATAACCTTCAGCCCAAAATTCAAGCATGACTAGTTTGGTTTGAGAGTCTTGCAAGATGACTTGCTGAAAATTTTCTACTGTGATGTTTACGCTATTTTGCATGGAAAGGTCCTAGGCATTTCGATGTGTCAAGGGTGGGGACTTTTACGCAAAAATTCAAGTGCTGCTTAATGACGAACCACTGCTCCCTGGCTGTTATTTTGGTCGGTTGTAGCTAAGCCTGACGGTGGCTACAGCCAAAAATATCAAATAATGGACAATTAGTTAAAGAAAATTATGCTAATTTGACTATGATAGGGATGTCAACATATGTCTACTACTGAGGGCCTAATTATGACGGGGAAATTTACATGTTTTGCAGATTTTTATCCTTATTATCTTAGTGAACATGAGAACCTCACTTGCCGTCGCCTGCATTTTGTTGGCTCGACACTCATTATAGTCACGCTTTTTTATACCTTGTTTAGCGGGCAATGGGCGTGGTTGTGGCTGGTACCATTTTTGGGTTATGGGTTTGCCTGGGTCGGCCACTACTTTTTTGAACACAATAAACCTGCCACTTTCCAATATCCTCTTTACAGCTTTTTGGGAGACTGGGTGATGTATAGAGATATTATCCTGGGGAAGCTAAAGCGTTAATCCTCCTATTTTGCCAGAGCTTTTAGTTACAAAATTTATTCTATATAGCTACAACTCATTTACACTCGGTAAAGCGGGAGTGGCATCCGTATGGGTAAATCAGTCCAAATAAGGAGTGTTCCTTGTCTGTCAATACCAGAAAGGCAAATAAAGTGCGAAATTGTTCAATTTATAGCCTTTTCATGTCTGCAAAAAAACCGTAAACTTGCCGCCCTTTTTTGCTAACCGGACGGTTTTTGCGCAATCCACAGATTTTGATATGCAGATAGGTCCTTACAAGTTTGATAATAATTTGATTCTGGCGCCGATGGCTGGTGTAACGGACAGACCCTTTAGGCAACTATGCAAACGCATGGGGGCTGGATTGGTTGTTTCGGAAATGCTGACCTCTAACCCCGACCTTTGGCGATCAAATAAATCCAGGCAACGTATGGACCATGTCGGCGAAGAAGGTGTTCGCGCGGTGCAAATAGCAGGGGCATGCCCTCAATTGATGGCCCAGGCTGCTCGGTTTAACGTAAGTAATGGCGCGCAGATTGTGGATATCAATATGGGGTGTCCGGCAAAGAAGGTAAATAAGAAGTTAGCAGGTTCGGCACTGTTGCAAGACCCCAAGCTGGTTGAACAGATTGTTCAGGCGGTGGTCAATGCAGTAGATGTGCCTGTTACTTTGAAGATACGTACAGGTTGGAATACGGATAATCGCAATGGATTGGAAATTGCCAGGATTGCTGAGCAAAACGGCATCCAGTCTTTAGCGGTGCACGGTCGCACTCGTGCCTGTATGTACAAAGGTGATGCCGAGTACGACACAATTAGAGCTATTAAACAGGCTGTGTCGATACCGGTCGTCGCCAATGGTGATATCCGGTGTGTACACAGTGCCAAGCATGTACTGGAATACACCCAAGCTGATGCCTTGATGATAGGTCGCGGTGCCCAAGGCAAGCCTTGGATATTTCGTGAGATCCAGCATTATTTGCAAACCGGCGAAATACTAGCTCCGCCCTCGCTGGCTGAAGTGCGCAATATTTTATTGCAGCATATCGGCAATGTTCATCAATTTTATGGTGAATTTATGGGGGCGCGGATTGCCCGCAAACACGTGGGATGGTATTTAGCGGATCATGATCGGCAACGACATTTCCGCGCCAAATTCAATGCTATTGATGATGCTCAAGAGCAGCTCGATACATTAGAAATATATTTCGACCAAATGGCAGGCGAACCAGCGAGTTTTCTTGCTTCACCTGCAGCCTAACGATGACTAACCAAAGAGCACGATTGTATATGTTCGATCAAAATGTAACTTCTCCTTTTACCACCACGGTAACGACTCCTTCTCAAACTCAGGCGCAAAAGCCCCTTCGCGATTCTGTTAAGCAGGCAGTTAACAAGTATCTTAAGCAATTGGACAATACAGATATCGAAAACCTGTATGAATTAGTAATGGCTGAAGTTGAAGCGCCAATGTTGGAGGAAATTATGACATTCACCCGCGGTAACCAAACCCGCGCTTCTATTATGTTAGGCATCAACCGCGGCACGTTGCGCAAGAAGCTAAAACAGTATGGTATGAACTAAGTACACAAGAAAAAGAGCACCTTAGGGTGCTCTTTTTCTATTGACCCAAGCAACCTCTATTAACGGGGTTCAGCGGGCGTGTAAAGCGGTGTACGCTATACTTCATTTTTTATTATCCCTTGTTAATCATTTGTAGAAGATAAACTCATTATGACTACTCCAAAACCTATTCGCCGCGCGCTTTTGAGCGTTTCAGATAAAGCCGGCATCGTTGAATTTGCCACTTTTCTTGCTAACCAGGGTGTTGAGCTGTTATCCACTGGGGGCACAGCGAAGCTATTGGCTGAGCATGGCCTGAGCGTAATTGAAGCATCTGATTACACCGGACATCCTGAGATCATGGATGGGCGCGTAAAAACCCTGCACCCTAAAATTCATGGCGGCATTTTAGCGCGCCGTGGCCAGGACGAAGACGTAATGGCGCAGAATAATATTCAGCCCATCGATCTGGTGGTGGTCAACCTCTATCCCTTTGCTGCGACTGTGGCAAAAGAAGATTGCAGTCTTGAAGATGCGATTGAAAATATCGATATAGGCGGGCCCACTATGGTGCGCGCCGCGGCAAAAAACCACAACGATGTCACTATCGTGGTTAATGCCAAAGATTATGTCCGTGTCAGTGAGCAAATGGCAGCGAATAACGGCTCGGTAACGGCCAAAACACGTTTTGATTTAGCCATCGCTGCCTTTGAACATACCGCAGAATATGATGGCATGATCGCCAACTATTTTGGTGCGATGCTGGAGTCAGATGATCATGACAGTGAATGTGGTAATGATTGCGGCCATGTGCACAGCGAATTTCCCCGTACATTTAATCTGCAAGTGACGAAAAAGCAGGACCTGCGTTACGGTGAAAACAGCCACCAAGACGCTGCCTTTTATGTTGAAAATAATATTCAGGAAGCTTCGGTAGCCACTGCGGTGCAATTGCAAGGCAAAGCGTTGTCGTTCAACAATATAGCCGATACTGATTCTGCCTTAGAATGTGTCAAAGAATTTGCAGAACCGGCTTGTGTAATAGTTAAGCATGCTAACCCCTGTGGCGTGGCTCTGGGCGACAGCATTCTTGATGCCTACAACCGTGCTTATCAAACGGATCCCACCTCGGCCTTTGGTGGCATCATTGCTTTTAACCGTGAACTGGATGGCCCCACGGCGCAAGCCATAGTGGATCGTCAGTTTGTGGAAGTCATTATCGCCCCTACTGTTAGCGATGATGCTATCGCCATTGTTGCAGTCAAGAAAAATGTGCGCTTGCTGGCCTGTGGTGATTGGCAGGGGCAATTAACCGAAGGTTATGACTTTAAACGTGTCAATGGCGGCTTACTGGTGCAGGAACGGGACTACGGGATGGTCGAAATGGAAGACTTAAAGGTTGTAACTAAAGTCCAGCCTACCGCACAGCAGCTAACCGATTTAATGTTTACCTGGAAAGTAGCCAAGTACGTTAAATCAAACGCCATTGTGTATGCTAAGGAGAGCATGACTATAGGCGTGGGTGCGGGGCAAATGAGCCGTATTTACTCTGCCAAAATTGCGGGCATCAAGGCACAAGATGAAGGGCTGGAAGTAAAAGGGTCAGTGATGGCCTCTGATGCTTTCTTTCCGTTTCGTGATGGAATTGATGCGGCCGCCGCCGCGGGTATCAGTGCAGTCATTCAGCCTGGTGGTTCGATGCGTGACGATGAAGTGATCGCAGCTGCCGACGAACATGGTCTGGCCATGGTCTTTACCGGTATGCGTCACTTTAAACATTAAGTGACTAACCCAGGGCGGGGCCGATAGCGGCCCACCTGGGTAAATACAGTCAAAGGTATCAGCAAGAACTGCTGGATAATGACGTTAATCTACCCCCAAGGCCGGAATTTAGTTGCACAAGGATTCAGTGTTGTTTAAAAAAACGCTACACTAGTTATCGTTTTTGTTACTAATCACAGGACCCGACCATGTTCAAACGAGCTACCCAACTAGTCTTTTCACTGACCTTATTGTCTTCCCCTTTGGCCCAGGCAGATATGTTAATTGATGCTATCGCCCATGAAGGGCGGTCTGTTACTGAGCGTCTGCGCGACGAATACCGTCACCCTCAACAAACGCTACGTTTTTTTGACGTGCAACCGGATATGGCTGTAGCTGAAATATCTCCCGGTGGCGGCTGGTACAGCAGCATTCTAGCTCCCCTGTTAAAAGAACAAGGCACTTACTATGCTGCGCACTTTTATATAGATGAAAACACTCGGGACTACTACAAAAAATCCCGTCAGGGGTTCGAGCAAAAAGTAGCTCAGCGAGAAGGCTATGAAAAGGTTAAGTTGACCACTTTTGATCCGGTTAACGCACCAGATTTTGCCCCTGCGGGCTCTTTGGATCGGGTGCTGACCTTTCGCAATATACATAACTGGTATATGCAAAACGGTGATGCCGGTGTACAAAGTGCGTTTGTGGCATTTCACCAGGCCTTGAAGGAAGGTGGCATATTGGGTGTGGTGGAGCATAGTTTACGTGAGTCACAAAGCGATGAACTGCAAAAAACCTCAGGTTATATGAAACCATCCTATGTGATCGCCATGGCGGAAAAAGCGGGTTTTAAACTGGTGGTACAAAGCGATGTGAATCACAATAAATTGGACAGCACCGAGCATGTCAAAGGCGTATGGACCTTGCCGCCAAGCCTGCGTTTAGGTGACAAAGAGCTGGATAAGTACCTGGCGATAGGTGAAAGCAATCGCATGACCCTAAAATTTGTTAAATAGACCTGCTTGCCTGATGCCGTCAGTTAAAATGACGACACTCTATACCTAAAGCCATTGGCGTTGCAGTTAGGCGGCCAAGGAACTCAGCCCCATGAGCTTAGACGTACAAGGTGATTGGGGTGAGTAAGAGCAGCCTACAACGCTACAGCGTCAAGGGATACGGGTCTAATTGATCTTAACTCCTATTATTAACCTCTTTAAAAAAGCGAACCTAATGAAAGTATTGATTATTGGCGGCGGTGGTCGTGAACATGCCCTAGGCTATAAAGCAGCCCAATCAGCGGGTGTGAGTCAGGTCTTTGTGGCACCGGGCAACGCCGGCACAGCCCTTGAGCCGAAACTAGAAAACGTGGCCATTAATGCCGATGATGTTTCCGGCCTGGTTGATTTTGCGCGGCAAGAAAATATCGACTTAACCATAGTCGGTCCTGAGATACCTTTGGTTCTTGGGGTGGTTGATGCATTTGAGACCTATGGCTTACGTATTTTTGGCCCCAGTAAAGCCGCTGCCCAGCTGGAAGGATCAAAGGCCTTTACCAAGGATTTTTTAGCCAGACACAACATTCCTACCGGGGAATATGCAAACTTCACACAAATTGAACCTGCATTGGCCTATATTCGCCAAAAAGGTGCGCCCATTGTTATCAAGGCTGATGGATTAGCAGCAGGTAAAGGGGTAATAGTGGCTATGACCTTGGTTGATGCTGAAGACGCCGTGCGGGATATGTTAGCTGGAAATGCTTTTGGCACAGCTGGGAGCCGCGTGGTTATTGAAGAATTTCTGGAAGGTGAAGAAGCAAGTTTTATTGTGATGGTTGACGGTAAAAACGTATTGGCTTTTGCTACTAGCCAGGATCACAAAAGGGTGGGTGATGGTGATACTGGTCCCAATACTGGTGGCATGGGGGCTTACTCTCCCGCCCCCGTGGTCACCGACGAAATTCACCAGAAAATTATGCAGCAGGTCATTTACCCCACAGTGGAAGGCATGGCCAGTGAAGGCAACGATTATGTGGGTTTCCTATACGCGGGCTTGATGATCTCTGCCGAGGGTATACCTAAAGTTATCGAATATAACTGTCGTTTCGGGGATCCTGAAACTCAACCTATTATGTTGCGTCTGCAATCTGACTTGGTGGCGTTAGTAGGATTGGCCCTGGATGGTAAGTTGGATCAGGCCACGGTTGAGTTTGATTCCAAAGCTGCAGTGGGTGTGGTGTTGGCCGCAGGTGGTTATCCCCAGGATTACCGTAAGGGGGATGTTATTTCCGGGTTACCCACACAAGAATATGCAGATGGTAAAATTTTCCATGGCGGAACGGCAAATGTTGCGGGTCAGATAACGACCAGTGGCGGACGAGTGTTATGTGCCACTGCCTTAGGGGAAACGGTCACTATTGCTCAGCAGCGGGCTTATGAGCTGGCCAAACAGGTAAGCTGGGACGGAATGTTTTATCGCCAGGATATTGGTTACCGGGCGATTGCCAGAGAGCAATAATGGCGTGTGTCTTTTGATAATGCACCAGCGCCTTGCCGTTGGTGCCAATTAGCCAGTTATTCTCTTATCCATAGCGTTAAAACGCAATGCCAGCGAGTGTTCTGTCACTATGGGATTACGAATTTTTTTGCCTTGTGGTTGTCTGGATAAAGGCATCCTGCTTTTCGGTAAAACGTAATACCATCGCGAGTTCTTCACTGCCGAGGCATAACCCATCCCATTGTGCTTAATAGTAGAGCATATCGTAGGCTATTCAGTTGTCCTTGAAGCGACAGCGTTATTGGCTGCTCTCTCTATTGCCAACTCCAAGCACTCAGTTAGTCTAAGTTTATGGGGATGAGTTAATTTTCTCGGTCTATTGATAAAGCGTAAGCAAATTTAGCATCAGCCTTCGGGAAGGTCTGGCAAGCTTCCTAGCTGCAAAGCGTAACGCCTAGGAAGGCAACCAGCATTCCTTCGACGTTACGCTTTGCTATGAAACTTGTCAGTGCCTTATGAGTTGATCACATATCAAGAAGCAGCGGTATAACGCTTAAACTAACAACATTGTGCCTAATCCTAAAAATGCCACAAAGCCGACTATATCCGTCACTGTGGTTAATATCACTGAGCCGGATAGCGCAGGGTCAATATTGAATTTATTGAGTATTACCGGCACCACAACTCCGGCCGCAGCTGCGGCCATAATATTGAAAAAAATGGCCAGGCAAATCACCAAACCAAGCATAGGGTCAGCAAACCAGAAGTAGGAGATAATACCAATCACCAGGGCCCAGGTGACACCGTTTAAGCCTCCGACATACAGTTCCTTTTTTAGTAAGGCTCTGAAGTTGGAGACAGTTACCTGACCCAGTGCTAAGCCCCGTATCATCAACGTCAGGGTTTGGCTGCCGGCAATACCGCCCATGCTCGCCACTACAGGCATCAATACAGCCAGGGCCACCACTTGTTGCAAGGTCGCTGCAAACAACCCGATAAAGGCTGAGGCTAAAAATGCAGTGAGTAAATTTATACCTAACCACACCGCCCGATTTTGCGCACTCTTTTTGACCGATGAAAATAAATCTTCGTCTTCATCCATACCCGCTGTTGCCATCATTTGGCGTTCGTAATACTCGTTAAGTAATTCGCTGGCTGTGGTAATATCCAAGCGCCCGAGTAACTTGTTGTTTTCATCCACTACCGGTAAAGATGCGAATCCGGATCGCTGAAGCATGACAGAAGCCTGAATGAAATCGTCACTGGCGTTAATAGTATCGATTTCTTCTTCGGATAGATCTACCAGGGGTACATGCTCAGGCAAACCCATTACCTTGGTCAATTTGACCGCTTCGGAGAATTGCCCTGCGCGGTTGACTAAAAAAACTGTATCTATATGCGTAGGCACATCTCTGCGAATCAAGCGCAATGCGTCCCGTACCTTGGCATTCAATGGTAGTACCAAGGGATCTTGACTTAACCAGTGACCAATTTGCTGCTCTGTATACTGGCTAGCGTCAGTAAAATACTGCCGCTGTTGCTTGTCCATGGCCTCTAACGCTTTGTTCATCAGGGCGCTGGGTAAAGAATCTGCCAATTCCAGCAATTGTTCAGCATCTACCTCGTGAAAAATAGCCTCCCATTCATGTAGATCGGTTGCCTCAATCAAGGTTTCCCGAGGATCGCCACGCATGGCCACCAGCACATCAAGGCGTTTACGTTTGGCGATGGTAGACCAAACGCTAAGACGTTGTTCTATGGGTAGCGATTCAAGCAACAGTGCCAGGTCATCGGTATCTTGGGCGGCGATTAACGCGGCTATAGAGTCTTGCTCTCCTCTTTCGGGCGCCGAGACAATCTCTTGAATGAGTTCAGGTAAAAGTTCTGCCACATTTGTCTCCTAATATAGTTTGCCGGTGCGCTAAAATAAGTACTCCATTATGATAATGGCAGGTGCGATATATGGGTTTGTCAGCATTATTGAACTGACCTTAATATACCCGTTTCTCTTGAAGCTGCAGCGTTGTTGGTTGCTCTCACTTACCCCTATTGCCAACCGCAAGCACTTAGTATGTCTAAGCTCATGGGGCTGAGTTCTTTTGCCGTTTAACTGCCGCTCCAATGGCTCTGGGTATAGACGCAAAAGGATGGGATACAGTCACAAGATAGAGCATTATTTTGTTTTGTCTTCGTTAACTGGCTTGTTATCGTCCTCATAGATACTGAACTGGTAGTATATATCTAAGGCATTTTCCAAACCACTGACCGCTTCAAGATAGAGTTTGGGCATTAGTTGGTAGCGCAAGGCCACTTCCGATGCAGAATCAAACACGCCAACACCATAGCGTAACTGCACGCCAGGAGCGATATAACCGGATACTGATAATTTGGTTTCGTCACCCTGGCCACTGGTATTAAGGGCTAAATCTTTCACTCCTAAACTACGACCCACGGTACTAACCTGATTTTCACTTTTCCCCAGACCAAAGCCGATCAGGGCGTTGGCCAACATAGCGTCATTGGAAGTCTCACTCTGGCCAGCAATGGGAAGTCCGCGCAGCAAATAAGACAAGGCTTCGGGTTGTTCCATTGCCGGGTCAGAAAAAACGCTTATCCTGGGCTGTTCAGCGTTACCCTCAATACGCAGACCGGCAATCACATTATCTGCGGTTTTGAGCGGATCACGAATGGCTTCAATATTCAAATAGGGGCCGTTTATGGGGCCACTAAATTGCAGTTCCCCCTGACGGATGACCAGATCCTGACCGTAAGCTTTGTAGCGTCCATTAACCATATTCAATTCACCGTTGGCGCTTAGTACCTCACCTGACTGGGTAAGCAACATCGATCCTTGTAAATCGGATGTGAGTCCAAAGGCGTCTAACTTTACGTCGTTATTACGTTTGGAATCGATGTTAACCTGTAGTTTGAGGTACAGGGGGGTTGTGCTTTGCTGTTGTGTTTTGGTGTCATTGATCAAGACCACATCATTGGAGGGTGACAGCGCTTCCGGTGGCAATTCACGTACCCTAACTCTGGCGTAGGGCAATGATAGTTCACCATTTACTGTCAGTCCAGCCGAAGTGAAGTCGATGTTAATATTCGGGGATAGTTTGGCACGAACGAGATTTTGATAGTCGATCTCCATATCATTACCCGTCACTTTCAGTGTTGCCGATAGCTGATCCTGCCAATTAAAGGTGCCATTAATCTCGCCCTTACCGTTACCCAGTTGAAAAGGGCCACTGAGCTTGGCGTTGTGTCCTTCAAAGGTGAAAGTTTGCTCAACATGGTTAATTCTTGCCGGTAGCATAGCCCCGGAAAATGTGCCTTTTCGTAATTTCACCATACCTTTGACCGTGGGGGCTATCAAGGTACCTGCCAGATTGAGTTGGCCGTTTATTTCACCTTCCAATTCAGTCAATTGTGGTACAAAGTTTTGCAAAGCTTTGAGTTGTAAATCATCCAGTTTAATTAAGCCCTGTACCGGGTGCTCCCCTGGACTGGCTTGTATGTGCAGCTGTGCACTTATAACGCCCAGTTGTTCGCTCAGTAGCTGTAATTTAGCTACCAGGTCTTGCTTGTCGCCCCCTGGCTGGTCAACAATATGAAGATCCATATACAAGCTTTGTAAATGCAGAGGGTGCTTCTGGCCTTCAACGGACCAAATTGAGGGCGTCAGCTCAGCATGGGCCTTTGCCTTAGGTAAGCCTTTTCCTGTCCAGCTACCAGCGATCCCAAGGGTAAGGGCGGCATCGGTTTGTACGGTGGCTAAATGAGGTATATAGGCTGTGACGAGCGGTAAAATAGGTAATTCATTAGCAGATATGTCAAATGTGGCTGTCTTGGCTTGATAGAGTGCATTGTTGATACACAACTGAGCGGCGTCATCTGACCAACAAAACGGTGACAGACTATAGGTGTCTTGTTGCCAATTGGCCAATATTTTAGGGCTGGCGTTGTCCAGACTAAACTGCCCCCCATCGAAACTGAAATCCGCTGTATCCCAATGCCCCGACCACTGCTGAGGTGTTAATTTACCCGTTAACTTGCTGAGTAAATTGAGATTGTTACTGCGCATACTCAGGGTCAGGTTGTGATCCCCAGCATCGCCTTCGAGTGTTAAATCCAGGCTTTCAATATCTTGATCCGCAATACGGGCATGGGCCAATGTCATTGCAAAATCTACGCTTTTTGCACTGCCCCACGAGACTTCACCCTGAGTGTCGAGATTGGCGATACTCAGCTGTTCAATAAATAAATTTTGGGCATGTGCGTTAAACACCACCTTTGGCTCGGCTAACGTGCCGCTTAGGGTTGCGTTTACTTCAGTTTGTCCTGCAAGCGCAGGATAAAGCTGACTAAGATCATTGGCGCGTAACGAGAGTTGAGCGTCAATGTTGGCAAATTGTTGTATTGAGGCCGCTATCTGCAGACTGTTTTGCCCGGTAGAAAGCGTTAGCTGTGGAATTTTCAAGCCTTGCTTTGGATCATACTCGGCACTGCCTTTAGCCGCCAGTGCATAGTCTTGCCAGGTTCCCGTAGCAGTCAATTGACTGATGTTTGCGCGCCACGTTTGGCCATCAAATTGGCCATTGTGGATAATATTACCAGCTACTTGGGCGCTCAATTGTGGCCAGAAAACCTGCGGTTTTATCTCTTTAAAACGCAGCCCGCCCTGCCACTGGAGCTTTTCATCGAACTTAACGTCGCCGTCTATATTGAATTCGCCATCCAGAGTTTTGATTTGCATATATT
Organism: Paraglaciecola sp.; assembly: GCA_046709505.1. Lineage (GTDB taxonomy): Bacteria > Pseudomonadota > Gammaproteobacteria > Enterobacterales > Alteromonadaceae > Paraglaciecola. Next base: position 6,918 of record JBKEFM010000048.1, on the reverse strand, counting down.
CGAGAATCGCATAGCTATTGTTACCGCTGGCTCTCAGATCGATTTTCGCCTCTGGAAAAGCTTTACCTTGCATGCTCGACTGAAAAGCCAGCTGGTATCCTTGTAAGTTACCCTTTAGTTCTAACATTCCCTGGGTTGAGGATATTTCAGGCTCTTGCAGCGGCCAGTTAACATCCTGCCATTTGACCTTTAGTGTCACCGGTAACTGCGCAGCGCTTAGATCGGCATTAACCTTAGCGCTAAGATCGACCGCGCCTGTGGATAATACATCGATGTTGATATTTTGGGGGGAGCCATGGACGTGAATATTCCCATTTACGTTATATTGACTGCTTTGCTTGCTATAGACACTAGCCTGTAATTTATGTTGCCAATTCCTATCTATATTGGCGGTCAAACTTACATCCCCCTGGGGATGTATAACATTAAGCTTGCTGATGGTTAGCATCTTAAGAGTCATATCAATGGCGGCTTGCACACTCGTTATTTGGATAATGTCCTTATCATCCTCAGTCACGGTCAAGGTGTTAAAATGGAGGTTGTCGGCTTTCATCACCAGGGGAAACACCAGTGGGGCAAATACGGGGGGTTGATAGCGCCAATTGGCTATCGAGGCAATATTGACTGGCTCATTTGCAGCAGGAAGCGCTGGGGGCAGGGCAATATGCACGCCACTGACCTCAAGGTAAGCCAGGTTTAAGGTGCGAAACATGCTGGCGCTGCTGGTAATTGACTGTACCCTTAGCTCCATAGTCTGGGGCACACTAACACTGATGTTGCGCATCTCTAATGAATTCACTGCCACCGGGAATGGCAGCACAATCCGGGCTAAAGGTGCCGCTGGAGTCTCGGGCTTGGGTTGGGGCGAGGTAAGTACCTTAACCACTACCTTGCTGGTGTTTAGGTGAGACAGGCAAACACGCATCGTCAGCGCACATGACCAATCGACATCCACCAGTATATTGTTTAGCGTCAGGCTGATGTAAGGTGATTGCCAGCGCACTCGCTTTAATGCCAAAGCAGTGACCAAACTACCTGAGGTGTAATCGATACTCAGTTCATCCAGGCTGCTGTCTGCTATCGACAAAATGGCGCGTGTTCCCCAAGGAGAAGCTACGGCACCTATAAGGATAACTAGGACTAGCAGTGATATGGAAAAATATTTTATCCACCTCATAATACCGGTCCCATGGAAAAGTGTAGGCGTTTGGTGTTTTCATCGTCGCTATGGCCAAATGCAAAATAAATTCTGATGGGGCCTACTGGGGATGACCAACTGGCCCCAAAACCCACGCTTGTGGCCAAATTTTTAAAGGGTCTGTCACTGGCATTACCGATGTCGGTAAACAGTGCGCCGCGCCAATTTTGGGCCACGGGATAGGAATATTCCACACTGGCGACGTTCAGGTACTGGCCACCCGTTAATTGCTCACCTTCAATAGGTGACAGGGTTTCATAACCAAAGCCTCGCACGCTTTGATCACCACCGGCGAAATAACGCAAACTGGAGGGTACCTGAGAAAAATCACTGGTGGCAATCGCCCCTAATTCAGCGCGTATAAATATCCTGTGTTCAGCAAAGCTGCGTAACCATTTAGATTGCACGGTTAATCTGGTTAAATCTATGTCGGAGACCAGTTGCTTGGAAGCAGTCTCTAAAGTGAATTGCTGGGTATCACCCCAGGTCAGGTCAAGGCCTCCTCGAGCGCGTCGCCGACTCAGAGTGGCGCCGGGGAGCAACAGGGTTGTCGTTTGGCGAGGTTCTATACCTTGGCGAAAACGTTCCTGTTCAAAACGTAAAAAGGCAATACGTTTCCAATCGTTGTCCGCACTTCCCCAATGGCGTTGCACCGCCAGAGTAAAGGCCTCACTGACGGTATCATTGTCGTTTTCAGCTTTAGCACCGGCTTGGAAACTGAGGTAATTATCCAGAGGATCTTCCAGGGGGATTTTGTATTTGATGCTTAAGTTTTGCTCTGGGGCGGAGGCAAACACGTCTGCACTTAGGCTGTGTCCGCGTCTATTAACCCAGGGGCGTTGCCACTTTAGGCGCACCCTTGGGCCAGTATCGGTTGAAAAGCCGCCACCTATATTAATGGTATCTTTGGGTTTATTTGTGGTAATTACTTCGATTGGCACGCGGTTGTCTTTTGCATCACTGACGAGGGGTCTGGCCACCACTTGCTGAAAATAACCGGTTAATTTCAGATTCTGATTAAATTGGGCAAGCTTGTCAGCATGATAATCATCTCCTTGATTAAAGGGGATGATTTCTCTGATCAGATCCTGGGCTTTATCGTCTTGTGGTATGCTCAATTCTCCGAATTTATACCGTGCACCTGTCGTGAAGCGTAAATCAATGCTGGCGGTATACGCTTTGAGATCGACCTGAATTTCTTGTTTGATAAATCTGGCGTCGAAATAGCCGCGTATTAGCGCACTGCGCTGTAATGTTTTTTTCAGCGTCTCATATTTTTTATGCTCCAGGGGGGAGCCGACGTTTAGGGTAAATTCTTCAATGAGTTTGAGCAGGACTTTATCTTGCTCACCCGCTCCGTCTAATTGCACATTTCTGTCCTGTATTGTGATCCGCGGGCCTTGTTCTATAGTCAAACTCAACTCGTTGCACTCTTTAGTTCTAGGGAGTCTAATTTCACGCACGTTAGTTTTATAGTAGCCAATAGCCTGGGCCCCAAGGGCGACAGCTTCCTCTATGGTTTGCTGATAATCGTCGGACATCTCACAGCTTACAGGAGAGCCAATAATGCCTATATGGGCCTTGATATTGTCTTGCAACTGGCTGTCATCAACACCTTGTATGCTAGCAGTCAAAGCAAGCGCAGTGTGGGGGCAAAGCAGCAAAATCAAAACTAACGGAAAATCACGAAGAGAAAACAAGTTGGATCCTTGTATTAAAAAATGACGAACCGGACAAACGCAACGGTTTTATAATGGCTATTATACTGCTTAGGCAAGAATTGTGACATATGGTGTGGATATTTTGCTATCGGCAGACAATTTTACCGCGATGAGCCGGTTGGCAAACCAGCTCTGTTTATAAACATGGCTATAATGCAGCAACGGGTCTGTCGCTGCCTGTAGCGACAACTATAGGGTCCTCAGACTGTTTTTGCGGCTCTTTGGCAGCAAACCACAAGGTCATGAAATCTTTAAATAATTTTTGCTCTATCTCAATTGCCTGCTCAGTGGGGCAAAATATGGCAATGTTCATTTGCGAATCACCTAATTCCGATGTGGAAATGCTGATATGGGGATCTGGCCCGGCAATCTTTACATCTAAACGCCGTTCAATAGTTTGGTTATAGCGAACCGCAACATCATAAAAGTCAGCGCAATATTCTCGAGCATTTGTCATTAGCTCGTCGACAAAGAGGTAAGGATTGACACTCTGATCCCGGGTGATCGTAAAATGATGGGTAGCGTAACGTTTTAGAAAGTTAAGGTTTTTAATGGTGCTGGTGATCATGGCGTTATTGGGAATAAACAGGGTCTTGCCTGTGTACTCATAGGTTTCAATATTCACTTCCAACAAGGTGCTCTTTATCCAGTCAGTTTCTGATACCTCACCAACTACATTACCCACTTGCACCCAATCACCTATGCGAAATGGCCTGCTGGATGCCAGGTAGAAAAAGCCGATGATACATTGAATGAATTCCCGAGTAGCTAGGACGATAGCCACGGCAAAGGCAGCGATAGAGAAGGCAAATTTCTGTAGCTCGCCAGCCCACAAGCTAAGCAACAATACTATGACTAGAAAATTAAGAAAATTCTTCATATTATTGACCAGATCGCGTTTGTCCTTGCCTTTACTTCTGGCGCGTTTACGCACGATTTTTACCAACAGATATTTGCTTGCCAGGGCTAAAAAGGTGACCAGCAGAGTGAGCAACACTTTATGGTCAAGCATTGTGACAAACAGGGTATTGGCATTTTCGAGAATTTGTGGAATATCTATGGTCATTGAATGCTTCATATTGGCTGAAGGTGGATCTTGGCTGACTGCGCAGGTTTGTTTATACCAAAGAGTAACGCTATTACGTGTCAAAAGCATACTTTCCGGGAGTAATATTTATCTTTAGAGTGAGCGTGCTATTTAAGGACTGCAGTTTATCACGCAAAGCCAAGTCCTACAGTCGATAACTAGCATATCAGATGCCTATTTTACCCTTTGGTTTTTTGTTGCCGCTGAATTTTGGGTTCAGGGCGATCAGTAAACTTGCCAACCGTTTTCCATCTTGCTCTGGGGTTAATAATGGTGGGGCGGGTGAGGATCAGGTTATTAGGGTAAACAATTATCTCTCTGTCGTCAGTGATCAGCTTGGTGCTGAATAAATTTATTTCGGAAATAAAACCTTCAACATAATTATCTGCATCCAGTACGCGAATGAAATTGCCTCTGCGAAAGGACGTTTGGGAAAGAATGAGAAAGTAGGCGGTGACATTACTTAAAAGCGACCAACTGGCAAAAAAAGCTACGCCGGTAAGGGTAATAATAGACGTGGAAATAACCAGCAGGCCGCTAAAATCTATACCCCAGGCGATGAGGATAACCGCAAAAGTCAGAATCCCGACCACAATACGGATCATGTGGTAAGCATGTAATACTTCTTCGGACTTGAGATTACTCTGGTCGATCTTCTTTTCTATCTTCGGCAGGGTGAATTTGGTAATGGCCACATACACCAGTAGCATGATAAACGTCCATATAAGACTCGCTGCGTATTGCCCAGCCCAAGCGATAATACTGTTAAACCAAATTGAATTAAACATTATGTGGTAAACCATCTTTAAGCAAAGGCATGACTCTCTGCTGGGGTAAATGCTGTGGGAGAAGATCCTAGACCAAGAAATATTGTCAAGTAAAGTCCCTAAGTACGAATAAGTACAATTATATTGATAACTGAAAATATCCCGTTGCCTGGACGGTAAGTTCTCGCTAGGCTCCCTCCGTGTGTCTTTAGACACTGTAAAATTTAGTATCACTCGTGTAAGATAAAATTAGAATAAAAATTTATCGTTTTCTTTAGTCTCGAATTAAGATTAGCGCAACTGGACTCCCTAGTAGTATGAAAAATGATATTTATCCGTCCAGCGGGTACCAAGTGAAACCTTTATGGTTAGGCATTTTTTTTACTGCATTGATGTTATTTTCGATGCCACAGGTATTGGCTCAAACTTCATTCAAGATCCTTGATCAACTAGGCAATCCTGTGATGAATGCCGTCATTAGTGCCACTGGTGTTGTCAGGAAAATCAATTCGATGGCGGTAATGGATCAGATAAATAAGCAGTTTTCACCACAGGTGCTAGTCATTCAAAAAAATCAGTCTGTGGGTTTTCCTAACAGCGACGATATCCGTCATCACGTATACAGTTTTTCTGCTCCTAAACCCTTTGAAATCGGCCTATTCAAGGGACAGGGTTCGCCTCCCGTGCAGTTTGATAAAGCTGGGGTGGTAGTGTTGGGATGCAATATTCACGACCAGATGATTGGCTACATTTATATTGCCGAAGATGAAATAACCGCAGTGACGGATGAAGATGGGCAGGCGACACTGGCTTCATCTAGTGAGGAATATCATATTTGGCACCCGCGATTATCAACCAGTCATGCCGACCGCATAAAATATACTTTTGATGGGAATACACAAAACACACAAATCGTCAGCCTCTCCTTATTGCTAGACAAGAAAAAGGTGGTTAAACGCAAGTTCGGTGGGCGAAAATTTGGCTCAGGAGGGCAGTAATTGGCCAGCCAATCGTTAAACCAAAGCATCTTTAGATTGGTCGTTGGCATTGTGATGCTTACCGCCATTACTATAGTACTGAGTGTGTGGACCGCCACCACCAAACATGCTGAAAATCAGTTAAATAGTAGTCTGGAGGTTGCGCAAAAAGTATTTGAGCAGGTTTTGTCTAATCGAGAAAATTTGTTGTATAACTCAGCTAGTGTCTTGACCGCAGATTTTGGCTTTAAACAGGCGGTAGCCACAGGGGATAAAGCCACTATAGACAGTGCGCTGTATAATCATGGTAAGAGAATCGAAGCGGATTTAATGGCGCTTATCTCGCTCGATGGTACCACTATTAGCAGTGTTCCTGCAGCGCTCAAGGTTGGTGAACCCTTCCCCTTTCCTGATATTGGCGAAAAAGTGGTGACAACGGGTGGTATTTCTTCCCTGTTGTTAATCAATAAGCGACTCTATCAAATTATCCTGTTAACCATAGATGCCCCAACCCCTATTGCGATTGCCTTGGTGGGATTTGAGATGAATAGCGAGCTGGTTCATCAGTTGAAAAGTGTTACCCAGCTGGAAACCACTATTCGTGCGCAGGCACATGATGAGGATACTTTTAAAATCAGTACATTGGCTGATAATGACGTTGAAAAAGCCTTATTACAACAAGATCTTCAATTGCCCTGGTTGTCCTTAACATTATTAAATGATGTTCCCTATGTCTCGCGGCAATTCTTGTTGACTGATGAGGCGAACTTCAAAATTTGGATCACCCTGTCTTATGAAGTGCAAAAATTGTTTGTTGAATTCAGTGCATTACAAGTACGGATCACCCTCATTTCTCTGCTGGCCATGGTGTTGGCCCTGTTGTTGGCCGCGCTTTTTTCTCGTAAAGTAGCCAAGCCTCTGGTTGCGTTAGCAGCCATTGCCCAGAACATATCAAAAGGAGACTACGATAAAAAAATAAGTACCAAATCTAGCTCAAAAGAAGTGGCCAATCTCGCCGAATCTTTGCAATCCATGCAGATCAATATCCGCCAACGTGAACAAAAGATCCTTTACCAAGCTCAGCACGACATACTCACAGGCCTATATAACAGGTACAGCATTGAAGTGTTACTGGATGAAAAATTTGCGAAAAATAGCCCCTTTTTAG
>JBKEFM010000047.1:0-22888 GCA_046709505.1 Paraglaciecola sp. | reverse complement strand
TCGGCCCGCAGTGTCTGGTAATTTTCGATAATACCATTATGTACTACGGCTATCCGTTCACTGGAAACGTGGGGGTGGGCATTGGCTTCGGTAACGCCGCCATGTGTTGCCCAACGTGTGTGTGCAATACCTGTGGTGCCTTTAACGGGAGTGATATGCAGGGCATCGGCTAATTCTTTTACTTTGCCAATACGCCGGGTACGGGTTAAGTTGCCGTCTACATCCAGCAATGCTATACCTGCGGAGTCGTAGCCTCGGTACTCAAGTCGTTTTAAACCTTCCAGTAATATTTCAACTACATTGCGCTCGGCAATAGCCCCTACAATCCCACACATACGTTATGCTCCACTGTCATTAATTTTTGCGCAAATAACTTTTACGCCTTGTTTTTCAATATGTTGTTGATCTTTAAGCGAGATCAAATCGTCGGTAACCAATACCGAAATGGCCAGCCAAGGTAACTCAATATTGGGTATTTTACGTTGTAATTTTTCTGATTCTGCCATAACGATGACCTCTGTGGATACCTCAGCCATCACCTGACTCAATTGTGTCAGTTCATTGAAGGTGGTGGTGCCTTTGGCTAAATCCAATCCGGCGGCACCAATAAAGGCCTGATCAAAATTATAGGCACGCAATACTTGCTCGGCCATCTTGCCTTGAAACGCATGAGATTGGGGATCCCAGGTGCCTCCGGTCATCAATACCTGAGGTTGATTTTCTTGTTCGAGCAATGAATTGGCCACGTGCAGAGAATTGGTCATCACCAGCAAGCCCCGTTTTTTTTTTATTTCGGGAATAAGTGCCGCCGTGGTGCTGCCACTATCGATGATAATACGGTTATGATCATTGATCAGCTGGGCTGCGGCCTTAGCAATGGCGATTTTGCGAATAGATAATTTTTCGCTGGATAATTCCGATGCATCCTGGGGTAACAATACCGCTCCGCCAAACTTACGCAACAATAAGCCGTTAATCTCAAGTTCAGCCAGATCTTTTCTGATGGTCACTTGTGAGGTGGAAAATAGAGTAGCGAGTTCGTCAACCATCACTTCACTATGTTGATTTAAGCGCTCAATAATGGCGCGCCGTCTTTGTTGGGTATTGCGTTTCTGCATAAATGAAACTAATTAAGTTACAAAACGAAACTTATTATAAGTAAATGGTTATGAAATGCAACTTATCCTTGTGTCTTGCACGAAATTTAGGCGCCAGGTTGAAGTGGAAATGTAAGTGGCCGGTTAGGCCAGCCACTATTGTTTATATAGCCAAAATCATTGAGGGGGCAAATGAACTCAGCTCAAAGAGTTTAGGGGGAACTATGTGCAACGTAGTTGGTGATAGGGGGAAGTAAGAGCGGCGGACAATACTGCCGCTTTATCGTCGATGGGTATACAAAAATGACCTCAGTTGATTATTAAGTTTTACTGGGTCGTTGCCATCCCGCAATGCTGCGCTGTTTCGCACGGGCAATCGCCAATTCTTCATCGGCCACCGCTTTGGTGACCACAGATCCCGCTCCTACAGTGGCATTAACGCCAATAACAACAGGGGCTACCAGGGCGCTATTGGATCCAATAAACGCGCCATCACCAATCACCGTCTGGAATTTATTTACGCCGTCGTAATTACAAGTGATAGTACCTGCACCAATATTTGCGCCTATGCCTACTACAGTATCACCTAAATAGGTGAGATGGCTGGCTTTGGAGTGCTTACCCAGTACCGTTTTTTTCATTTCAACAAAGTTACCAACCTTGGCACCCTCGTGCATCACCGCTCCTGGCCGCAATCGGGCATAAGGTCCCACGGAACAGTTTTCACCTACTATGGCCTGATCAAGCATAGAGTTGGCTTCTATTATTGCGCCATCCCCAATCTCACAGTCCTTGAGTATGCAATTAGGACCAATTTTAACATTAGAGCCAATTTTCACCGTACCTTCAATCACCACATTTACATCTATTACTATATCCTGGCCAATCACCACATCGCCGCGCAAATCAAAGCGGTTTGGGTCAAGCAAGGTCACACCTTGCATCATCAATTCCTCGGCTTGCTCAAGTTGAAAGGCACGTTCAATGGCCGCCAGTTGTTTGCGGTTATTGATACCTTCTACTTCAATTGCAGTGTTCGGTTGGGCGGCCTTTATCACCTTGCCTTCTGCGGCTGCCATTTCGATTATGTCGGTTAAATAGAATTCACCCTGAGCATTATTGTTGTTGAGGTTATGTAACCAGCGTTTCAGATCGCTGCCCTGGATGATCATCATGCCAGTATTAATTTCTTTGATCTGGCGCTGGGCGTCGCTGGCATCTTTATGTTCAACTATGGCTGTTATCTGATCGCCCTGGCGAATAATACGTCCCATGCCTGAAGGGTCGGGTAATTCTACCGTTAACAAAGCCATATCGGCCTGAGTTTTGACCTTGAGCAGGTCATCTAATGTACTGGCTTTAATCAGCGGTGCATCACCCACCAATATCAAGACATCTTCATCATCTTTTATATAAGGGATCGCTTGTTGTACCGCATGCCCTGTGCCTAATTGCTCAGCCTGTAAACACCAATTGAGATCATTGTGACCCAGTGCTTGCTGCAGTTGTTCTCCGCCATGGCCGTAGATCACATTAATGCTGCTGGCGCCAAGTTGATTTACTGTATCGATAATGCGTTGCACCATAGGTTTTGCGCCAATCGTGTGCAAAACCTTAGGAAGAGTTGACTTCATTCTGGTGCCCTTGCCGGCAGCTAGAATTACCACTGAAAATGCCATGGGGTGTCCCTTGTGGATTAAATTTCCCTCTATTCTACTGATGGATAAAAAAACTGCTAGGGCTATGGGCAGACCGTCGCAAAATGCGCTCGGCAAAAGGTGAAAATATAGGGTAACTAAGGTAAAATTGCGGCGCAGTAGTATTTAACATAATTTTGATGCCACCTGAAATACCCTTCGGTTGCACTATTTATATTTGAAAAGGCAGGGTAAATAACCATTATGGGTATATCGACAGCGCCATATACCCCCTTCAGTTTATAACTACTTGTATTTTTTTATTGTTGGGTGAACAGCGTTTCTCCACCTTTTTGCTGCGCCAAATCATGACCAGGCGGGCACAATTTTTATTTTTTAACCCGTTAGATTTATACAAGGCAGTCTGTGAATATTTTTAGAACCCTTCATCGCAGTATTTTGCTATTGTTTGCAGTTGTCGCTATATCAATTGTCATATTAGTGCATTTTAGTGTGTCCAAAATCGTGGCAGAACAAAGCCGGGCCCAGCAGCAGTCTCTTTCACCTGCCTTTGAGCTAATTGTCGAGGAGTTGATGGCACCGCTACATATCTCCCAAACCCTGGTACAAGCCAAAGAGCTAAAAGAGCTTATGGCCGCGTCCAAGCTGGATGAAGCCGCTATATTCAATACCCTTGAGCGCTTGCGGACTGAATTTGATATGAATTTTTTTATTGCCAGCGAGCAAAGCCGGCGCCAATACCATTCAGATGGCAGTATCACTGAACTAATCGACGGTGACGTTAGTTGGTATTTTAAATCCAAGGGTCAGCCAGCAGCTGAGGTAGCGGATATAGGCAAATGGGGGGACCCACATTTTTATATCGATTTAAAAGTATTTGATGAAAGTGAACGCTTTTTGGGTTTTTTTGGCGTGGGTAAAAGCCTTCGCAGTTTTTTGCAGTTATTCTCCCAGTACAAGGAAACTTATGGCTATGATTTTATTTTTGTTGATAAAGACACTAATATTACCCTGTCATCTGACCCTACTTTGTTGGCTAAAAACGCCAAGTTTAAACAGCTTGCTGATCTACCCTGGTATAAAAAATTGTCTACCGATGAGCAACAAGGTTCGTTGAACAATCTGCTGATTAAAAAAGACGGTTACGACGTCCTGATTGCCGAGCTGAATATTCAACCATTAAATTGGACATTATTCTTGCTGACGCCTCTGGATAAGCGCCAGACAGAAATAGGCAGGGGTTTTATTATCAGCGTAGTGACCTTGCTCGCTGTGATTTTCGGTTTGTTCCTGCTTATTTATAACCTGCTGTATTATTTCAAACAAGACATGCAAAAGGCCCGGCAAATTGATGTCTTAACCGAACTGGCCAATCGCAGCAACGTTACCCTAAAATTCAATGAAATGATGTACCAAAAACTATCAGTGAGTCTGGTGCTAATCAATCTGGACCATTTGCAAACTGCTAATGAAACTCATGGGCGTGAGAGCGGAGATGTAGTTTTGCGCCAAATTGCCTCTATGCTGAAATTGGAGTTGCGCGAAAGCGATATTTTGGGGCGATGGGCAGGGGAAGAGTTTATCTTGTTGTTGCCTAATACCGGGTCCGATGAGGCGATGGAAATCGCCCTGAAATTGCGCGATGGACTTGACGGTATGACGTTCAACACAGGCACTATGTCAATCCGTATGACAGCCAGTTTTGGCATATCGTTTACCGCGACACCCCTTACCATCAACGAAGTGATTGCCGCTGCGGATAATGCATTGTTTGCCGTCAAGCGAGAAGGGGGCAATGCAGTACAGCTGCAATTACTCGACGAACAATAACGCTGCTAAAGCGCAGGCTTAATAATGAGCCTGCGCCGCTTAACCACGCCTGTTGCCAAACACACACCGGCCAAAACCAGTCCGGCACCTATCCACATACCGACAGATAAACGCTCCTGCAAGAATACCATCGCCCAAAACACACCAAATACCGGGACTAAATAGGCAACCGTAATGGCGTTGGCTCCACCCACATTGGCAATAAGACGAAAATACATTATGTAGGCGATAGCTGTGCACAGCACCCCTAAAATGATCAGGTGCAACCAGCTAGTTAAGGAAGGCATAGATGAAGGCCAGAAAAATAGGCTCACCGGTAACAGGCAAAGTGCAGCAAAACACTGGCTACCACCTGCCACGACAAACGCTTTGACGCCCTGTAAGTATTGTTTGGCAAAGCATGCCGCTACGCCATATAAAAATGTCGCCAGCAACGCTGCCATCACGGGTAACAGGCTGACCTGTGCAAATGCCGCTTGATGAGCCAAGCTCAATATCACAACACCCACAAAGCCCAGAACCAGGCCGAAGATTGCCATGGCGGTTATGTCGTCTTTTAACCAGAAAAAGCCAACCAAGGCCCCAAACATGGGCGCACAGGCATTGAGCACTGAGGCGTAACCAGCCCCTATATATAATAAACTGTAGCTAAATAAACAAAATGGAATGGCGGTATTGACCAGCCCAACAAACAGGATTGGCCGCCAATACGTGCGCAATTGGCTCTTGGACTGTGCATTAAATAAAAATGGCAGCAAACACAAGGCCGCAATAGCAGTACGTAACGTGATGAGCATAACAGGGCCAAATTCGGGGGCTGTGATGCCCATGAAAATGAACGAACTGCCCCATATGCTGGCCAGTATTACTAGTTCGATGAAATATTTAAAAGGCATCAATTTTCCTATTTAGTGACGGTATTCAGTAGGCCATTTAGGGTGTTAGGCTCAACTGCGGGTTTTCCAAGCGAAGCAACTGGGACTTTCTTACCAGTCCCCCGGCATAACCGGTTAAGGTGCCATTTGCACCGATCACGCGATGACAAGGGACAATGATTGAAATAGGATTTTTACCATTGGCACCGCCTACCGCTCGCACCGCCTTGGGATTGCCTAAGCGTTGGGCGATAACCGAATAGCTGACCGTCTCGCCATAGGGTATATCACATAATAGTTGCCAAACCTGTTGTTGAAATATGGTTCCTACTGGGGCTAAAGGTAGATCAAAGGTACGTCTGGTGTTGGCGAAATATTCTGTTAGTTGTAATGTGGCTTGGGCTGTCAGAGCGCTGGCTGCCGTATCTTCTTCCTGATGATCAACAAAAGTGATGGCATTTATGGCCTGGTCGTGGGCATAAATCTTCAGTAACCCGCTAGGGGTGTCGAGGTAGTCGATGAATAGGTGGCGAGTTGTCATGCCATGCTCCATAAAGTAAACGTTAAGTAACTGCGCCAGGGCCGTGCTATTTCTGTATCAATCGGGTGTATAGCCAGCTGTTTTTTAATCACTAAATCTGTTCCCGGCCAGATGTCTGGATCAGATAATCCACGCATTTTCGCATAAGCAATAGTCCAGGGACCAATGCCTTTGAGTGTCCACCACTGATCGGGACTATCTTGTGATTGTTGCTGATAATACCCAGCAAAGCGGCGTAAGGTGGCGCGTCGGCTCTGCGGCATGCCTAAAAAGGTTAAATCGCTATTGGCCACCTCTTCCGGCGTTGGAAAATAACGGGTGACAGTCTTCTCGTCAGTACTTATCAATGCCGGTCGATTCTCAGTACATTGTTGCCCAAGGGTATCCACCAGTTTGGTGACTAATTTTATCGCCGCGCCCACGGATATCTGTTGACCGAGGATCGCCCTGCAGCCCGCTTCAAAAGTATCCCAGATGCCAGGAATGCGAATACCGGAGACCTGCATAAGCTCAGATAAGCCGCTGTGGCTAAGTTGCTGCTCAATCAACGTAGTATCAGCATCAAGGTCGAATATTCGTTTGATATTTTGCAGTACCGGTTTTAAGTGCTCAAAGTGTTGCAAACTTAGTTTGACCAAAAACTGTTGTTTGTCAGGTAGATGCCAGGCGTGAAAGTAGCCATGACAGCCCTTGTAGCTAAAGTTGCGGGCATAACTGTCTTGGGTAATGTGCTCCATAGAGGGGATCGCCCGTTTCGCTAAAAAGTCTCTAAGGTGTGGCCAATTGTATGGGGGGCGATAAGCCAACGTTAAACTTAGCACTGGCTCGTCAGCGCCTGGAGTGCGGCGTATTTGTCTGGGCGTTAAATGCGTTACGCGTTTAATATTATACTGTAAACGTCTGGCGTCACCAAACCCACTGGCGTGTGCAATATGATCTATGGGTAATTGGGTTTGATGCAATAACTGCTTAGCAAACAATACTTGTTCATATAATTGATATTTTTTGGGGCTAATCGCCAATTTTTTGTGAAACAATTGGCGTAAATATCGGTCTGTAATACCAAGTTTGTCAGCGATGTCCTGGATGCTCAGATGTAAATTATCGCGCAATAATGTAATCGCCCGCTCAACTGTGGTGTTGACTCCTTGCCATGCGCAGGATTGCGGAGCACTATCAGGCCGGCAACGTAAACAGGGGCGGTAGCCCGCTCCCATGGCTTGTTGGGCAATAACGAAGTACTCCACATTTTTTTCTCGGGGTAAATTTGCCGGACAGATCGGCCGGCAAAAAATTTTTGTCGTCTTAACGGCAACAAAAAAGCAGCCATCGAAGCGCGGATCACGAGATAAGCGAGCTTGCTGGAATTGCTCAAGAGTAAACATATTAGCTGTTTCGTATTGGCTGTTAACTAATATAGTAACCTATATTTTTGACTGAACACGTCGAAAACGGAACTCTATCTCCGTTGAACTTCCATCCGCAGTATTGTTGGCGGCTATTACTCGCCTCAATCCGTTAGTATGTCTAAAGTCATGGGACTGAGTTCCTTTGCCGCCTAACTGCAACGCCAATAACTTAGGGTATATATCTATGTTACCTGCTTATCAATAGCCACGTAGATTAATTGGCTATTGATAAGCAGGTAACATAAAGCGGATAATAGGCAGTTATTGTCAGCCGACAAACTAAACCAATGTATATAAAGTGGAGATTTTTTCTGATTACGTATGAGCCAGTTCTTGTTTAATATTTGGTGGTTATCCCTGGTATGGGCTTTGATATTAAGCATCACATCTATACCTGTCTCAGCTGATGAATGGCTTGATGACTTTGCCCAGCGCGTGAAGAGCAAGGCGAGCAAACAAAAGATACCCGGGTATTTGTTTGCGGTGGTTGAAAAAGGTAAACCGGCACAGGTAGTGGTTTACGGTAAAACACACAAATCGGGGGGAGCTATTGATCCCCAAACGGTGTTTCGCCTGGCCTCAGTATCGAAAACGTTTACCTCTATGTTGATGGCTAAGCTGGTTGAAAATAATCAATTCAATTGGCAAACGCCAGTGACCCAACTCGCGCCACAGTTTGCTTTTATCAATGCCAAAGAACTAAAACTTGAACACCTTATTGGCCAGTCCAGTGGTTTTTCACCTAATGCCTACGACAATTTGATTGAAGCCAACTATCCGGTCAAGCGTGTACTTAATATGCTCGCGTCGTTGAAACCTTTGTGTTCCCCTGGCGACTGTTATACCTATCAAAACACCTTGTTTGGCGTTTTGGAAGAGCATTTCAGTTTACATAACACGTCTTATAAAAAACAGCTCGAAGACGAAGTACTCAAACCCCTGGGAATGAAAAATGCCAGCGTAGGCAGTGTTGGCCTGCAAGCTGCAAAATCTTGGGCCAGGCCCCATGTAGCCATCGCCAAGAATAAGTGGCGTAGCGTAAATGTGGAGGAAGACTATTACCGTTATTCTCCGGCCGCGGGAGTCAATGCCAGTGGCTCAGATATGATCATTTGGCTCGGCGCATTATTAGGCGAAAAACCTAATATTATCAGTATGCAGCTTGTGGACGAAGTCACTCAGCCACGGGTGAAAACCACGGGTGAACTCCATCGTAAAAACTGGCAGAAATATCTCAAAGATGCCCATTACGGATTAGGTTGGCGGGTGTATGATTTTTCTGGTCATAGACTCAATTATCACGGCGGCTGGGTTAAGGGCTATCGTGCGGCGGTGTCATTTGCCCCAGATCAAGATATTGGTTATGTCATGTTAATGAACGGAGAATCCAATCTGATTAACGGATTTACCGCAGATTTTTGGCACAGTTATTTTGATGAATATGAGCGTAAGTTACGCATCGCCAATGGGGGTAAATAACGCTGAAAACGGGGTGAAAAACAGCCTATACGGGCCGTTTTCCCAGGCTATAAGCCCGACTCGCCGCTAAATATGCTGTCAGTATTATGCGACTGTCGTTTATAACAACTTTTTCAGCATGGCTAACTTGAATTTACTGTAGGGCGGATAGCGTAAGCTGCTGTCAAATTTGAAGCTGCGTTTCATCACCGTTTTTAAATGGCTAAAGGTATCAAAACCAAATTGGCCGTGATAGCTACCCATACCGCTGTTACCCACGCCACCAAAGGGCAAATTCGGATTTACCATAAACATAAATCCGTCATTTACGCCTATGCTGCCTGCGCTGGTATTGTGCAGTACTGCGTTTTCGAATGCTTTGTCCTGGGTATATACATACAGTGCCAGGGGTTTGCTGCGTTTGTTGACAAAAGGGATCGACTGATTGATATCGTCCAGGGTGACGATAGGTAAAATCGGGCCGAAAATTTCCTGCTCCATAAGTGGTCCATCAAGCGCAGGGTCAAGTATTATAGTTGGTGCTATATACAAGTTTGCTTCATCGGTTTCGCCGCCACACACAATATTTTGTCCCTGAAGATAACCTGACAAACGCAAGAAGTGCCGGTGATTAACAATGCGCCCATAATCTTCGCTGTCTTTTACGCATGGGCCATAAAATATTGTCAGTTTTTTCTGAATAGCGGCAATAAGTTTACTTGACTGATTTTTCTCTACCAGCACATAGTCTGGGGCGACACAGGTTTGCCCTGCATTCATCCATTTGCTCCAGACGATACGCGCCGCGGTAACCTCAATGTCGGCACTACTGTGAACTATACAAGGGCTTTTGCCGCCCAGCTCCAGGGTGACAGGGGTTAAATGCTTGGCGGCGGCGGCCATGACAATTCTGCCCACCGTTTCGCCCCCGGTATAAAATATATGGTCAAACTGCTGGGCGAGTAACGCTGTGGTTTCCTCTACCGCCCCCTCAACGACCATAATGGCACTGGCATCCAAATATTGGGGGATCAGTCTTGCGAGTAAACCTGAAGTATGGGCAGCTAATTCTGAGGGCTTTAGCATGGCACAATTACCCGCTGCGATGGCTACAAGCAGAGGTGCCAGCACCAGTTGTAATGGATAGTTCCAGGCGCCAATGATCAACACTACCCCCAATGGTTCTGGAAGCAGGTAACTATTGCCTGGCTGGGCAAATAGGGGAGTGGAAACCTTCCGTCGCCGCATCCACTTTTTTAAATGTTTAGTGGTATGTTCGATATCGCTAATAAGGAAGCCAATTTCACTAGACCAGGCTTCTGCCGGGCATTTATTGAGGTCAGCTTTTAGTGCCCCCTGAATATCGCTTTGTTGCTCCACAAGCATTTTCTTTAACTGCTGCAATTGGCCGAGTCGCCATGCATAGTCTCGGGTGTGGCCGCTGGTAAAGGTGCGGCGCAGTCGTGCTAACCCTGGCGTAATTTGTCCAAGTTGCTCCAGCTCAGGGTGGGTAAGGGAATTGTCTGGGGTGGGGTTCATGATAGATCCATCGGCACGATTTAGGATAAGTATGCCATAAAAGCCCTTTACAGCAAGTGCGGTTGCTGAGCTTTTCGCTGTGTTTTAAGAGTCGGATAGTAAGCACAGCCAGGGGGAATACCTCTGACGGTAAAGCATTAAAAAGCCCGGTTAAAATATCAATTGAACCGGGCTTTTTGTCGCGCCTGTGGTTAGGAGTGAACCTTGGCGTTATTTAGTGGTTTTTAAGTATGTATAGCCTTTTAGGCAATCTTCATAAAAATCTGTCCATTTGACCCCTTCACGAGGTTTCATTTCTCCACTGGTTATATGCTGATCTATCATTCGCTTAACAGATTGGGCCATGGCGTCAGGGTTATATTGCATAATCGATAACACATCCTGTACTGATGAGCCTTTAACCACTTCTTCAATATAGAAGTCCTCGGGGTCGTCATCGTCGCCAAAAATATGTACTTCGTTTAATCGGCCAAACAAATTATGCATATCGCCCATTACGTCCTGGTAGGCACCCGTTAGGAACAAGCCCAGGTAGTAATCTTCTCCGGGTTTGAGGGGGGGCATAGGGAGTACATTAGAAATACCGTGATCCACAACAAACTGGTCAAGCTTGCCATCGCTGTCACAGGTGATGTCTACCAAAGAGCAATTGATTGTCGGTTCTTCGTTCATACGGGTCAGTGGTACAACAGGCAGAACTTGGTCAATGGCCCAGGTATCTGCGGCTGATTGAAAGACCGAAAAATTACACAGGTATTGGGATGACAAATTGTAGTCCAGTTCTTGCAGCTCTTCAGGGACAAAATCGGCGTCTTTAAGGCGTTGTTGTAACTTGACCATAATTTGCCAGTACAGAGTTTCAATTTTCGCCAGCTCTTCTAACGAAATGACTCTTAACTTAAACGCACTTAGTGCCTGTTCTTTCCATTGAGAGGCGTCATTGAATATTTCCTGAAAGTTATTTCCCTGATCGACGCTTTCGGCCAGTTCGCGAATATTACTTAAGAAAATATGCTCTGAGTCAGTCTTGTCTGTGGCTAATTCTGCGCTATTAGCGCGAATTTCACCCACCACCTGGGCGACCACACAGCTATGATGAGCCGTGATAGCGCGACCACTTTCGGATACGAGTGTGGGATGGGGGACCTTTTCCAGATCGCACATCTCGCGCATACCGTAAACCACATCCGCTACATACTCTTCCATGGAGTAATTACGTGATGAATCATTGGTAGATTTTGTGCCGTCATAGTCAATGCCCAGACCGCCACCTACATCCACGTATTCCAGGGCAAACCCCATACGGTGTAACTCGGCATAAATCCGTCCGCCTTCATTGACGGCTTCTTTCACTGCGCGGATGTCAGTCAACTGGCTGCCAATATGAAAATGCAGTAATTTAAGACAATCACCCATACCTTCGCTTTGCAGGTAACGGGCAGCACAGATTATTTCACTGGTGGTCAGGCCAAATTTGGCACGATCGCCACCTGACCCTTCCCACTTACCCCGGCCTTTTACGGTCATTTTTGAGCGTAAACCGATAATGGGCATCACATCCAACTGTTTGGCGGCATTGACTAAGAGACTCAATTCAGAGTATTTCTCTATAACCACAATCATTTTACGCCCAAGCTTTCTACCCAATAAAGCCAGGCGCATAAATTCATCGTCTTTGTAGCCATTGAGGATGGTCAAGGAGTCAATATTGGTATTGTAAGCCATAACAGTGATCAGCTCGGCTTTGGAACCCGCCTCAAGGCCATAATTGAATGGCGCACCCGCATCGACTATCTCTTCAACCACTTCACGCATCTGGTTAACTTTAACCGGGTACACGCCCATATACTTACCCTGATACTGAGCTTCTTCAATGGTATTGATAAAGGTTTGGTTAAGACTGGCAACTTGCGAGCGCAATATATCGTGAAAGCGTATAACAACAGGAAACTGTATGCCCTCTTCTTTGATTTCATCGATGACGGCTTTGAAATCAATACGCATGTTTTTCTTTGCAAGATCCGGCGTGATTGTTAAATTACCATTCGCGCCGATTTCAAAGTAACCGGCGCCCCAACGTTTTACGCCATATACCCGTTCTGCGTCTTCAATTGTCCACTTTGCTTGCTCAATCATTACCTATTATTACTCAGTTGATGCGCTGTAAAGTTGCGCAGTATAATCAACAAATATCCACAAGGCTATGTCACAGTGCCTTTGTCAGATGTGAAAATTGTGGCGCTTACCTTTGTTAACCTAATTCACCGGTAATCGCTTAGATGTTAGTGGCAATATTGAGGTAACCAGTAATAATGCTGAAACTAAATATAACAAAAAACCATAACATCGTCACTGCGGTCTGAATTACCGAAATTTTAGTCAGGCCTCAAAACATACTCACAACTACGGTAACACAGCTAACTCAGATCAAAAGATGAACAATTACATCTTGACCCTGAGCTAAGTAACAAACATTCTATTTGTGCGTAATGGCGTTCTATACCTAAAGTCATTGGAGTTGCAGATAGGCGGCAAAGGAGCTCAGCCCCATAAACTTAGACGTACTAAGTGATTGATGTGAGTGAGAGCAACCATCATGCTTTTGACATTCATGGCTACAATGCCACAAAAAAATAAGGTCCGGCGCCAACCTGTGGAGCCGGAAAATTCTTACTACGGAGTTTTAAAATTACGCTTATGCCTGATAAAAATAGCTCAACCTCTTCATCTGTAGATGATCCTGAACATATATTAGAGCTCAGACATCTGACAATTGAAGATTATGCTGATGTAAAAGAACTTATGGATGTGGTTTACGCCCAGGTAGGTGGCGCATGGCCATTGAAAAACTTTCAGGCACAATTGAATGTTTTTCCCGAAGGACAGATTTGTATCGAAGATAAAGGCAAAGTCGTTGCTGCGGCAATCTCTGTTATTGTCGACTACGACCAGTTTGGTGATAAACATACCTATGACGATATTACCGGTGACGCTTATCTTTCCACTCACGATCCAAAAGGTGATGTGTTATACGGTATTGATTTATTTGTTTCTCCTGCCTACAGGGGGTTGCGTTTAGGCAGAAGATTGTACGAAGCGCGTAAGGAAGTGTGCAAAAACCTTAATTTGAAATCCATAGTGGCAGGTGGCCGTATTCCAAATTACGCCAAACACGCCGATCAGATGTCACCCTATGAATATGTTGAACTGGTTAAGTCCAAAGATATACACGATCCTATTTTGACTTTTCAGTTATCCAACGGCTTTGAAGTTAAACAAATCCTAAAAGCTTATTTTCCTGAAGATAAAGCCTCTCGGGGTTATGCTACTTTATTGCAGTGGCATAATATCTATTACAATGCGGAAAAACCTGGAATACTAGGTGGTCACCGAAATACGGCCAGAATTGGCTGTATTCAATGGCAGATGCGTTACTTTACTGACATTCCTGAATTATTGCAGCAAGTTGAATATTTTATCGATGCGTTATCAGACTATAAATGTGATGTGGCGTTATTCCCGGAATTCTTTAATGCTCCTCTGATGGGCATTAAACATGCTGAAAGCTCTATTGATGCGATTTGGAATTTGGCCGCTTATACCGATGAAATATTGACGGAAATGTCCCGTTTGGCCGTTTCCTATAATATTAATGTGATTGCCGGTTCCATGCCTGTTATTGAAGATGACGAGTTATATAACATCAGTTATTTATGCCACCGGGACGGGCAAATAGACAGTCAGCATAAACTCCATCTTACTCCCCATGAGAAGAAAGATTGGATCATGCAAGGGGGTAGCAAGTTACGAGCGTTCGACACAGATTTTGGCAAAATTGGGATACTGATTTGCTACGATGTGGAATTTCCGGAATTGGGCCGCCTACTGGCTGATCAGGATATTCAGGTGCTGTTTGTACCGTTTTGGACGGATACCAAAAATGGCTACTTACGGGTACGTAGATGTGCTCAGGCCAGAGCTATCGAAAACGAATGTTATGTGGCCATAGCAGGCAGTGTGGGCAACCTGCCCAAGGTCGACAATGTCGATATTCAATATGGGCAAACAGCGGTATTCTCGCCTTCTGACTTTGCTTTCTCCCACGATGCGATAGTGTCAGAAACGACCCCCAATACTGAAATGACACTGATAGTGGACTTGGATTTTGACAAACTCAAGCAGCTTAAAAATGAGGGCTCAGTGCGTAATTACCTAGATAGAAGACGAGATCTGTATCAGGTAAAATGGATAGGTGAAAAGTAAGTAAGTATTTACATCTGAGGTGTTTTTAGCATCAAAAAAGCCACCAGAGCTAATCGCAGGGTGGCTATTTTGTTGGTGTGTGAGTGGTTGCTAACTTTGGTATTGAAACACTTCTTCGATAGATTGACCAAAGACTTCGGCAATTTTAAACGCTACTTCAAGACTAGGTGAATACTTACATTTCTCGATAGCCATGATCGTTTGGCGCGTCACGCCAACCAATTCGGCCAGATCTTTTTGGGTCATTTCGTCGGCAAAAAAACGTAGCTCGCGGATTTTATTTTTGATGGGAAGAGCGGC
This sequence comes from Paraglaciecola sp., assembly GCA_046709505.1. Classification (GTDB taxonomy): domain Bacteria; phylum Pseudomonadota; class Gammaproteobacteria; order Enterobacterales; family Alteromonadaceae; genus Paraglaciecola. Next base: position 7,918 of record JBKEFM010000047.1, on the reverse strand, counting down.
CATTTAGGTGCCTTTTCGGTAATAATAAAGCGGGCAGGAAAATCGCGTTGCCTCGGATAAAATAAAACTGAACATCAAAATATGTGCAGTCAAAAGTGGTATATTCAAACGGCTATTGTAGTCATCAAAACCTGGATTAAATTCTAACAGCAATATTCTCCCCAGAGTAATTAGTACTCCGATAACTAAAATTGAATAAGCAATATTGCTCGCTTTGTACTGATAATATTTATCTCGCTCATCGCCTCCCGAAGACGCAGTCTGATGGTTAATCGCAGCTAACATTCCTTGAAAAATGATCTCTACAACGATACTCAATACAACGGCCCGCATAAGAAGTTGGCCAGCTGCCGTTTTGGCCTGGGCGTCAGGTAATTCAGTCAAACCCATGAGGCTAATAAAATAATAGCCAAAAATTATTAGGGTACTGAGCAATGATATCCAGGTGCTTTTTTCTTTAAACGACATATCCATAATTATATCCATATAGTAAGAACATAGATAAAACTAGTTCTGAGCCGCATGAAAGTCAAATATTTTTATCTTTATGTAATTAATATCATTCTTTTAGTTTGATTTATTTACTATATGTTTGCCAAAACAATCATTCGCCAATGTCTTCGTTCCATAACTCAGGTTTATCGCTAATAAAGTTGCCCATTAACTCAATACAGTCTGTGTTTTGCAATACTTCCAGTGTGACTCCCCTGGATGACAACCAGTTTTCTTCGCCGGTGAAAGTCTGATTTTCGCCTATGACCACTTTGGGGATCCCGTATAACAGGATCGTACCACTGCACATAGAGCAGGGGGAAAGGGTGGTATAGATGACTGAATTTTTATAAACATGGGCAGGTTGTCGTCCGGCATTTTTTAGTGCATCCATTTCACCGTGCAATATAGGGCTACCACTTTGCACCCTTCTATTGTGCCCTCGGCCAATAATTTCGCCCTGGTAAACTAGGACTGAACCGATTGGAATACCGCCTTCGGCCAGGCCCAACTTTGCCTCGTCTATGGCCGCTTGCATGAATTTATCCATTTATATTCTCGTCTTTTTTTGGATTAATAAGCCGCCAAGAAAATCGCTATTTTAGTTGGATAGGCCTGCATATTTTTAATGTGCCAGTAAAAGCGGCTTCGCCATTATGCCATTGTTAAATAAATTAGCATATTGCCGGTAATATTTACAGGCAGAGCTCTCTACATCTCTGGTTAGCTAGGCGAGGGTTTGACAAGCGGATAAAACATTGCCACGTCACAGCGTTCGTAGGCGTGGCCATAATCACTCATGATTTTCGGACTGTGTAAGAAACCATTTTTTTGGTACAAATGAATAGCCGCTTGGCATTTTTTATTGGTTAGCAAAAATAGTTGTTTTATGACTATGTTCGGTATTTGTTGTAATACATGTTGCAGTAGTTTTTCGCCTACTTTCAGATTTCGTGCACAGGCGAGCACTGCCATCTTGGTCAATTCGTATTCACCAGGTTCACGTTGCATCAAGGCACAGGTACCTATTACTCCCAAGGTCGGGTGTTTTGCAAACCAGATATACCCTCCCGTATCGATAATGTGCTTCTGGGGGAAGTGAAGCATCGCCTCATCTAGTACTTCCAGAGTGAACATTTGTTCTATCCATTGGCGGTTGATTTGCTTGAAATAAGGCGCCAGTTCTGTCGTAAAGGGTAAAAATATGAGTTGCGTATTTTGCTGCATTTTTTGCCTCCTCGACACGTTGCAATAAAGAGTTGTACTTTAATAGGCGTTAATACTCAACGAGTAAAGCATCAAAATTATTATTCAGTTCAGTGCATTTAAGCTATCGGTTACGCCCCAAACTGGCTGATTATGGGGCAGGGTAAATCCCAAGGCCCCGCGGGTGCTAGTGCACGAATAGTATTACGTTTATACCTAGGTGATGTCTGCATTTTGAGGTGCTTGGGCACAGGTAGCAGTGCGAGCTGCTTTTATTTGGCGATAAAACAAAATTTATTGGGCGTTTCACAAAACCGTAAAACTGATAAGATACAAGAGTCTATTTTAAACTGGAGAGATTGATGAACATATTAGTCGATACCCATGCACACACAGTCGCCAGTACCCATGCTTACAGCACTGTGCATGAGTATTTTCAACAAGCTAAAGCCAAAGGATTGCAGATGTTCTCTATCACTGAACATGGTCCAAAAATGCCGGATTCCCCCCATCCATGGCATTTTGGCAATCGTCATGTTTTACCCAGAGTGGTTGATGGGGTCGCTTTACTGCGAGGGATAGAAGCCAATATTCTGCCCCCTGCAGGCGGCCATGACATACCAAAGGGGCTACTGCCATTTCTAGATTTTGCCATAGCCAGTTTCCATGAACCAGTTTTTTCCCCAAGTGACCAGGCAACTAATACGCATGCGATGATAGCCACGATAAAAACAGGACAGTGCCAGATTATTGGCCATCCGGGTAATCCTAATTTTCCCATTGATTACAGTGAAGTGATCCGGGCAGCTAAAGACAACAACGTATTGTTAGAAATAAACAACAGTTCATTTAGCCATTCACGCTTAGGCAGTGCACCTAATTGCCAGCGAATTCTTGAACTGACCGACACCCTGGACTGGAAAGTCGTATTTTCCAGCGATGCCCATGTTGCTTACGATGTAGGTAATCATCAACACAGTTGGGCTTGCGCCCAAAGCATTGGCTTTCCAATATCTCGGGTCATGAATCGGGATGCAAAAACATTTCTGGGGTTTTTAACCGAACACGGTAAGACTGTGGAAAGTGAATTAGGAGATTGGCTGGCTCTATTGTAATGATAGTAATGGTTATCGAGCCTGTGTCAGGCAAAAATGTTCAGTTTATGGTTAATATAAATCTAACTGGATAACCGCTACCTTTATCTTTGGACTGATATCTCAGGCTGGTTAGAAAAATTATTTTTATCGTGTTCAGACATGAAAAAGACTTCAAAAGTATCTATTGTCTCAAATAAAGTAAATCGGCAGTAAGAGCTAGTTCCCTGCCTTTTTAGATACTCAGCTGTCTATGATTTGCCCTTAAAAAAGGTTCCGGCGGCCATTGGGTGAAGCTTTAAGTCGTTATTGGCCACAGCACCTTTTGTATTTTTGGCCACTGCCACAGCTACAAAGATCGTTACGCTTGGGGGTTAAGGCAAATTTTTGAGTGACAGGTTTATTGAGTACTGCTTCGAGCTCGACTACATCTTCTGCTTGTTGCGGATCGAGTTGGATGTTCGCCGACAGTGAATTTTCCAGCAGTATGGCTTCTATTTCAGCCTTACGTTCTTCATTTTCGACTCTGATGGTCAGTGGAGCATTAACCGTACCGGGCTTGCTCTCACGTTTAGTGTTGTAACCAAAACGCTGATAATTTTCCCGGGCGTCAATGCGGCCTTTAAAGAAAAGTTTTGACATGTAATAACCTACAGGATGCTGAAAATCGGGCCAAGATATTAACAGCTAAAGCCTAAGGGCTCTATTATTACTTACCATTTAGGTGGCATTAGTTGATTTTTTAACACCGGTAGTGGATATGGGCAAAAGACCCTCGTATGTGGATGATTACTTATTAAGCGATAGCTTTGCTGTTTAATCCGCCGCGTTGAAACACTAAACCAATTAAGCCACAGGAATAATTATGTTAAAAATTGTTAAATATATAGCTGTTATCACGGTCACTTCGGCGTTTATTGCCGGAGCTGGTCAAGGCGATATCAATGACGATTGACACAACATTCACTTTTATCGTTAAAGTTAACGATAAAAGTGAATTGCGCAAGGAAATGAAGACAATGGAAAACGATTATAAATTGAGGTTGCAGGATTTTAATTCGCCATTAGTTGTGGTGGAGAAATTGTTATCACCCGTGATCGTTTAGAACAATGCCCTGAAAAAAGCTGAATGGATGATCAAAAAAATGCCCAACAACTTTTTTAATACAGCAAAATTCTTCGTGCCTGGTATCAGACCAAAACGTAATGGCTTGACCTATTACTAATGTTTCAGTGCTCATAGCTAAATTTAATTTCACCAAAAACGGCCTTATTTCAGGCTATTTTTTTTCGTCTGTAAAGTGATCATTAACCTGCTATTACACTACCATCGTCAATGAGAAAAAGTTGACGATAGGAAACAAATATTGAAATGAAAATAACGGGCATGATCACCAGTAAACCTAAACCTAAGGTTAATACACCAAGAATAAAAAATGGCAGCGTGATCAAACCATAAACCAAAAATGGCAGGGTATTGATAAAACAACCTTTAAAACTCATGCGTAGCGCCTCTAATACCGACAAATTTTGTAGCACGATCAATACAGGTGCAAACCATAAAGCCATCATCAAGGGAATGAGTAATGCCATGGCAATCAAAAAAGACAGGCTTAACTCCATTATGTTGGTTCCCGAAGGTAGTGTGCCACTATCGGACATCAACAAGTCCAGATAGATTGGGCCAATTGTTAGCCACATAACCAAAGCGCTGATCACCGTTGCGATAACCGACAAAAAAATCAGTTTTGGTAAATGGGCCGCAAACCCAGCAAATAAATACTTTACCTCAAACTTATGTCCATCATGTACTGCCTGAGCACCAATCATTAAACCAGCGATTAATACATAATTGCCTATGCTGCTAAGAAATGATCCTATCAGGGGGATCATTGAAAGAAAGAGCATCATGATAAACCAAACCACCATGGCACCAATCCAGGCACCGGGTGCCAATTTAAATATACGAATACTTTCGGTAAACCATGATAATACCTGCTTACTTGTACAGGATCTGGGGCTAACCAGCGTATAGCCTGGGCTAGGTGGTGGTAAATCGTGCTCCGGAAAAGGAGATGCCATATTAAACCTTATATTAAAGTGATTTTGCTAACAGGAAATGAAGCAGTTTAATTTGTCTTCACAGAGGTTTGTCAGTAGAACAAGGGGAATTGCTATTTAGCATAACATTCCATTAGTCGAGTTCGGAGGCCCTATAAGCCAATTTTTCAGTGCCAATGGCTAAACAGCAAGGCTTTATATCTTCTTGCTTATAATTGCCATGACATTTACCGAATATTGGTTATATTCTTTACAACAAGGTTCACTCATTAAGATGTGCAGCCAATATTAAGCTGTTATTTTGTGAGCCAGGTTTTTTTACACAACAAATGTTCTAACCAGAGCCAGATATACTGCTTGAATTGTCGAGCACTTAAACACAAGAGACCGAGATGAAAAATACATTGACTAAAACAGCGCTAATTTTGTTTGCCGCTTCGTTATCATTGGCTGCATGTACAGATAAAAAAGACCAAACTGCCGGTGAAAAGTTAGATGCCGGCATAGAAATCAGCAAAGAGAAGTTGCAAGACGCAGGCGATAAAACCGGGGAGCTTTATGAAGATGCAAAAACTTCTGGCGCTGCCGCTTATGAAAATGCAAAATCCTCTGGAGCTGCTGCTTATGAAGATGCAAAATCCTCTGGAGCTGCTGCTTATGAAGATGCAAAATCCTCTGGAGCTGCTGCTTATGAAGATGCCAAAAAATCTACGGTAGACGTTTATGAAAAAGCCAAAGGCAAGGCCATAGATATGAAAACCGGTGTTGAAAATAGCATGGAAGATTCGTGCAAAGACGGCAAAGACAAAATGGGCCGTGACTGTTAATAGACTGTTGTTCTAGCATCCTGCCACATGTCGGCAGGGGACATATTAAAGTGTAATTCAAGGGGTGTTTTTTTATCAGATGAGCACAAATTAAGTATTCCTGTCACCGTTGAAGTTGCAGCTTCAACGGTGACGGGTATTCCTTTAGCTCTTGGTATTTTGGATGGTTGCACCCTACCCTGTCACAAATGATCTTAGAACGAGACAAGATATCCAAGGGGCTATATTTACGCTGCTACTTGCGGGTGGCCCGCAACATCCAGGACGTTTTTTCATGTAAACGCATGCGATCTGAAACCAGAGCCGCAGTTGATTCATCGTCTGCCTCTTGGGCCAGCTTAAGTACCTCACGAGAAGTTCTGACGACCTGCTCGTGGCCTTTAGTTAAGATATCAACCATTTCCGAAGCTTCCGGTACGCCATCGACTTCTTTTATCGAACTCAGTTTTGCAAACTCTTTATAAGTAGCTGGCGCAGCCACATCAAGAGTTCGGATGCGTTCAGCGACATCGTCCACAGCAACAGCCAGTTCAGTGTACTGCTCTTCAAACATTAGGTGCAATTCGCGAAAATGTGGACCGGTTACGTTCCAGTGGAAATTGTGAGTTTGTAAATACAGGGTATAAGAGTCTGCTAACAATCCTTTTAAACCCTCAGCAATCTTAAGTCTATTCGATTCATTGATGCCTATATCGATTTTGGTCATGTATGTCTCCTTTTGACAGAAAGTAAACTGAATTTTTTACCTTAATAGACAATAGATATGCGTCGGTTACTGGCTAATTACAAGGGGGGCATCATAAAAAATTACTGAAAGTATCATTAATTACGCAGATCACGGCGAAACAGTTTGCCTGATTTAACCAATACGCAAAGGGTATTCATCCTCACCCTGTATTCTGTTTTTTATAAAGATAAGAAGAATGACCGCCCTGCTATGTTAATATAAAAATTCAAACAGTACACTTCAATAAAATGCTTCTCCCCTTTCTTTTTAAGTGTCCCATTTTAAATCCATCATAATCGCCTTCTAGTACACTTTGTTATCTAATAAAATAAATCCTAAATAAGTAAAATTGCATGCTAATACGAATTAAGCGGTATACAAATATCGAGGTATTTTATTAGATGACGTGCGGCCTTTTATTGACTATCTACTATTTTCGTATTCTATTCGTTGCGGTCTGAACATACATCAAAAGTTTTAATGAACAAATGACTTGCCCCCTTTTTTTATAAGTTCATGGGGCTGATTTCCTCTGCCGCCTATCTGCAACTTCAATTATTTTGGGTATATACCGGGCCGATTCAAGCCTGACTCTTATACTATTGGCTAATGTACACTCAGTACCAACCTGTTAACGTAAATTATTGAATTAATAAAAATACCTGCTAACAAATATGTCCTGTAACTTATTAGAAACTGGACAAATTTTTTACTATTACTGGTTTGCTTCCACTTAGAGTGGTTCAATGATTTTAATTGGTAATCTCTGTTCACGCAAAGCACTATTCGTGCTTTGTATTCGTGCTATATATTGTTTAGAAGTAATAATCTTTTGTCGTCGAGACAAGTCGTTTATCAAATAGAGGAAGCGGTAATGGTTTATAAATCAATATTAGGTGCTGCGTGCACCTGTCTAGCAGTGGTTTCTTTTAGTGCCGACGCTTCATTACTGGGTCGTTTAGCAGACACACCCGGTGGAACGGATTATCAGGCATATTATGATGATGTGGCTGACTTAACTTGGCTGGACGCGAGTAACGTTGCTGTGAGCATGGTAGGGGCTGTTGAATGGATAAGTGGTCTGGATGTTGCCGGTGTTACAGGTTGGAGATTGCCCGAAAACTTCGCTCGCGTTGATGCGAGCTGCTCAAATACAGATACGAATAATGACTTAAATCATTACTCAGACGGATACGGTTGTACGGGGTCAGAGATGGGAAACCTGTTTTACAATGTATTGGGTAACACGGCGGGTTCTTTATCAAATAACGGCCCGTTTACCTTCGCAATACCAACAAATAATGGATATGGAAACGGTTTCTGGACTTCCACGAAGTATGGATTTTGGAGTACATATTATTCGAATTACACGTTCGATATGAATACTGGCGAGACGTCTTACAGCAGTACTGCCGATTCACTAGCAGCGTGGGCATTGAAGTCGGGCGATGTTAATGCGGTACCAGTACCAATGCCTGCAGCCATTTGGCTGTTCGCTTCAGGTTTTGTTG
>JBKEFM010000046.1:0-23289 GCA_046709505.1 Paraglaciecola sp. | reverse complement strand
ACCACCACATGCGTATGATTACTCATGACCGCGTAAGCACACACATCGATAGCAAACACGCTGGACAAAAATAACAACCTGTCTTCAACCCAAGCCCGCCTATGCTCAAAACTTTGCCCGGAATAGGAGTCAGTTCCACACAAAAATGAACGCCGTACACAGCGTGAAACGCAGTGATAGTAAGGCGTGTCGATCAAACTAATTTGATTTTTACGAGCTTGAGGCATGAGTCAGCTTCCATGGTTTTTATATACTAATTTAAGCCTAGAACAAGGTCGGTTTTTAGGCAAATTGGAATGGGTGTCTATGTATGGGAATGCTAATTTAAGCCTAGAACAAGGTCGGTTTTTAGGCAAATTGGAATGGGTGTCTATGTATGGGAATGGTAATACAAGATTAAAAACGTCATTCATGCTGAAAACAGCAAGAAGGGACAAGTAGTACGTTGACATCACGGGAGCGTCCATATATGTCTGTGTATGGTGGGATTTAAAACGTCATTGATGCTGAAAATCAGCGCGAAGGGGCAAGTGGTACTTTGACATCACGGGAGCGTCCATATATGTCTGAGTATGGTGCTTACAAAGGGTTGACATCAGCAAGATCAAAAAATGCTAACGAATAAGGTGAACATGCCAAAATAGAGAAATATAACGTCGGGTTTATTGTGGCCATAAAGGCTTAAATAATTATGGCGGTGCATGCTTCAGTTATCAGTGCCAGTGGATGTGGTTTACCACCACAGCTTGCTAACTGTTCTTATCAAGCTGAGCGGTGAACTGTTCTGCTGTTAACGGATAGGAGAACAGATAGCCCTGGGCGAAATCACAGCCCATATCTTCTAAAATTTTCTGTTGCTCTGGAGTTTCTACCCCTTCAGCTATCACTTTAATACCCAGTTTTTTAGCCATCACAATAATCGCTTCACACAATACTTTGTCGTTGTTGACTTGGGTCATGGAATGCACAAAACTCTGATCGATTTTAAGGTAATCTGTTGGGTATTTTTTTAAATAAGAAATGGAGGAAAAGCCGGTACCAAAATCATCCAGCGCGATGTCCACGCCCGCCTGGCTAAATTTAAACAACTTATCGGAGACATGTTCGGTGGAGTTCATCAGCAGGCTTTCGGTGATCTCTAATAGAATTGCGTCTGGCGGTGTTTGAGATGTGAGCAATACATCGAGCCATTGAGTGATACAGCGTTCTTTGTCGGAGTAATGGATAGGTGAGGTATTGATACTGATTTGTAAGTTGGGGCAAAACTGATTACGCCATAATTTAACCTTGTTACAGACCTGGTTAAGCACCCAGTTACTGATGTCAATAATAAGACCCGTTTCTTCAGCTAATGGTATAAATTCACTGGGGCCAATGAGGCCTCGGGTAGGGTGCTGCCAGCGAAGCAATGCTTCTGCTTTATAAATGGCCCCGGTCTGTAAATCCACTATGGGCTGATATAGCATAAAAAATTGCTCATTATCGAGAGCAAATCGTAAGTCATTAATTAACCTCATTCTTTTGATTGCAGCTTGGCGCATGCTTTGGGTGTAGTAGTGATAGTTGTTTTTGCCTATGGATTTAGCTGCATACATAGCTTGGTCGGCATTTCTTAACAAGATGGACACTTCTCTACCGTCAGCGGGGTAGGTAGTAATGCCGATACTGGCTGAACTGTGCACGACTTCGTTCTGCAATAAGTAGGGTGTCGCCAGTATCTTAAGGATTTTTTGCACAGTGTGTTCTATACCGCTGAAATCATGAATGTTGGTGATGATGATCACAAATTCATCGCCCCCCAGGCGAGCCACTATGTCATTTTTCCGCAAACTTTTTTCTATGCGTCGGGCACATTCGACCAATAAATCATCACCTACGCTATGGCCTAAAGTGTCGTTGATATCTTTAAAATTATCCAGATCGAGAAACATCAAAGCTAATTGAGTATTGTCTCTATGGGCAACGCTAATGGCATGTCTAAGATGTTCACCCATAATATTACGATTGGGTAAATCTGTCAGAGTGTCAAAATTGGCTTGACGCCAAATCAGATCACTACTTTTTTGTCGTTCAATGGCAATACTGGCTAAATGGGCAAATTGTTCGATTAATTTAATTTCGTTAACCGAAGGGATAGCCGGTTTCCGTTTATAGATCGCAAACGATCCTAATACTTCCCCGTCTGAGCTTTTGATGGGTTGCGACCAGCATGATCTTAAGTGGGCCTTAGTGGCAAGCTCTTTGAACTCAACCCAGTAAGGATGGGTTATTATGTCTTGTGCTACTACCCGTTCGCCAGTGAACATAGCCGTGCCACAGGATCCTTGGCCTATGCCAATCTCAAGACCTTCAATGGCTTCATTGTAAAAAGAGGGTAAGGAGGGGGCGGCACCCATAGTGATACATTTTTTGCTACTATCAAGCAGCAAGATACTGCACTGGTTACCCTTATATTCCAATTCAACACTTTTGACTATGGTATTTAATATGGGTGAAATAGTGGATGAGTTGACGATTAATTCTAAAATCGTATTACGGATCCGGCTGATTTTCTCGTTTTTCTGTAGTTGTTGTTGGGATTTGAGCAGTGACGAGGTGATGTCTTGAACTGCCTGACTTTGCAGCTCAGATTCAACTATTCTGGCTAGATCTTCAAGGATTGCTATATCCGCTTGATTAAAGGTCCGTGGATAGCTATCGATAATACACAGGGTTGCGACGTTGTAAGCATTATTGACCTTCAATGGTACCCCTGCATAGAAACGGATATTGGGTGCACCTGTCACCATAGGGTGGTTAGCGAAATCCGGATGCTCCCAAGTATCGGCTATAACTAAGGTTTTGCTATTTAAAATTGTATGAGCGCAAATAGAAATATTCCTAGGGATTTCCCTTACATCCAGTTGCACGGAAGATTTAAACCATAGTCTGTTTTTGTCTACCAGGCTAATAGTTGCATGGGGGCAGTCGAATATTCGGCTGGCTAAGCGGGTAATACAGTCGAATCTTTCTTCTGGCGCAGAATCAAGAATATTAAGTGAATAGAGGGCGTCTAGACGTTGAAGTTCATTAGTTGGTTGTACTGGTGTTTTCAAATCGCCACTCTCAAGTATTTGCTTGCACCTGCGATAGCGCCATGATGACTACGCAGGTCAGTAAATGAATAGATGAATTAAATCATTTAATTCATCTATTCTCAGGTTTATAACGTGCAATGTTGTGTTTTATTGAGATACTGCTTGATGGACTCAATCGGTAGGTCAGCGCTGATGTTAATGGTTTGTCCGCCATTTAGCAGGATTTGAATGGACTCTTTGCGTCCACCGGGTTTACACAAACGAATACTGTGCATGTTATCAAAACAGACCCTTTCTTCAATCGCCCCGTCAAGCAACATTATGTATTTATCATTAATATACAGACTAGGTAAACGTTTTTGTTTAAAGGCATTAAGCCAGAACTGCAGGGATATGCAAGCTGCTGCCAACAACGCCAATGGGCCTAAAATTATCATACTGTTTTGCAGCAAATTAAATAAATAGCTCGGCTCAAAGTGACTGAATATCCACGCGAAGTAGATACCGGCCAGGGCAAATAGGGCCAGGGGAATAAACAGTTTTTTGAGGATTTTCACTCGATACTCACTGGTGCTGTATTCAAATTTTTGCATCATATTCCAAGGTGGTAATTTAGCTTTTTTCAGGCTAGGTATAGCAGGCTAAAAAAGGGGAAATATATAAATAATATATTGCTGTTCTTGGTAGTCTGTTTGTTGCAACCAACCACGATTTACCCACTGAATTAATCAATCCGGTCTTTATACCATAATTAGGTTGTCTTGCAGAGTAAGTTCAATGAAATTAGTCTGTTATCAAGTTTTAAATATAGGCTTTTTTCGCGGGTTTTTCTTAGGGTGGACAGGCACATTGGCTATTTTAGTAATGAGCCAAAAAAACAGCCTGAATTATTGTCATTCAGGCTATGCAACGTGGGGTGAAACAAGCATCATAATCAATATCAGGCAATAAGAGAGTCAATAATTGTATGGGTAACGTGCCATTGGATTTTACCGTAAAGATGCTAGAGGGTAAAATAAACACCCTGTTAGGCGGTGGGCAATACCGCTTTCCTTGATTCTAATGCAAAATCACTGATGTTAGCTGTGGGGGCCACTAAAACCCGTGTTGAAAATAAAACCCAGCAGTTGCATCAAGTTGCCACAGCCGTGGAAGAAAGGGTCACAAGTCTTGGTAATGCGGCACAAAACACCACCCATATTGCGGCCAAGGTGATCTCTGTTCACCAGGATTGCCGTCAAGCCACAAATGTCATGTCCAATACGATGAACAAGGTTGCGGCGCTGGCAGTGGATGTGGCTAATTCAGCCAATTCAGCGGCAGGGTTGGCCGAAGAAACCAAAAGAATTGGTGATATTATGCAAGAGATCCAAAGTATTGCGGTTCAAACAAACTTACTGGCCTTAAATGCGGCTATTGAAGCGGCGAGGGCAGGTGAACATGGACGAGGATTTCTGTTGTAGCAGATTAAGTGAGGACCCTGTCGAGCCGAAACCACGACGCAACTACCCAAATTAAATTCTCGGTCACTGAGATCCAAGACACCCTGCTTAAATGGTCTAAATCCATGGCGCAGGGAAAAATTGATGGTGAATTATGTGTTGATGAGACCAGAGAATCGCAAAATGTGGTTAACAAAGTATATGACAACGTATCGAATATTGCCGATTTAACTACTTAAATCAGTGTGGCGTCAGAGGATCAAAGCCTTGTTGCACAAAACATAGGCGAAAAAATTGTTAATATTAGCGACTCGTCACAGCATAAACCTTGCCAGACACTGTCGCTAATCAAGCTACTTGCCCACGACATAACACAAAATCCAGGTTGTGGTTTTGTGTTATGTCGTATGGTGAGCATCATTTCTCTGGGCAGCGTTGCTGGTGTCCAAACCCATAGTTAATCTGACGCGTTTAAGTGAGAAACATCTTTGTTTCTCACTCTTGTGACAACCTATGGTTGTCCAGCCTGTTTATCCGTAATAAACAGAAACAGCCCTGCTGGTCTGTAGGATCAATTACATGGATGTAATCTAAGACAAGGATAATAATCCGAGCAGGTGTACTTTTAGGCGATAAGGTACTAAGTTTATCAAAGGCCCGTGTTGATTAACCAACACTGATAAAGAACCTAAAAATATGTCAGCCCGGATCTGAAAAAGAGGGCTACTTTAGACTACTTTCAACACAACAGACAAGCGGTAATATAAGATTAAAAACGCAGTTTGTGCTGAAAATCAGCACAAATTGGCAGTGCTACATGGGCATCACGGGAGCATCCATACATGTATTGTTAATTGTCTGACTGCCTGCCTTTTTAAGTGTAATAAGATGTAATATTCAATTTTGACAGGGCTATGTCGGACTCTTTTTCTGGTCAGATTTACGGCCCATATGCTGCTGACGGAGACTCAGCAGTTTGACCCAGTAGTTCGACCCAGGAGATATTATAATGAGTACCTTTCGCAACCCTGCCTTCACCCTACCTGAGTACCCACCATTTGCCCCTGACAATCCTCCAACTGAAGCTCAACACGGCGTTCTTGGCCAACTCGACGGCACGTGGGTGAACGCACCCGGAATCTACGGCATCCACACCACAATTTTGCCCGCCCCTGGTTCAACATCCGAGCAACAGTTTGGTACCTTCCTCTTCAAGACTCAAGAATACACGGAGAAGCTCGAGTTCCGTAAAAAAACAAGCCCGGTACGAAATCGCCTTGGCTCCAATGAGCAGTTCAATGGTGCCGTCAATTATGAGACCAGCATTTGCGACCGAAACGGCGTCGAGCAACACTTCGAGATGGGGCAATACCTATGGATTGGCGTGTGGACCCACCATGGCGCGAGCCCATACGATACCCCTGCGTGTCTTTTCTCCCGTAAAGCCAGTTTAAAAGACGTGAAGGATAACTTTACATTCCCAACACTCGCCGAAGGGGCTCAAGGGCCACAGTTTATTCCGCCATATTCCATTTCTCGACAAGGAAGCATTCCCCATGGTAACGCCGTTCAGTTATTTGGAAGCCAGCCCCTTGATCCCAATATAGGCATCCCTTATAAGGACATACCAGGGGCACCTGTTATTGCGGATCTTTGGGATGAGAAGTCCGTTGCCTTTGATAAAACTATGGGCTACACAGCAGAAAAGTTGCGAAAGGCCACCAATAACACGCGTGTGAAGCCAGACATAGCAAGTTACTCGGTTTATCAGGGTGTCCAGCCCAAGGATGGCTTTCCCGCCGGAACTCTTGACCCTAACAGCGGCGAGGCATACATGAAGCGTATATTCAACGCAACGCAGCAGCTTAATTGCAGCAGCGGCACAGTAGTTACCGATCCTCTGTTTCCCTACTGCGTGCAGCCCAACCTCAAGCTTGTCGACGCCAACAAGGGGCTCGATATTATTAGCCACGACCACTTTACGCTCAACACCAACCCGCCCAATTCGACAGGTCTTCAAGGGGGCTCTCTTAACAACGTCGCCGTCGATCGTTACGCTAAGATTTTTGACATAGAAGTGCGGGTGTGGATCTCTAAGGTTAAGGACAAGCAAAGCGGCAAGATTGTAGACCAGCTACAGTATGAGCAGCGGATCCATTTTGAGTTCCAGTACGGTGTAGATGGTACGAAAACCAAGTGGCCTCACTACCAGTGCAATACGCTTCGCCGACTTGAAGATTTGTAAGCGTTTATGCATGCGATGCGTCGTGAGTGACCACCGAATTTACTATTGACGGTGTTGTCATTTGAGCATTACCAATGTGCAAAATGGATAGTATTAATTTCGCCCATAAAACTATTGCGCAATACTCTGCCCCGGTCTTTTTGGCGAGCTGAGCAGGTCGGGGTCAGGCAACGCTTCATCTTGATCAGCACCGCGCTGCGATCTCAGATTGCATACGGCCAATCCCAACCTCGGCTATTTGCGTGTATTTTGATGAATTCGGCTCTACGTCTTATACGTTCAAGATCAATGCGTTGTTGATTTGATTCGAAATTATCATAGCTACTTAGTGAGACTGACAACACCTCAGACAATATTCGTGTTGAATAGCTCTGTTGCAGAATATGTATCTGTTTGCATTTATCAGCAAGTCTGTGCTGAACAGAGCGTGGCATTTTTACTGTATCTGTTTCCATTTTTAAGTGTTTAATTCTGGCTCTAAGTAACTGAATTTATTGCTGTTCAGATGTTATCGCCTTAGCCCTTGGCGTTTTTCCCGATTTTTCTTGTTCAAGTTTTTTTGCCCATTTTCTTATTGCTGAAGATGAGACATCTATAGCCCCACAGACGTCGGCAATTGTATACTTTTCTGTTACAACTAAATTGGTAGCTTTGTGCTTAAACTCATGGGTATTAGTAAGCGCAACCAGCATCGATGAATGCAGAAATAACCTTCAAACTTGATGAGCAGGTTTGAGTAAGTTTTTAGAGCGGGTACCGTTAATAATGACGATGGGCACGCTATCAACATATACACCGCCCAAAGCCTTAACTGCATTCAATGCTCCAACGTCATAAGTAAACGCCGCACACCCCACGGGACCTTTGCAAGAGCGTGCGTACCCCTTGGTAGTATAGATTGCCGAGACTTGGTTATTGGGATGAATGCGCACCAGCCCGGCATTTTGCTTGGGTTCGTCTAATGTCCCTACGTACTGTGCAATGTAGTCGCCAGGAATGGCAAATACGTGACCAACGCAGATTTCTGCCAGTCGCTTGTTGAGATATGACGGGACAGTTTCAATTCCCTTCTTTGACAGTTTGTCTTTTGCGGGACTAAATAACCATGGATATAATCAAGTATAGTCTACCCTCCCCACAGGCCAGTGACGCGCGCAACAGAGACACCCAGTATGGTCTTGGTGTCTGGTTGTTTACAGGCTTTATTCGCAAGAGGCTTGATCGCCTTTTCGAACATGACTTCCCCCAATTTTTCCAATGCCAAGTTGGTAGACCTAAGCGAGCCATTGACCCAGCCATGCATATCCGAAAAAGCCTCGTTGCAGACGTAAATTCCGTCCAGCGGATTGGCGAGGTATGCGCGTATTTCGGAGTCTCGGGCATTCATACGCCATTGATGGTAAGCAAATTCGAAATCTTCTTGCCCGTCCCATAGCCGGTAGCTAGTCAGCACAGGCTCGGGTACGTTATTGGTTCCAAATAATTGCGCTATTTGCTTGCGAGCCTCGGCAACAACCATTTGAGATGCGGGATATATAACTTGGGGCGATTTATGACTCTCGCGATCCTGTAGTGCGGAGGTGAACATGACACCGACATTTTGCAATCCATGCCAAAAATTGGTGTTGTCAAAGTCGCAATAAATCGTAAGCGCCGCAGGTGCCTCATCGCGGATCTCTGGCAGTTCCGGTGTACTTTCACTTTGGTCTTTCGGCAATGCATAAAACGGGTAGACAGCATTAACTGGCAGGTTAGAAAAGTTGGGGCCAAATTTTACTGGTTTACGTGCGGTCATTGCGTCATGCCACCAAGGTCGCATGAAATAGAGATTGATTTTCATCAGCTTCATTCCCAATGAGGCATGAAGAGCATCCCACAGTTTTTTTGCTTGAGGTCCATCCCGCAAGGCAGGCGAACGGGTGAATAAATCTTGAGACCCCTGAGATGCGGTCGCCATGACGACCTGCTTTGCGGACAGGGTTTTATGTGTCGATTGCCCGATCATGACAGGCCGTGCGTTTATTGGTTTCTTCGCCTTAGTGATCTGCAAATCAAAGCCATCACCTTCCCGCGTTATAGAGTTGACATTGGCACTAAGAACGATCTGAACACGTCCTTTATGGTTATCAATCAAGCGTTTGGCAATGGCGTTGGGCAGCGTGCTAAATCCTCGTCGAAATGTGAAATACTGTGGATCTTTAGGAAAGTCAGCGAGAATTTGAAAAGCATCACCAGCATTGGCGAGTGACTTAAATGGTCCAGCAAATCCAATTGTCTCGGACAACATCTGGATACATTCTTCGGAATAACCCATGTCGCGCAACAGCCCCCACATCTGCCATTCATTTATGATTTTATCTTTCCATGTGTAGGTCTCGCGGAATTTGGTCCATTCGTCAGGACTGACACCCGGTTTATATTCAATGCCATTCTCATAGAGCACATTGCGGTAAGCCGCCGTTACAAGATCCGTTGGACTTAACCCGATTTCCTCGGGCTTGAGGTTATAGATATCGCTCCAAATCATTTGGTCACTGTCGACGGCGTCCTGCAGTGTGAAGTTGTGCCCACGAAGAGCAAACCGGTTCGGATTATCAGGTGATGCCATTGGAAATGGCACAATTTCGTCGCATAGCCCCAGTGCTGCGTTTAGCGTCATCAACTCCGTCATTCCAAAATTGAATCTCATCCCGCCTTGTTCCTCACGGACAAATTCGTCTGGCGATATCTCCACGAGATCACTGTCGAGCCGTCCTCCTGTGCGGTCTAATCGTTCAACAATTGTGACTGTTACGTCTTGGTTGGCCTCTAATAGTCGCCATGCGCAATACAGACCGGATATACCTGCACCGATGATTGCCACATCAGAAGCCCAACGGGTCTCAACTTGATCATATTTAATTTCGAGCATTGAATATCCTATCTAAGTGTATGTACCATCGACAATTTTTGTTGACGATCTAATAATCAGGATGCATGGAAGACTTCGGTGTACCTTTGAAGTAAATGAACGTCTAAGACTAACTAGCATCGCCTAACTGATTGACAAGACCCTAGTTAGTCTCAAATTCATAGAGCTATGCAGCCTTATCGGAAACTTTTTGTCTTAAAGTATTGATCTGAATATTGGGCCATCTTTTCATGCTGCCATCGGTGCCAAAATGGAATTGGAAGTGCTAAATCTGTTCATATAGCAGCTTAACAAATTCCTTCCCGTTTCTGCGTGAAGAACCGGGTGGTTTCCTTCTCGTGTGGGTTGTCATTCACTCACGTTCCTTTTAACATCGAAAGAACGCCATAGTCAGCGGGTTCCTTGAGAATCTCGGGGGTTAACTTCGTTAGTACATCTATCATTTTCGTCATCCTTTTATTTAAAAATTTTAGCTGCAGATAAGTTTGTAAACAGTGGTATCGATGAGCGGTTCCAACTTCAGAAAATCAACTAAGACGGATTCTGCTGTGCAAAAAGCGCCCTCGACCCAAGCCTGATCATTGGAATAGGCCGACCCAATTAAGTATACTTGGGCACAGTTTACGCCTGCCAATTTAGCCGGCGCGCGTAATGTTTGCATGACGTCACCGATGTCGTAATGAGGTGCCCACGCGTGATAACCCGCGCCAAAAGGGTTAAGTCCCCAATCCATAAATGCAGTGGCTTTGGGCGTCGGAATTGAATGTGCCGCGTCAGGATCGCCATAATGCAGTTTGGCAAGTTGAAGCAGTAGCATCCGCTCCATCTCAACGGGCGCATCACGCCCCCCTTGTAGCGGTTGAAGATCACGGGACACTGCGGTTTCACGCAGAACATCTGTCGGTAGTTCTAAACCTCTCCAAAAGCCGACAAATCGTTCGTCATCATAAGAGGCCAGAAGCCCATAAACAGCTTCGCCGCTATAGTGTGGCTGCGCATTATTACCGAAATAGTAAACCTGGCGAAGTGGTAAATCAGTGATAGTCGGGCCAAAAACACTTTCAGTTTGACCGTCAGACACGAGTTTTGGCGGATATTTCGAATCCTCCCACCAAGGCGTATCAAAAAACATTGCTACTTTGTATGATGGCTGTTCAATCACGGCCTCTAGGTAATTGGCAACCTTCGAGTTGTTCAGGAAATCGGTTCGGCCAGGTACATTTTCGTACCGTGTCGCCTGAGCCACGATATCAACCGATTCCGGGGGCATTGCAAGGAAAGCAACGTCTGTTTTAAGCGTTTCGCCTTTAGCCTTGTTTGCATCACTGGCAGTCGCCAAACGGTAGCAAATATCGTCGCCCTCGGTCCAAATGGAATGCAATCTCGTGCCTTGAGACAATATGAAGTTCACACCGTTTTCGGCCGCCGCTGCAACTGTCTTATTGTATAGTTCGGAAAATAGTCGGGAATAACCACCTGAAATGGTTTTAAAGGTTCCTCCGGGCGCAAATTCACCATTGTAAATCGCGGCGTTGGCTGCATTCCAATTTATAACGTTGGAGTTATATCCGCCAGCATCGGCCGCATAGTTGAAGCCTTCATTGCCAGCCTGATCATAAAAAATGTTCCAATAGCCAACGTTGCTTGCGTTTTCACCGCCTCGATAAACAAAAGAGTTAAAATTGCTTGGTAATGTCCCATGGGCATAAAACGCGCATTGATCTTGACGTGTGACAAGTGGTGCGGTTCCTGTGATCAGATCGGATATGTCGGTGGTTAATTTTGTGGGTGGGGCGGCATTATTGCCGGGGGTTTTATAGGGTGCTTTGACGTCGTTTGGGCCTGATCCCAAATCTTTTTCGTAAAAGTGTTCGCCGCGTAAATAGTACAGTGGGTTGTCGGTTGTTAAAAAATCCACAATGTCTCCGCTTAGCCCGACTTGCTGGATTGCTGTTGTAACAAGACGATGCCCTTTGGCAGGGATTTCGACTCCCTTATCAATTTCAAACTGATGTCCGTCCCATTCGATGAAACGCATGCCACCAATTTCGATATAGGTTGATGATAGATCGTCTTTGTAGTGGTGCGAACAGATACGGCCAGCGGGTTGGCGATGTTCTCCGGTGCCTTCAAAATCATAGGTAGCCCATTCATACAGGTTAACCTTGTCACCAACCCCAAGCTTGCCGTCCTTTATTAGGCGCCAAGCCGTATAAAGCCCAGCCGGGCCAGCACCGAAAATAGAGTAGTTTTGTGCCATGATGTCTCTCCGCGTTAAAAAAATCAGGTATGCTATTTTGTAATTTGGTTCATTTATTAGAGTCGTTTATCCAGTCGATCGCGAAATTATTTAAGAGGATGCTGACGTTACCGTATTCCAAAGTATCTGTGGGCTGTGCCAACATTCGCACGATCATGTCGCCTATAATTGGAATGTATTTTCCTGCCCAGCCGGCCGTATAGGTTACGATATTGGTATGCTTTGAGCCCCAAGCAGGCGTATAATCGAGCAACAGCTCACGGTTTTTTTTCTTGGGCAAAGCGATTAGACAAGTTGCCGTGAACCGAGGGGTGGGATCCAAACCCTCCATGTGATCGGCGACCCATTGTGCGTCCAAATTCAGGCTCTTTAGGCTTGGTGAATACATGCGTTGGCTGGGGTTCGACAATACCGCATCCGGAAAATCTGTTGCAACGCGAATGTATCCGGGGTGTGCCCAATCAACTTCTGGAAAACCGTAGAATAATGCTTTTTCACTTGGTTTCTGGAAGACGAACCAAGTGGGTAATTTCACTTTCGGATCAGTCTTTGCAAAATAAGCCGAGGACATCTGCCAAATGTCGATCCCTAACGACAACCCAAGGGGTTTGAGCGTCTCATTGACATACGCTCCTGCGCAGATCGCCAGTTTTGCAGCCTTATAGTCTTTCAATTTTGTCGTCACTATGACGCCGTTTCCGTCCTCTTGGATGTTAATCGAAGGTTCGTATTCGTGGATCTCAACATTTCCGGTAGCCAGGGCAGCATCAAACGCGGCCTCTTGCGTCGCTTTCAAATTGATAATGCCTCCGTTGGCCTGAAAGAAGCCTTCATAGTCTTGCGGAATGTTCTTAAATGGAAACTTGGCCTCGATGGCTGCGGCGTCCATCCTTGTAAATGGAATATGCAGTTGTTCCATCACATCTTGCGCTGCAGAAATGCCACCTTCTTGAGAGTTTAGTGTTGGGTCACCAAACCACAGGCTTCCGTTCTGTTGGATCAGTGGTTTTTGAGAGTAACCTTGTAAGTCAGCCCAGTATTCCTGAGACGCTAAAGATAGCTCGGCCATATGTTTCTGGGCATATTGTAGGCGAAATTGCCTGGACGCCCCCGCTGAACTCCCATCATCATTTAAGACGCCATATTTTTCCAGTACAAGAGTACGAAGACCCTGTTTGCCAGCATGGTAGGCAGTTGACAGTCCAATCGCTCCTGCACCAATCACAATGAGATCAAAACACTTGTTCATTTCAAATTTCCTTTTCGAATATTGCTCAAGACGATCTGTGGGAACCTGCTTAGATCATTCCCTCGATGCCATGAAAGTTTTCGTAAAATTCTACACGGAAATGCTGTCCAGGTGCGGGATCGAAGTCCGCGCCGAGCCACATTTTAATCAAATTCGCTTGCTCAATCGTCCCCGTCCACTTTAAGCTGGAAATCCGCTGGACATATGTCGGCGTCATAGTGAAATTCAAAATTCGATGCCCGCGCGTTACGGTGAGTGTGACAGGGTTTTGGGCTGCTGCGGCCCATTTAAGAGCGGATAAAGAATAGGCGAAACCGTTGATTGCGGTAATGACATCGCCAGGGGCCAGCCCTAATGCTGGCGGCATGTTATCGGCGACACCGTATATTTCTGGCGCGCCATCATCCATGAAAAAAATGCCTAAGACATGTGTGTCTTGGGGAATAGCTTCAAATCCTAAAAGCGATAAATATGTCAGCGTGTCCAAGCCAGCAGGCTCATTAAGCCATGCCTCGATCCGTTTGCCCAATTCGGAGTTGATATTGCTAAAAAACTCAATGACTTGTTGTGTTGAGTAGCCAACGTAGTCGGGAGCCACCGTTGATCCATTACCGAAAAACTGAAGGTAAAAATCGTGGAATGCGGTGTCGAGTGATTGGCCCTGATGGGTTTGGCGCAGGTGAACATCAATGGCAAAAGCGATGAGCATCCCTTTGTCATAATAGTCGATGCTGTTATTCACGCGACCGGGGTATTTGGCATGGTTTAGAAAAGTAGCAAGAGACGCGTCAGTGACCAATTGCGGTTACCTCGAATAAATCACGGCCGTAGGGTTCGAAATCATAATCACCAGCTACCCAGTTTGGGATAGTCAAAATCATCCCGTCTGTCACTGCTTCACCACTGAGTAAAAGGCTGACCGTTATCTCCAACGTTTTTGGGTCAATAACAACGCTATAATTGGCGGCAGATGCAGTAGAATCCATTGATATGCCTCCATGAAATAGTCGTTTAAGACGATTTTAATTTTTTTTAACTACGAACCTAAATGATAAATTGAACTACCTAAACGGGAGAAAGCCATAAATTTTAATATACGATGATTAAATTAGCATGGGTTAAGATTGACATTGCGTCAATTAAATCTATCCAATATAAAATGTAAGACAAGTCGTGTTCTACCAAACGGCTGGAGCTCCCGAAAAGGCATCACCAGATGCACAAGGTCTATGACTGCGAAGCGCCAACTAAACATTAGTATTGCCGTTTAGGGCATTTCATCTATTGGTCGTATTGCCTTGCTCTTACCCCAACAAAATCAGCACACTTAAGTGTGGATTTCGCCGCTAAATACTCAGCCTATGGTTTGCATTTTGATGAGCAATATCCCCAGGTTAAAGGCCTAAGCGGTAAAAGACTGACATCATTGAAAATGCAGACATTGACGGTGACCTGGGCAAAGCGACCCGGCACATATCGCTTGATTGCGTTTTGGGACAGACGTAAATCCTGTCCGAGATATATGAACACCCATTCAAAGCGCAGACAATTCAATGCTACGCAGATTATTGAGCTCTACAGTCTAAACCTTATCAATGACTCTTTGTTGGGTACTGATAAGCCGTTGATGCGCGCATTGGGTAACCTTATCTATCTCCTCATAGGAAAAGGCGCCATTACTACATAAAAAAGCCTTCGGTTATATGGGTTGCAAATGGAATGTTATTTCCGCTTGGGTATTGGCTGCTAGCACCTTACTCACCCTATGTTCGCTGTGGTCTATTGAAAGTAAAACAGTTACTTTATAAACAATGGCTGAGAAAACCCCGTGATCAGAGCGAAGTGAAGTCGCGGGGTAAATCACTATCATTATTTTGCTTACTCATCAGCTGCAATTATCCCCGATAGTTTTTCATGATTATGCGCAGATTGAGGCATCACAAAGCGGTGACGCTAAACAAAGGACGTTTAAATAGAAGCGGCTTGACGTAACGTGAGTCTTAGCGACATACACTGGGCATACTTATCCCAAAGCTCTTATTTGTGTAACTTAGTTAAAGGTGTTTTAGTTTTATTATTGAATGTCTTATAGCAAGTAGAGCATTTAAAGCGTTGTACCGATCACGATTTTCCCCTGTTAGTAAAATGTGCACAATTATATTTGACCACTACAATGGCGGTGTGGGCATTGAGGTGATGCAGTGAAAATAGGTTGGATCAGCTCATTAATCGTAACGTCTGGTTGAGATACTTGAATAAGGTGCTGAACCGTTAACCTTTGAGCGGGTGTCATGGCTAAAAGTGTTTTCATCATGTGATTGAGCTGATATGGAAATGATTCTGTTTTCATAGTCTTTACCTTTAATAGGTTAAAGACTATATTGAGTATAGCCAATACTTTGATGGAACAGCCTATTTCCAGGTAGTTTTTCCATGCAGCCAAGCTAAGTTTGCGATAAACTATTGGTGATCCATAATATATTAATCCGAGAAACAGAATTCCATGCAGTCAAAGCTGACGATCTATATACTAATAGGTATCTTGTTTGCCAGCCAGTCGTTTGTTTTTGCTGCAACAGATTGCATGCAACACACAACGACACTGGTTAGTGATGTATGGGCTAGTCTAACGACAAGCGATAGACAGCAGACTATGGCATCATCAATGAACGAGCATAGGTTGCATCAGTCTGTTGACTCATCAGCTTCCTTTGACGATATACAACCGATGAATATGGCGTGTTGTGATGATGACTGCAGTTGTCCTGTTGGGGCCTGCCATTTTCTTGGCCCGATATCTGTGAACTATTATGCACCCCCAAAATTCAGTAGTGATAAGGTTTTTTTACCTCTGCTAGCTTTTACGGTCCCCTTTGTCCCCAGCGTTAAAAGACCCCCCATACTTGGCTAATACAGTCTAATTGTGCCTTTTTTTTGGTGCAGCTAAGTTTAGCCGCAAAAGTTTTCCTTTGTGATTTTTGATTTTTGAAGATTTGCCTACTGTACTTAATTGACATGGGGCAAACGGCCAGAGAATAAGCAGTGAATATAACTAAATTGATAGCAAAAAATACCGTCAGGTTTACCCTTTTAAGTGGGCTATGGTGGAGCGGTAATATTACCGCTCCCTTTGCATTAACACTTGATCAAGCCATTCAAATAGCGCAACACAATGACCCCTGGCAGGGAGGGAACCAGCTTAGAGAGCAGGCGTTGTTAGCCCAAAGCGCTGCTGCTGATACTTTACCTGATCCGGTTTTATCTATGGGCATGTTGAATTTACCTACCAACGGCTACGCACTGGATCAGGAGCCGATGACACAGATTAAACTCAGTGTGAGCCAGATGTTTCCCCGAGGTGATAGCCGGACTATAGCACGCAGGCAACTGGAATTGTTGGCGGGCCAACAGCCTTTGTTAGGGCAAGACCGTCGTGCCCAGGTAAAAGTGACGGTGTCCACCCTTTGGCTCGATGCTTATGCGGCGGATAAGAGCATTAGGTTGCTGGCTCAGGAGCGGGGGTTGTTTGAACAATTGGCGGATTTTGTGCAAACCAGCTATTCCTCCGCCCAGGGTAAGACCCGTCAGCAGGATGTGGTGCGAGCCCAGCTGGAAATTGCCCGATTACAAGACAGGTTAACCTTGCTTTATGAGCAAAAGGATACGGCACTGGCCAAGTTAATGGCTTGGCTGTGGGCTGATGAGCCAGGACAACAAGGTTTTGAGTCCGAGGGACAGATCACCCTGAATGGGCCACTGCCAGATATTAAGCTGCCACAAGCGGCATCGGGTCTGCTAACAAGCTTGCTTAATCCTCAGCAACTGGCAAATCTGTTAACTACCCATCCGGCGGTCCAGGCAATACAACAACGCATACAGGCGGGTCACAGCAGTGTCAAACTGGCTGAACAAAAATATTCACCACAATGGGCTGTTAATGCTGGCTACGCTTACCGCCAAGATGATCAGCTAGGGCGCAGCAGAGCCGATTTTTTATCTCTGGGTGTCTCGGTATCGATGCCGATTTTCTCTACCAAGCGCCAGGATAATGATGTGCGGGCCTCAAGATTAACGACCGAGTCCCTAAAAACAGACCAGCGCCTATTGTTGCGTAATATGCTGGCCCAACTTACGGCGCTAACTTACCAGTATCAGCGCATGGATCAGCGAGCAGAATTATATGCTAATAGCATTTTACCCCAGATGCACCAGCAGGCTGAGGCATCACTTAGTGCTTATACCCATGATGACGGTGACTTCGACGAGGTGATGCGTGCCCGAATTGCTGAATTTAATGGGCGTATGGAACAGGTTACTATTTTGGCCAACCGCCTTAAAATTAAAGCGCAAATCGGTTATTTTTTTAGTACAGGGACGCTGAAGCCCCAAGCGTCAGCAGGAGCAGTTGAATGAACAGCAAAATCGCACTTTCTATGGGTATTATTCTAGGCTCAGTTGTTACAGCGGGTATTTATGCTTATCGAGCTGAGGATCCCCAGTTAATAAACAGCGTGGCTTCCACCACCAATGATAAACCCATCTATTGGGTGGCACCCATGGATGCTAATTTTCGCCGTGACAAACCGGGAAAATCCCCTATGGGCATGGACTTGGTAGCGGTATACGCTACCGGTAACAGTGATATGAGCCAGGGGACAGTGAGAATATCCCCGGATGTGGTGAATAATTTAGGGGTAAGAACCGCTAAAGTGGTGCAACAAGCTCTGCATATTCCAATCGATACTGTTGGTTATGTGCAATATAACGAAGATACCCTGGTGCATATTCATCCCAGGGTGGCAGGCTGGATAGAGAAGCTTTATGTCAAAGCAGCCGGGGATAAGGTTACGCAAAATCAAGCTTTATATGCCCTGTATTCACCTCAACTGGTCAATGCCCAGGAAGAATATTTGTTGGCCCGGCGGCGTGAAAATGATGCATTGTCTAATGCCGCCGAAGCCCGTCTGCTGGCATTACAAATGCCCCAGGAAGCCATAGACTTGCTTAAACGTAGCCAAAAAGTGCAACAGACGGTGCAATTTCGGGCGCCCCAGTCAGGGGTGGTGGATAATCTGGCTATTCGGGAAGGCTTTTACGTTAAGCCGGGTACAACCTTGATGTCTATCGGTGGGCTGGACGAAGTATGGGTAGAGGCGGAGATATTTGAGCGCCAGGCGTCTCAAGTAAGTAAAAATTTACCGGTGACGATGACCCTGGGGTATCTGCCGGGTAAAAGTTGGCAAGGTAAAGTTGATTATATTTATCCTACTTTAAATCCGACCACCCGCACGGTGCGGGTACGTTTGCGCTTTGCCAATCAAGATAGATTACTCAAACCCAATATGTTTGCCCAGGTGACGATTCATTCTGATTTAAATGAACAAAGCTTGTTGGTGCCAAGGGAGTCGGTGATCCGCACGGGCAAACAGGATCGCGTGGTGATGGCATTAGGCGAGGGAAAATTTAAATCAGTTGAAGTGAAGCTGGGACAAGTCAGTGGTGATTTTGCCCAGATCCTCTCAGGCTTGCAAGAAGGAGACGACATCGTCACCTCTGCGCAGTTTTTACTGGATTCAGAAAGTAGCATTAGTTCGGATTTTGTCAGAATGTCCCACGGCCCTAGTGAACGGGTGAAGGATGATGAGCAAGGTGCCATGGCAGCGATGCCTGTTTCAGCTGCACAGCAATCTCAAGGGGGGCAGTCTGCCCAAGTCGATGGCCTGATTAACCATATCAATAGCGCAAAGAGGCTGATGAATATCAGCCGCGGGGCCATTGAAAAATGGCAGCGGGGTCCGGCGACCCTGGACTTTGTGGCTGCGCAGTCGGTGGATATTAGCAAATATCGGGCCGGCGATATGCTCTCTTTTACTTTTGAGGTTAGAGGCGGTGAATTTGTGATCATAAAAGCCACATTGCTCAGTGCCGGTAATTTACCCGCCGGTCGTCATATCAGAAAAGCAGTTGAAGCTCAGGCTGTTGATACTGATGGTCAGGATCAAGGGGCAGCAAGATGATTGAACGCATTATTCGCTGGTCGGTTTTTAATCGCTTTTTTGTTTTGCTCAGCACAGCCATCATTATCGGGGTCGGCTTGTTTGCCATTAAAAATACTCCGGTTGACGCTTTGCCGGATTTATCCGATGTGCAGGTGATCATTAAAACCAGTTATCCTGGTCAGTCTCCCCAGGTGGTAGAAGATCAGGTTACCTATCCGCTGACCACCGCCATGCTGTCGGTGCCAGGAGCCCATACCGTGCGTGGATTCTCCTTTTTTGGTGACTCCTATGTGTATATTATTTTCGATGATGATACCGATTTATACTGGGCCAGAAGCCGGGTGCTGGAATATTTATCCCAAGTAGCCCCTAATCTGCCGGATTCTGCCAAACCGCAACTGGGACCTGATGCCACTGGTGTGGGCTGGGTTTATCTATATGCACTGACTGATAGAAGTGGCCAACACGACATCAGTCAATTGCGCTCCATTCAGGATTGGTTTTTAAAATTTGAACTGCAAACTGTGCCGGGTATTGCTGAAGTGGCCGCCATTGGTGGCATGGTCAAGCAGTATCAAATTAGTGTCGACCCGGACAAGCTGCGAGCCTATGGCATTCCCCTTAGTTTGATCCAAACGGCCATTCGCCAAGGTAATCAGGAAGTGGGGGCATCGGTTATCGAAATGGCCGAGGCCGAATATATGGTTACGGCCACTGGCTATATTCAGAATGTTGACGATTTAGCGGCCATTCCCCTGGGTTTAAATGCTCAAGGCACACCGCTGCAACTGCGTGATGTGGCTGATATTCGCATTGGTCCTCAAATGCGTCGTGGCATCGCTGAACTCAACGGTGAAGGCGAAGTGGTTGGGGGGATTGCCATTATGCGCTATGGCGAGAATGCCTTAAAGACCATTGAGGGGGTGAAAGCCAAACTTGAGAGTTTGAAAAGTAGTCTGCCCGATGGGGTGGAGATCATCCCGGTTTATGACCGCTCTGATTTAATCAACCGTGCGGTGGAGAACCTGTGGACCAAGCTGCTCGAAGAGTTGTTGATTGTGGGCCTGGTGTGCGCCGCGTTTTTATTTCATATTCGTTCATCTATTGTCGCTGTCATCAGCTTGCCTCTGGGGATATTAGTGTCTTTTTCCATTATGTATTGGCAGGGGATTAACGCCAATATAATGTCTTTAGGAGGGATTGCGATTGCTATTGGGGCGATGACAGACGGGGCCATAGTGATGATTGAAAATATGCACAAACATATGGAAAAAACGCCGTTGACCGATGAGAATCGTTGGCAGGTTGTGGCTAAATCTGCTGCAGAAGTCGGCCCGGCCTTGTTTTTCAGTTTATTGATCATTACGGTCAGTTTTATGCCGGTGTTTATATTGGAGAACCAGGAAGGGCGGATGTTTGCGCCACTGGCATACACCAAAACTTACGCTATGGCAGCATCAGCCGGACTGGCGATAACCCTGGTCCCCGTGCTGATGGGGTATTTTATTCGCGGCAAGGTGATAAGTGAGCAGAAAAACCCCTTAAATCGTTTGCTCATAGCGCTATATGTACCCGTACTAAGATGGGTGCTGAATTTTCCTAAGCTGACGTTGCTTGGGGCGCTGATTATCGGTTTGATTGGCTTTTATCCGTTGTCTAAAATTGGCAGTGAATTTATGCCCCCCTTAGATGAAGGGGACTTGATGTATATGCCCACCACCTATGCCGGACTTTCAATTGGTAAAGCCCGGGAATTGCTACAGCAAACCGATAAGCTGATACGCACTGTACCTGAGGTGAAAACGGTGTTTGGTAAAATCGGCCGGGCGGAAACAGCGACAGACCCTGCGCCACTGACCATGATTGAAACCTTTATTCAGCTTAAACCTAAGGCGCAATGGCGACCGGGCATGACCACGCAAAGCGTGCGTGAAGCACTGGATCAGGTGGTGCAAATACCCGGGGTAACTAATGCCTGGGTGATGCCCATCAAAACCCGTATCGATATGCTTGCAACGGGTATTAAAACCCCGGTAGGCATCAAGGTGGCGGGCAGTGATATAAGGGTCATTCAACGAATAGGCAAAGATATTGAAAAAATTCTTGGGCCTATGCCTGGCTCTGCGTCTGTATATTCAGAGCGCGTAGCCGGGGGACGTTACATCAAAGTCGATATCAACAGGGAAAAAGCCGCCCGCTATGGTTTGAATATCAGTGATGTGCAGCAAGTTGTGGCCACAGCTATTGGCGGTATGAATGTCACCCAGACGGTTGAGGGCCTGGAACGTTATCCGGTCAATTTACGCTATCCGCAGTCATATCGGGATTCGCCGGAACAACTGCAACTTTTGCCTATCGTTACCTCTAATGGGCAGCGTATTGCCCTGGCAGATGTGGCGGATGTTTATATTGAGGATGGTCCCGCAGGGATCAAGAGTGAAAATGCCCGTATCAATGGTTGGACTTATATTGATACCGAAGATATTGATGTAGGAACCTATGTCAGTAATGCGCAGGTTTTACTGGATAAAGAGCTGGATTTGCCCTCGGGTTATAGTCTGCAGTGGGCAGGACAATACGAATATATGCAGCGCGCCAAAGAAAGGCTTTTTTATGTTTTGCCACTGACACTGGCCATCATAGTGGTGTTGTTGTATCTCAATTTTCGTAGTTTGGTGGAGGTGGCTATCATTATGGGTACTTTGCCACTGGCCATGATAGGTGGCATCTGGTTACTCTATTTACTGGGGTTTAACCTGTCGGTAGCCGTGGGGGTAGGCTTTATTGCCCTAGCGGGGGTCGCGGTGGAAATTGGGGTGCTGATGCTGGTGTACTTGGATCAAGCTTACCAGGCGTTACATAACAAACATCAGGCTGCCAGTAGTCAAATTACTGTCACCCAACTCAGGCAAACAGTGATGCAGGGTGCAGGTCTGCGAGTGCGGCCTGTGATGATGACCGTGGCCACTATTATTATCGGCTTATTACCGGTTATGTTAGGTACCGGCACAGGGTCTGAAGTGATGAGTCGCATTGCGGCGCCAATGGTTGGGGGGATGGCCAGTGCATTAGTGCTGTCATTGCTGGTGGTACCTGTGGTGTATTTTTTATGGCGTAAACGGGCCATAAAAACCAGCTAATGCCAGCGGCAAAAATAACAAATTTAAGATCAATAATGTTTAGTGGTTAATAATACCCAAAAAAACACCCTTGCTATTGAATAATACTCTTATCCATTAGGAGCAGCGAGGGTGTTTTTAAACACTATTCCTAAAATCATGCTGGTTATGTGCAGTTAGTCGTCTATATTTGAAAAACCTCATGCTCCATGGTGGACAATAAAACGAAGTGAATAAGTTATCGCATTCAGTCAAATAAGGTTGTGTAGTGATTATTTTGCTATTGATTGTGAGTGAGTCAGTACTTGCGAATATAAGGGCATTAACTGTCCCTTGGACTATGACAGCGAGAAAATAATAATTTTTTAAAGGGTATTAGTATTAATAAAACAACAAACTTGCATCTTATTTTAACCTTTGAGCATATTTTTATACTTACCTTGCATGCAAATAATTTTTTAGGTGAGGGGTATAAATTTAAGGCTCTGCACCTAGTGACCCCGCCGTAAATTTTAGTGATGAAGAGCAGGTGTGGGCTATTGCGAGCTGCGAACATTATTTGCTAAAGAGCTTGAGAATACAAAGGATTAGTCTTACACGCAATATGCTTACATTTTATTTTGCTGGCGTGCAAAGGACTTACTTTAAATTAGTCTTTCTGGTTAGACATGTGGTTCATGGACACGGTAGTTATGCATTGGATTTTCAGGTTCTTTGTCTTTTAACGTTAGCTTAACACGCCGTTTTAATATATTTAAACATAAGAGGGAGACACCAGTGAGCAAGGACGGTGAGCATATTGGGAACAACAATAATAAGACTGGTGCAGCAGAACTGGCCACTGCCAACGAAGAGCTGGCCTTTCAAAGCGAAGAAAAAGGTAAACGGGTAGCAGAACTAGCTATTGCATACGAGAAACTAACCACTGCCAACGAAGAGCTGGCCACTGCCAACGAAGAGCTGGCCACTGCCAACGAAGAGCTGGCC
>JBKEFM010000045.1:0-23305 GCA_046709505.1 Paraglaciecola sp. | reverse complement strand
TGGAAATATTGACGTTGTTTTTAGCTAAGATGTTGGCCACACGTTTATTGGCGGAGGCTAAGGCTAGCCCTGATTTGAGCCGCTTAAACTGAGAAACGGCATTAATTCGGGCCGCAAAATCTGCTGGCCTAGTTGGACGGCGCGCTGCGACAGCCTGAATAACATCAACGTCTACACCTTGCTCTTGATACCAGGCTCTAAAGCGGGTGAGAATAAAATCGACTACCTGAGAGACAACTTCTTTTTCTGTCAGCTTGTCACTAAATAAGTTGACAGATGCACTGACTAACTCCTCAAGATCCAGCGGCAGGTCGAGTTCGACTATAATACGCAGTACTCCGATAGCAGCACGCCTTAAGGCAAAGGGATCTTTGTCACCTTTTGGAGCCTGGCCAATACCAAATATACCCACCAATGAATCGATTTTATCTGCTAACGCCACAGCGTAACTAATAGCAGAAGAAGGTAAGTTATCACCTGCGAAACGTGGCATATATTGCTCGTTTTGTGCCAAGGCAACGGCTTCGCTTTCGCCATCGTGGCGGGCGTAATGCATACCCATTACACCTTGAACATCAGGAAACTCCATAACCATGTTGGTCATCAAATCCGTTTTTGATAGTAAACCGGCTCGTTGTGCCTCGATGGGATCACTATCAAGCATAGTAGCGATACTGCCTGCAAGCTGAGATACTCTATGGGATTTTTCAAACAAGGTGCCAAGTTGTTTTTGAAAAACCACTGTTTTTAAGCTTTCCAAACGTGACTCAAGACTTTGTTTTTTATCAGTATTGAAGAAAAACTCTGCATCTGCAAGGCGAGGGCGAATGACTTTCTCGTTACCGCTGATGATCTGAGCCGGGTCTTTGCTTTCAATATTGGTGACAAATACGAAACGGGACTTAAGCTGACCTTGCTTATCCAGCAAAGGAAAATATTTTTGGTCGTCCTTCATAGTATAAATGAGTGACTCTTTAGGCACGGCTAAAAACGACTCGTCAAAACTGGCGGTTAAAATGACCGGCCATTCAACTAAGGCTGTTACTTCGTCAAGCAACTCATCGTTCATATCGGCGGTGGCGTTTTCAATATCTGCTGTTGCATTTACCTGACGTTGGATCTTGGCCCGCCGTGCGGCAAAATCAGCTATCACATAATGGCTTTCCAGCGCAGTTAGATAATCGTCTGCGTGGGCTAACTCAAAATGCTTCTCACCATGAAATCTATGTCCCAACACTTTACGGGCACTATCGATACCCAGTACATTACCAGGGATTAATTGAGAACCGTATAACATAGTAACGGTATGTACCGGGCGAATAAATTGAGTTAGGTTAGCTCCCCAGCGCATAGGTTTGGCTATGGGTAACTTTTTTAACGCCCCTTGTACTATAGTGGTTAGTAAATCTTCTGTATCTTGGCCTTTAATTTCACCCTTATAGAGCAGCCATTCCCCTTTATCTGTGATCAATCGATCTGCTTGTTCCACTGTGATGCCATTGGATTTAGCCCATCCTTGAGCGGCCTTAGTGGCGTTACCCTGGTCATCAAAGGCAACTGATACTGCGGGACCACGCTTTTCCACCACTTTATCTTGTTGTTGACCGGCCAGTTGGCTAACAGTAATCGCCAAGCGGCGAGGTGAGGCAAACCAGTTAATATCCGTATAGCTAATATTGGCTTCGTCCAACGCTGCTTGGGTGTTGTCTGCAAAGGCTTGCGCCAATTTCACTAATGACTTTGGGGGTAATTCTTCGGTGCCAATTTCTACTAATAAATTTTCCTGACGCATGCCTTATGCCTCCTTCTTACACATGGGGAATCCAAGCTGTTCGCGAGTGTTATAATAGGCTTGTGCACAAGCTTTGGATAAAGCTCGTACCCGCAGAATATAACGTTGGCGCTCGGTAACTGAAATAGCATGACGGGCGTCGAGCAAGTTAAAAGCGTGAGAAGCCTTCATAACCTGTTCGTAAGCAGGCAGAGGCAGGCCAGCTTCAATCATTTTTTGACTTTCTTTTTCGCAATGATCAAATGTACCAAATAAGACATTTACGTCGGCGTGTTCAAAATTATAAGTGGATTGCTCTACTTCGTTTTGATGGAACACATCTCCGTAGGTGACTTTGCCCATGGGGCCATCTGTCCAGACAAGATCGTAGATGCTATCTACTCCCTGGATATACATGGCTAAACGCTCTAAACCATAAGTGATTTCTCCAGTAACGGGGGAGCATTCAATGCCGCCAACTTGCTGAAAATAAGTAAATTGGGTAACTTCCATTCCGTTTAACCAAACTTCCCAGCCTAAGCCCCACGCACCAAGAGTTGGTGACTCCCAATTGTCCTCAACGAATCGAATGTCATGTACTAAAGGATCAAACCCCAATTCCTGAAGCGAACCTAAATAAAGATCCTGAATATTGTCGGGCGAAGGCTTCAACATGACCTGAAACTGATAATATTGCTGCAAACGATTAGGATTTTCACCATAACGGCCATCTGTTGGACGGCGACAAGGCTGAACGTAGGCACTGTTAATGGGTTCTGGCCCTATTGAACGAAGAAAGGTCATAGGATGGAAAGTGCCGGCACCCACTTCCATATCGAGGGGCTGGATAATGACACAGCCTTGTCTTGCCCAGTAGTCTTGTAGTGCTAAAATCAACCCTTGAAAGGTCTTACTATCAAACTTATTCATTTATCGCCATCACAAAATTAATTCAAAAAAATACCAACTAGTATACCTTCTGTGTTCTGATGAATGTAGGTTAAATAAGCAAATTAATATGGATTGCCATATTAAAGGAGTGTAATTGCAACAAACACGGTGTGCCTGGGTATCAAAAGACGTTGTTTACCAGCAGTACCACGATAAGGTCTGGGGTCGGGCGGTTTATGACAAGCAGGAATTATTTGCAAAATTGTGTCTGGAGGGTCAACAAGCTGGTTTAAGTTGGATAACTATCTTAAAAAAGCAGGATAATTATTATCGCGCTTTTTTTGATTTTGAACCGAATTTAATCAGCACAATGACTGAGCAAGATATGGAGCGGTTGATGCTAGATGCAGGTATTGTGAGGAATCGTTTGAAAATTAATTCGATTATTAAAAATGCCAGAGCTTATTTGCTGTTGGAAGAGCAGGGGATCGATTTTTCTGAATTTATTTGGCGATTTGTGGATGGCACTCCAGTCGTAAATCATTGGGGCTCAAAGGATCAGATACCCACATCAACTACCCAGTCCGACGCTATGGCAAAAGCCTTAAAGACGAATGGATTTTCTTTTGTGGGCACCACTATTTGTTATGCCTTTATGCAAGCTGTTGGCTTAGTTAACGATCATACTATGGATTGCTTCTGTTACTCACCATCAATATAAAGCCTAACAGTTACCGTGATTTATTGCTTTCAACAATATTTCTATTTTTATGACGGTGATTATTTTATCCATTTTAAAGGGAAAAAACTTTCAATTTTGCCACTTCCGTTAATATCTGGCTTTCGAGCTCAGCTTCCGATTCTTCTCGCGTTGTATCTTGCAGACGAAGAGTCTGTTTTGATAGCTGCTCACGTGCTTTGTGGGTAGGTAAGTTACTGACACGTATATACAGTTCGTACAACCCGGGGTAACTGGATGGGTAATCGGGTTTATCATCCACCGGCAAGCTTTCATGCAGGTGGTAGAGCCTGATACTGGCTTCGGAAAGGTTACATTGCTGCTGGGCAACTGCCTTAGATATGGTTTGCACGCTTTCTATGATGCGTGCAATCCGTTCCCGTCTATTGTTGGCGACTTTTTTGGTTTGCTGCTTTAATAAAAACAGCATTTTACACGCGTAATAGCCCAACACACCTATAATCAGCAGTGCGCCACAAATCAGTAAAATTGCTGTCAAATTAATATCCATAGGTCAGTAGTTACTTTAGTTTATTAATATCAATAGCTTCAAACTGAGCATAAAGATCATCTAAAGGCTTATCTTTAGGTTCTTCACTCTCATCATTTGTCACACCAAGCAAATCACATAACTCTTTATGTCTTTGTGTTAACTTGTTCACAAAGGCTTGATCTTCCCGAGTAATAGACTGGCCAGAGTCCAAATTATCTAGCAGGGTACTAAAACGTTCATTCTGCTCAATACTTTCAAGTTCTTTGGCGGGGGAAAAAAACGTAGGTTTTACTGCTGTTTTCCCCGGTTTTTCGTCGAGGATAAGCGACACGGGCTTCTTGCTGCCGATACGCGGGTCAAGGTTTCCTTTTGATTGCTGCGGGTTGTTGCTGGTCTGTTCAGGGTTGTTACGGGTGCCCGAGGGCTTCCCTAACGTGGTTCTGGCTTTTTTGTGAGCATCACTGGGTTTTTGCTTGGGTTTACGTTGTGCTTTAGGTGCCAGTGGTACACCAATTAACCCGACTTTGCGTGACTTCTTTTTTCTAGGCATAAATTACCTCCATAATATTTAGCAGGATTTTACCTTAAAATGCCTAAGGTAAATATGGATGATGGTGTCTAGAGTGAAAATTTAGACAACAAAAAGGGCGATAGTATAACTATCACCCTTGATCATAGATGTGTCTGTGACACTTATCCCGATAATGGTTCTTCCTGAACTAAACTTGTGCTCCTTTTTGTTTTCCCTTTTTATTTATTTTGTCGAAAACAAATTATTGTTATGGGTCTTCCTGACACTTTATTTATCGTCCATATTTTTTCACCAATGTGTCTTTACATTATTTGGTGCTGCCCGCTAACTCTTCCGTGAGCAAACCGAAGTTTGCTAGTCCTTGTTGTTTTTATTTCCGAACAGGTTACAGGATAACAAATTATTTACAACCCATTTACAAGTTCATGTTGTAAATAGTTTGAGAATGTAAATTTAATTTACCTTAAATGTAAGGCGGCGTTCAGATCACCTTACATTTACTGGCGGGGATAAGGTTTTAATGAAGACCTGACAAATATTGAGATAGTATTTCAATATCTTCATCTGATAAGCGTTTTGCAATATCGCCCATCATACCATTTAGTGAGTTGGCTCTTTGTCCGGCTCTGAAGGCCAATAGTTGCGCCTTTAAGTAAGCAGGGTGCTGACCACTAATATCGGGAAAACCAGAAAGACTGGTACCGTTGCCTCTTGGACCATGACAAGCTATACAAGCGGTAATCCCGCGAGCCAAATCACCACCTCTATATAGCTTGCTGCCAGCCTCAATCACATCTTCTGGTGTTTCGCCAGGTTTAGCTGTCTGACTAGAAAAATAAGCGGCTATGTCTTGCATGTCTTGTTCTGAAAGAGCAGCGGCCATACCGTTCATAACCGCATTATTTCGACCTTCTTTACCGCCAGTTTGAGAGGCCAGTTTGAATTCGGCCAACTGCTTGACCAGATAGTTCATGTGTTGTCCCGCTAATTTGGGATTCATGTCTAGCATACTGTTGCCGTCAGCCCCGTGGCATGCCCCGCAGGCTAATGACTTTGTTTTTCCTGCCTGAATATCACCAACAGCCAGGGCACTGGCTGAAAAGCCCAAAAAAACACTAACTAACAAACCGAACATTTTCATATTTTTTTCTCATTAAGCTGCTGATTAACTAATTATTACCAGATTAGATACTGTTGTATTTTACACATTTACAGCGCCAGTGAAATATTTTCCAGCGTATAGGACAATATTATAAGGAATAAGAAGCGCTTTCGTTTTGTATTTCCCTGATATAATGAGGTCAATTAGTCATTCAAACCCGTGAATTCATTATTTGTTAGGAGAATGTGTGAGTCATTATAGCCAAGCTAAGTTTAGTATCAGCGCACCGGATATTAGCCATTTAGGACAAGACGACGGTATTGAAGTTGCTTTTGCTGGCCGTTCCAATGCTGGCAAGTCTAGCGCATTAAACCGTCTAACCAGGCAAAAAAGCCTGGCTCGAACCAGCAAAACACCTGGTCGAACACAGCTTATCAACGTTTTTGAGCTGGATGATGGGCGCAGACTTATCGATCTGCCCGGGTATGGTTATGCAAAAGTACCTATGGCCATTAAGCTAAAATGGCAGAAATCACTAGGGGAATATTTACAAAAGCGTGAAAGTCTAAAAGGTCTAGTGGTGTTGATGGATATTCGTCATCCTTTTAAAGATCTCGATCAAGAGCTTATTCAGTGGGCTGTTTCTGCTGAACTTCCAGTCTTGGCATTGTTAACCAAAGCCGACAAGTTTAAATCGGGCAAGCGCAAAACTCAGTTACTGATGGCCAGAGAGGCAGCGATGGCCTTTTGTGGTGATGTTACTGTTCATCTTTTTTCTTCACTTAACGGATTAGGTTTGGACAATAGTGAGGCTGTTCTGGATCTTTGGTTTAACTATGAACGAAAAAATAGTGAACCTGTGATAGTGACCGAGTGATTTTTTAAAGCTTGCCCGAGACCAATCATTACTAATACGGATTGGTATTCAACACACGTCTGTATTTTCTCAAAAAAAGCCTTGTCTAGGGACAGGGCTTAAACATCTAAAACACGCTTAGTACGTGCCTAATTATTCTTATTTGGTTCAATAAATTTTAAATTAATTCGCCAGTTGGCCAGGCATAAAAAAACCCCGGCAAATGCCGAGGTTAAAGCAAAGGTCTGAAATTTACATACCTCTGTACCCTACACGACTGATATTAAGCAAAGTGACAGAAAATGCCAGCCATTTATGTAATTAAATTACATAAATGGTTTTTTTCTTCAATTTACAGCTGTTAATCAGTGAGCTTCATCCCAGTTTTCACCGATCCCTGCCTCAACTGTCATTGGAACGTCGAGGGAAACGGCTTGTTCCATTAGGTTAATTATCGAATTTTTGTGAGACTCAATATTCTGTGTTTTAATTTCAAAAATAAGCTCATCATGTACTTGCATGATCATCCTGACTTCATCAAAGGGCAGTGTATCAATCCAGGCATCGACTTTGATCATCGCTTTTTTGATAATGTCGGCGGCGGTACCTTGCATAGGCGCATTAATTGCTGCCCGCTGCGCACCTTTGCGACGAAGGCCGTTACTGGCATTAATATCTGGCAGGTATAAACGACGGCCAAAAACAGTAGAAATATAACCCTGCTCTTTAGCAAGATTTCTGGCGTCTTCCATATAAGTCAACACACCGGGGTAGCGTTCGAAATATAAGTCCATATAACGCTGAGCTTCCTGTCGGGGCAAATTAAGCTGCTTGGACAGCCCGAATGCAGACATGCCGTAGATCAAGCCAAAATTAATCGCTTTGGCATTACGTCGCTGCTCAGTGGTAACGTCCTGCAATGGAACGTTAAACACCTCTGCAGCTGTGGCAGAGTGTATATCCTTACCTGATGAAAATGCGGTGAGTAATCCCTTATCTTGCGACAGATGAGCCATGATACGTAACTCAATTTGAGAATAATCTGCCGCTACTATCTTATACCCAGGCCTGGCAATGAATGCCTGACGTACACGTCGGCCTTCTTCGCTGCGTATTGGAATATTTTGCAAGTTAGGCTCGGTGGAAGACAAGCGTCCCGTTGCTGTTATCGCCTGGTGGTAAGACGTATGCACGCGTCCTGTACGTGCATTGATCATTTTAGGCAGTTTGTCAGTGTAAGTATTCTTGAGTTTGCTTATTACCCGGTATTCCATCAACAACTTGGGTAGAGGGTAAGTTAATGCTAATTCTTGCAATACTTCTTCCGATGTAGAGGGAGCCCCCTTGGGAGTCTTTTTCAATACGGGCAAATCCATTTTAGTAAACAAGATTTCCTGTAATTGCTTGGGCGAACCCAAATTAAACTCTTCCCCAGCCAATTCATGGACTTGTTCTTCTAACTGCATGATACGAGTGGCCAGAGTTTGGCTTTGCTGACGGAGTTTTTGGCTATCGATCAGGACCCCAAACTGCTCCATCTTGGCTAGCACTGAAGCCAGAGGAACCTCGATATCCTGTAAAACTGCCGCTAATTGATGTTCCTGGCGTAATTTCCCCCACAAATGATGATGTAAGCGTAAGGTAATATCGGCATCTTGCGCCGCATAAGGAGCGGCCTGTTCTAATGGGATCTGGTTGAACGTTAATTGCTTGGCACCTTTACCTGCAATATCCTCAAAGTGAATGGTGTTATGGTTCAGATAAACTAGGGCTAGGCTATCCATGTCATGACGAGTCGCTACGCTGTTTAGGACGTAAGATTCAAGCATGGTATCAAAAGCGATCCCTTGTAAATTAATAGCGTAATTGGCCAACACATTTTTATCGTATTTAAGGTGCTGGCCTACTTTTAATTTTGTGGGATCTTCAAGTAGTGGTTTAAGTAAAGCGAGTACGTCATCTCTATCCAGCTGCTCAGGCGCATCGACATAATCATGGGCAACCGGCACATAGGCCGCTTCACCTTCAGTTATGGCAAAAGATAAGCCAACGAGCTCTGCTTCCATATAATTTAAGCTGGTTGTTTCGGTATCAAAGGCAAATAATGACGACTTATCTAACTTTGTTAGCCACAAGTGCAGCTCATCCATGGTCAAAATTGTGTGATAATTCGTTGAGTCGATCTGACTTGCGCTGTCGTTTGCCGTTGCCTCTTCTGCTGGATCGTTGACTGTTTGCTGTAATGCATCAGATGCGTCTTTTAGCCAGCGCTTAAATTCCATATCAGCATAGAGTTCTTTTAATTTAGCATTATCTGGCAAATTAGGCGTGAGCTTAGTGGGAGAGTGCGTTAGGGCAACATCTAACTTGATCGTCGCCAGGGTATAAGACAAGCGTGCTTGCTCTTCGAATTCACGCATCTTGTCAGCCATTTTTTTGGCGCCGCGAAAGGTTAATCCGGCTATTTTATCCAGATTTTGGTAAATTTCATCAACACTACCAATGCCTTGCAACAGGCCTAAGGCGCTTTTATCGCCAACACCTGGGACGCCAGGAATATTGTCAACCTTATCTCCTTTTAAGGCCAACAGGTCGATAATTAACTCAGGTGGGATACCAAATTTTTCGACAACTCCTTTTTGATCCAAAATTTGATTGTTCATAGTATTTATCAGGAAAACATGTTCATTAACTAACTGAGCCATATCTTTGTCACCGGTACTGATCAGGGTCGCAATTCCCAATTTTGATGCTTGATCAGCAAGCGTGCCAATCACATCATCTGCTTCGACACCTGACTCGACTATTATGGGCAAACCCATAGCTTCTATTATCTTATGCAAAGGGTCTATTTGACTGCGAAGCTCATCGGGCATAGCAGGACGATTTGCTTTGTATTGTGAGTAGATGTCATCGCGAAATGTTTTGCCCTTGGCGTCAAATACTACCGCCATATGAGTAGGTTTGAACTGTTTGATCAAACTACGCAGCATGTTTATTACACCGTACACCGCACCGGTATCTTGGCCCTTGGAGTTAGTTAAGGGAGGCATGCCGTGAAAGGCTCGAAAAAGATACGAAGAACCGTCAACTAAAATAAAGGGATTTTCAGGGATGACAGGAACAGATACAGATTCTGGTTTACTCATAATATTAATTTGGTCTCGGGGAAAATGAAAACGGGTAAAGGATGCCACAGAGGGAAAATTTCCTCTAGGTACTAGCACAATCATTTTGTGGATAAGTCTGTTGACGAATAAAAAAATATTAATTCTGTTAATCTGAGGTGATTAACTTTAGTTCCTACATCCCTTATTTTTACTGGGGTAGATCTAAGCTTGATATCTTTTGGCAAGCTGAATAATTAATCGACTAATTGTGGATAACATATTTAGAGGTAAATTGAAACCTTGAATCTGGGCTGTTATTTTACACTCAATTCATGGAAGGGGAAAGGCGTATTATTAAACTATTTTTATTTGAAAATGCTTTCGTTGATGAAATAAAAAGCATAAGTCAAAGAAAATGAGGCTTATAGAACAGTTATAAATAAGAACAGAGATAAAAAGTTTGTAAGTACCCACATTTAAAAAATTACACTGCTGCCGCTGACGTTAATCAATAGTCTGAAAACGTTTCAGCAACGCAATAGCTATAAGACACAAAAAGAGCTATAGATAGTAACTTTACCGACCTATTTTGCTGTTGCTTATTGCCGATCTTCTTTGGCAATATTTTTCGCCCCTAAATTTTGCTTTAGGCATTGTGAGTTAAGCAACATATTAGGAAAATTCATTAAAATAGATCGGGCAAAACTTAAAAATAAATACCAAAAATGAAATTGGATCAGGGTGTCTTCACGTCATGTATCTCTTTTTAAGCTCCGATACTCGGGGATCGATTTATTTACTTGCGCCACCCAATAGCCCCCGAGGTAAAGCCCGAACGAGTAACAAGAGGTAAAATGGGGTAAACCTATCTGCATAAATGGCGTAATGGGACGAACTCAACGGTTTATATGCATTTATTTGTCTTTTTTTTCGATTATCGCTTTTGATTTTGGCTAGGGCAGATAATAATTGGGTATGGGTATAAAAATAATAATATAAACAATGAA
This sequence comes from Paraglaciecola sp., assembly GCA_046709505.1. Lineage (GTDB taxonomy): Bacteria > Pseudomonadota > Gammaproteobacteria > Enterobacterales > Alteromonadaceae > Paraglaciecola. The sequence goes on along the minus strand of JBKEFM010000045.1, from coordinate 12,804 downwards.
TTGGTGGTCTTTAAATAATTTTCCGTCAAGCCATGTAAACTGTTCGGTGTTTATTGAAATAGTAGGTAGTTAATAACGTATGCAGTACCGTACTATTATCAGAATATTAGGATTATTGGTCGCTTTGTTTAGTGTGACTATGATTTTGCCTGCCATTATTTCTTTGTATTTCAAAGATGGTAGCGGGCTACCCTTTTTTCTCGCTTTCATTTTATGTCTTACTACGGGATTACTTTTTTGGTATCCCAATCGACGTTATCGCAAAGATTTGCGTGCAAAAGAAGGCTTTTTGATTGTCGTTCTGTTCTGGACAGTGCTGGCAAGCTTTGGTGCACTGCCTTTTTTATTGCTTGAACAACCAGAAATGTCCGTACCTGACGCTTTCTTTGAGTCTTTTTCGGGCTTGACTACCACCGGGGCTACCGTGATTGAGGGGGTCGATTACCTGCCCAAAGCCGTACAATTTTATCGCCAGCAATTGCAGTGGCTGGGTGGAATGGGGATCATCGTTCTTGCAGTAGCCATTTTACCTATATTGGGGGTAGGGGGCATGCAGTTGTATCGCGCGGAAACACCTGGTCCGGTAAAAGATTCTAAAATGACCCCTCGAATTGCCGATACCGCCAAGCACTTATGGTACATCTATTTATCACTAACAGGCGCTTGTTGGTTTGCATACTGGGTGGCGGGTATGAACTGGTTTGATGCCCTTTGCCATTCATTTTCAACTGTGGCTATCGGTGGGTTTTCAAATTATGACGCGAGTCTGGGCCAGTTCGATAGCCCAGCGATCAACTTAGTCTGCGTGGTTTTTCTGTGGATAGCCGCATTGAATTTTGCATTACATTATGCAGCAGCCAGCGGTCGATCTCTAAAAGGCTATTTTCACGATCCCGAGCTTCGCGCTTTTTTCATGATTCAGTTTGTGTTGGTTGCCGTGTGTTTTCTAGTTTTGATGAGGTTTAGCTGGTTTGAAAGTGCAGGGGTGGCTTTTGATCAAGCCCTGCTCCAGGCTGTGTCTATCAGCACTACAGCCGGATTTGCGACCACAGACTTTGCCCACTGGCCTGCGTTTTTACCCATTATGCTTATTTTTTCAAGTTTTATTGGCGGTTGTGCTGGTTCTACTGGTGGCGGGCTGAAAGTGGTGAGGGTGTTGTTACTCTATCTGCAAGGCAAGCGAGAAGTGGATCGCTTAATTCATCCCAAGGCTGTTTATACTGTCAAGTTGGGAGACAGAGCGTTACCTGATAAAGTCGTTGAGGCTGTGTGGGGATTTTTTTCGGCTTACGCAATGATTTTTGTGATCATTATGGTATGCCTTATCGCCACGGGTATGGATGACGTAACGGCTTTTACTGCTACAGCTGCAACGTTAAATAACCTGGGACCGGGTCTTGGAACCGTCGCCGGCACTTACGCAGATGTGTCAGATCCGGGTAAATGGTTGTTAATTGTCGCTATGCTCTTTGGCCGTTTAGAGGTTTTTTCCTTGTTGGTACTTTTTTCGCCCACTTTTTGGCGCAGCTAAGTGGTCTAAAATTTCTATGATCTTTGGGCTGGTGTGTAGTGAGCCGTAAGCGGTGTATTAACCAAAGAAAAAGGCGCTGGGTTGAAAAAGTTTTTCAACGTTACCAATGAATTTTTTATCAACTAAAAACAATATGACATGATCGTTTGCTTCAATTGTTGTGGTGCTGTGAGCGATAATCACTTCGTCGGCCCTGACTATGGCACCAATGGTAGTGCCAGGAGGGAGCTTTATTTCCCGTATTTCTCTGCCCACTACCTTGGATGTTTTTTTATCACCATGGGCAATAGCTTCTATGGCCTCGGCGGCACCCCGTCTAAGGGAATATACATTGACTATATCCCCCCGGCGTATATGGGTGAGTAACGCAGAAATGGTGGCCTGTTGAGGGGAAAAAGCGATATCTATTTCTCCCCCTTGTACAAGATCCACATAGGCACTGCGCTGGATTAAGACCATGGCTTTTTGCGCACCCAGGCGCTTGGCGAGCATAGCCGACATTATGTTTGCTTCATCATCATTAGTAACGGCGATAAAGGCATCGACCTGCTCAACGTTCTCTTCGGTAAGTAGCGCGTGATCTGATGCATCACCGCAAAACACTATGGTTTTATCCAGATGCGCCGAAAGGTACTTGGCCCGTTCCTGGTTGAATTCGATCAGTTTTACGTTGTGGTTGTGTTCCAGTAATTTTGCCAGACCTGCACCAATTAGCCCGCCTCCGGCAATCATGATACGTTTATAACTTGATTCCAGCTTTTGTAGTTCACTCATCACGGCACGGATATTTTTGGTAGCAGCGATGAAAAATACTTCATCATCAGCTTCTATTACTGTGGTTCCCAAAGGACGTATAGGGCGTCCACGACGATAAATGGCGGCGACCCGGGTTTCCACATTTGGCATATGTTGCTTTAAGGTGGATAAGGCGTGGCCGACCAATAATCCGCCGTAATAAGCCTTTACTGCCACGAGACTGGCTTTGCCATCGGCAAATTCTACTACTTGCAGGGCACCAGGATAATCAATCAAACGTTTGATTGCTTTGGTAACCAGCTGTTCAGGCGCGATTAGATGATCAACAGGCACGTCCTGATGTTTGAACAATTGTTCTTGATAGATAATATATTGTTCGGATCTGACACGGGCAATTTTAGTGGGTGTTTTAAAAAGGGTATAAGCAACCTGGCAAGCCATCATATTACTTTCATCGCTGTTGGTTACTGCAATCAGCATGTCAGCATCTTCGGCGCCAGCTTTTTTTAATACATCAGGATGTGAACCTACGCCATTAACCACTTGCAAATCCAGGCGGTCCTGAAGATGTCTAAGGGTTTCGTTATCCGAGTCTATAACGGTGATTTCGTTTTTTTCGCCAACCAAGTTTTCCGCAAGGGTGGCACCTACCTGACCCGCGCCAATAATAATAATTTTCATTATAGATTCATTCTAACTTATTGGTTTATATGATAAATATGTGGCTCTGTCACGACTTTAGCAGTCTAGCATAATAGAAACCATCCATTTGTTTCTGCCCTGGTGAAATTTGTCTCCCTGGCTTGTCCGGTGCATCGTTAGCAAAGGTCATATCAAGTTTGGCATCTGCAGTATGAGCCAAAAATTGTGTGATTTGTTGATGATTTTCTTCCGGTAATATGGAGCATGTCGCGTATAGCAGGGTACCGCCAGGTTTTAATAATGGCCATATTGCATTGAGTATTTGTCCTTGTAACTCAACCAACTTGTCAATGTCCTGGGCTTTACGTAACCATTTGATATCCGGATGACGGCGAATGATACCGGTCGCCGAACAAGGGGCATCTAATAATATACGATCAAATTGTTGACCATCCCACCATGTGGCAGGCTGGCTGGCATCGCCACAAACCAGTTGTGCTTGATGGCCCAGGCGTTGCAAATTTTCGCTTACTCGGGCCAGGCGGTGTTGTTCAATATCTAATGCCACACATTGAGTTAATTGCGGCTCAAGTTCCAGGATATGACAAGTTTTTCCCCCTGGAGCGGCACAGCAATCCAGTATTCTTTCTCCGGCTAATGGATCAAGAAGTCTGGCGGCTAGTTGTGCTGCGCCATCTTGCACCGCAAACCAGCCGAGTTGATAACCAGGCAGGGTGGTAATGTCACATCCCTTGTCGAGCACCAATCCGTTGGGTTGCTCGGGCTCCAAGCTAAAGTCAATTTGCTGTTGTGCCAATTTTTCACCGTAGTCAGCTAATGACATGTGTTTGGTATTGACCCTCAACCAAATAGGCGCTTTGTTTTGCATAGCAGCCAATAACTGAGAATATTGCTGTGGATAAGCCGCCAGTAATTTTTTGTATAACCATTTTGGTTGCCCCGAATTTATTTGTTCATTGTCGGGCACATTAAGCTGCACTTCTTGACGAATAAAGTTGCGCAGTACAGCATTGACCAGGCCCTTCATCGCTATTGTATTGAGGGGTTTACATGCATCCACTGTTTCAGAAACTGCAGCATGGGTCGACACACGGCTAAATGCCAATTGATAAAAGCCAAGCATAATTAAATGTTCAACCACTTTAAAGTTGTTCTTTAATGGTTTATCCAGCAATAAACGCAACCAAAACTGCAAAATGGGCAGTTGGCGCAATACACCGTAAGTCATTTCTTGCAACCAGGCTTTATCTTGATCCGAGTAAGTTTGCTGCATAGCGGGCAGACACTCTCTGGCAGATACGCCATGCTCGAGGATCTGATGCAAAACTTTGGCGGCATCTGCACGCAAATTTTTGCTAGGTTTTAAACTTGCTTTATTCATGAGAGTACCTTACCAGTAATGAATAACTCACTATGGCCGTTGAGTATATCTCTCACAGGCAGGGGCTTTTTTCCCGGTAACTGCAAGCTGTCAATCAGCAGCAAATTTTTACCTGTCATGATAATAATACCGTCTTTGTTTGCTTGTACAATTTCACCTGGCACTGCATCGGGATATTCCCCCGTTTGGCTCATAACCTGGGCTTGCCACACTTTAACTGCGATATTTTCAGTGGAAAAATACACTACTGGCCATGGGTTAAATGCTCGCACGTTACGGGCTAATTGCGCTGCATCTAGCGTCCAGTCTATATTGGCTTCCTGTTTAGATAACTTAGATGCGTAGGAAGCCAGTGTTTCATCTTGTGGTTCAGATATTAACGTACTGAGTTGAGACAAGGTTTCTAGTAAAGCTATTGGACCTAATTCGGCTAGTTTTTGGTATAGGGTGGCACTGGTATCATGTTCGGTAATATCCAGGCTTTTTTTGCACAGCATAGGGCCGGTATCCAGGCCTTTATCCATTTGCATAACGGTAACACCGGTTTGTTGGTCACCTGCCCAAATTGCTCGCTGGATAGGTGCTGCCCCTCGCCATTTAGGTAACAGCGAACCATGTATATTGAGACAACCGAACTTTGGTGTCTGTAAAATTTTCTGGGGAAGAATTAACCCATAGGCCACTACAACCATTATATCAGCCTGCAGTGATGCCAGTTGTTGCTGGGCTTCATCGGTTTTCAATGAGTTGGGTTGCAGGACATCAATGTTGTGATCAATGGCCAATTTTTTTACTGCACTGAATTGCAGTTTTTTACCTCGTCCAGCGGGCCGGTCTGGCTGGCTGTATACTGCTATTACATTGTGTTTTGAAGCAATTAGTGCCTGCAAATGTGAGGCGGCGAAGTCCGGTGTTCCAGCAAAAACAATATTTAGTCCTGAATTCAAAATAACCTCTTAGAGCCTGGCAACAAGCCTTGCCTCTTTTTCTAGTTTGGTTCGTATGCGCTGACGTTTTAAAGGTGATAGATAGTCAACAAACAGTTTGCCTTGCAAGTGATCGAGTTCATGTTGAATACAAATAGCCAATAAATTTTCAGCGTCCAGGGTAAAGAACAGGCCATTTTCATCCAAAGCTGTGACGGTTATTTTCTCAGCCCGTTCAACCTTTGCATAGTTATTAGGCACAGACAAACAGCCTTCCTCACTAATAATCATCCCTTCCATATAGGTAATTTCAGGATTGATAAAAATCTGTGGATTATCTTGTTTTTCTGAGACATCAAGGACGACTAAACGTTTATGTACGTCTACTTGAGTGGCTGCTAAACCTATGCCATTTTCATCACGCATGGTTTCAATCATGTCACCGACTAGCGCTTTAATGCTGCTGTCAAAATGGGTAATTGACTCGGCAACCGTACGCAAGCGTTCATCTGGAAATCTAAGTACTTCTAATATGGCCATTGTTCTATTCACTAATTTAAGATTTTTCTTAGCCGAATTATTGCATCTATTCGACCGAATTGGTGCTAGTGTTTGTATCAATAAGTATACGGTTCCTCTTATTAAGTTATTTAATCAGAGGAACAACAGGTTATTCTAGCTCATATGATTCCAAAACATAATAGTTGTCGCACTAAGGTATAGCGCCAATATGATAAAAAAAATTCGTTACTATTGCTTGCTCTTGGCTTTTTTGCCTATTTTGGCCCTGTCGGAGCAACGCTTACTAAAAGATACTGCGCCAAAGATCTACATAGTCAAACAGGGTGACACCCTGTGGGATATATCCAATATGTATTTAAGTAAGCCCTGGTATTGGCCGCAAATATGGCGTGCTAATGCCAAGATCACTAACCCACATCTGATTTACCCGGGTGATGAACTCAAGCTCAGTATCAATGCTCAGGGGCAACCTGTTATTGATATTGTCAGGGCAGAACAAAAAAAGGTAATCAGGCTTTCCCCGCAAGGTGAAAAAACAGTCAAAGGCACAAATCCTATATCTGTTTTGCCCTGGGAGATTATCCAACCCTATATAGATAATGATTTTTTATGGAGCCACCAAGAGTATGATAACCAACCTTATATTCTGGGCAATGACAATGGCTCGGTATATTTTGCGACGAATAATTTCGTACTAGGTAAAGGTCAAAATATTGCGCCAGGGGACTATCAAGTTGTTCGCCAGCAAGGTGCAGTTCATGATCTTAACGGTGAGTTCTTAGGACTGCAAGTCCGCCATATTGCTGATGCTGCGGCCCTGCAAACATCGTTGACTGGACAGACGTTGTTAGATATTAAAAAGGCCAACTTGGAAGTCAAGCGAGGTGACAAACTTGTACTGAGCACAATAAACAGTGCGGTGCCCAAGACGATCAGCATTAAAGCCGCCGCTGAGCAGCGCGGCTATATAGTAGGTGACTTAGAAAATCACGAATTGTTCGGCAAATATAATGTTGTGGTACTTGATCTTGGCGAAAAGGTGGTTGATGTGGGAACTGTCATGGGGATTTATACTCAAGGTCCTAAAATTTTTGCTGGTGACCCCCCTCAGTACGAAGGGGAAAGTAGCGCCCTTAGTCATTTGTTGTTTAGAGATGGCGATATTCAACAACCGGCTTTTAAGGTGGGGGAATTACTCATTTTTAAAGTATTTGCCAAAGCAAGTTATGCACTTATCACTCGATCAACTAAAATTATCCGCAAAGGCGCTATTGTTGCAAAACCCTAGCGTATAGCAAACAAGAGTAAGCGGTGATGTTGCACACTGGAAGCGAGGCTCAGCATAAACCAAGTGAGCATGAGTTAATTCAATGGTTGACCATTGAACAGATACCGCGCTTCTCGATAAAAAAACTTACCGCGGTGTTAGGCACTAATGGTTTACAGTTTGCTGATTTATTTTGTGCCAGCCATACTCAGTTACAAGCTTGGGGTTTATCCGCCAGCCAGAGTCAGATACTTCGTACCCCAAACGTTCAGTTTATTGAAAACAGTTTACAATGGCTTGCTGTGGATAATGGCCATTCTATCTTGCCAATGGATAATGCCTGTTATTCAAACCTTCTGTTAGAAACCGCTCAGCCACCGGTTGTACTTTATTGTCACGGCAACACCCAGTTGCTAGAAAGCAGACAAATTGCCATGGTAGGCAGTCGAAACCCTTCAATTAGCGGCAAACAAAATGCTCATCATTTTGCTCAAGCACTGGTCAACAGCGGATGGACGGTAACCAGTGGCCTGGCGTTGGGCATAGATGGCTTGTCCCATCACGGGGCTCTGGCAGCTAACGGTTATACGATAGCGGTTCTGGGCAGTGGTATCGATCACATATATCCCAGGCGACATATCCAATTGAGCCACAGTATAGTGGATAAAGGGAGCCTCATCGTTTCTGAGTTTGCACCAGGTATGACCCCCAGAGCCGAAAATTTCCCCCGTCGAAATCGTATAATCAGTGGCTTGGCATATGGTACACTCGTTGTTGAGGCTGCACTTAAAAGCGGCTCGCTGATAACCGCCCGATATGCCATGGAACAAGACAGAGAAGTCTTTGCAGTACCGGGTAATATTCACAATCCATTGTCCAGAGGTTGCCATCATTTGCTTAAACAAGGCGCTAAACTTGTTGAGACATTGGACGATATAAATGATGAGTTTCAACACCTTAATTTTAATAGTGGTAATAAATGCAACCCAGAGGCAAAAAAAAATCGCTTACAAAGCTTGGCAGAATGCAAATTGTTAGATAGTGTAGATTTCGAAACCACACCACTAGATATAGTGGCTCAACGCTGCTCCATGCCCGTGGCTCAGGTAATGTCTCTATTGTTAGAATATGAATTACGTGGTTTAGTAACGGCTGTTCCAGGTGGTTATCTTAAATTGGGGGAAAAATAGTATGTTCGATATCCTCATGTATCTTTTCGAAAATTTTATTCACAGTGATACGGAAATTCGCGTTGATCAAGACGAATTGACTGATGAATTAATTCGAGCAGGTTTTCACCATGATGAAATATACAAGGCGCTGTCCTGGCTTGAAAAGCTGGCTGCGTTACAAGAAACTGATATTCACCCTTATCTGGTAAAAGGGGCTGCATCATTTGTCAATCGTATTTATACCCATGACGAAGAAATGCGCCTGGATGTTGAATGCCGCGGTTTTTTAATGTTTTTAGAGCAAATTAATGTGCTGGACTCGTCAACCAGAGAGATGGTTATCGATCGGGTTATGGAAATAGACTCAAACGAGTTTTGTCTCGAAGACATGAAATGGGTAGTATTAATGGTGCTATTTAATGTACCAGGTAAAGAGAATGCCTATGCACAGATGGAAGATCTGTTGTTTGATGAGCCAGAAGGTCCGCTACATTAGTACTTATCATAGAGTATTGATAAGTGACCATTGTTGGTCAAAGCAGCCAGCTAAACATGTCTAAAATAGATCATTCACTTTTTGCCGTCCATGAATCTACTTTTGCTGAAGAAGCGGGTCCTTGTCCCCAGTGTGGAGAAGAACTGCATATCAGGCGAGGTAAAAATGGTCCTTTCATCGGCTGCAGTCACTATCCCGCCTGTGATTTTAGTAAACCCCTACATGAAGTTGACAATGCCGAGATAACGGTCATCGAAGGATCATGCTGCCCCGAATGTGCAGCAAATTTGGTTATCCGCAAAGGGCGTTATGGCATGTTTATCGGGTGCAGTAACTTTCCCCAATGCCACTATCTTGAATCGGCAAAGCAGCAAGTGACTGTGAATGTAGCCTGTCCTTCGTGCGCCAGGGGGAAATTACAAAAGCGCGCTAACAAATTTGGTAAAAATTTCTATCCTTGCGATCAATATCCACAATGTCGCTATGCCCTTAACTTTCCTCCAGTTGCCCAGCAATGTCCTTCCTGTGAATGGCCTGTTATGCAAGAAAAAAAGACTGCTAAGGGGGGGATTTTGCAATGCCCACAGCGCGAGTGCATGTTTAAACAGACGATAGAATAAGTGTTTTTAGGTTTAACCCCCGCAATGCATGCTTTACACTCAAGATAACATAGCCAGCTTACATTAAAAAAATGACAGCAAAACATACAGACGATCCATTAGTAACAAGTTTCCAGGCTGGGAAAATATTTGCTTACCCCACAGAAGCTGTTTTTGGCCTGGGATGCGATCCTGACAATCAGGCTGCTGTAATGGCTTTATTGTCCTTAAAGCAGCGACCAGTCAATAAAGGTTTAATTTTGGTGGCCAAAACTTACTCCCAACTATTGCCTTACGTAAATGATGCCGCTATTCCTATGGCTATGCGAACGGAAATATTTTCCAGTTGGCCAGGTCCAATAACCTGGTTATTACCCAAATCAAAAATAGCGCGTCATTGGCTTACCGGCGATTCCGAATTGATTGCAGTGCGCGTGAGTCAGCATCCCGTTATTCGTGACTTGTGTACGCGCTTCGCCAAACCCCTAGTCTCAACCAGTGCTAATAGAACAGCTACCGAGCCAGCCAGAACAATTCAACAAGTGCAAGAATATTTCAACGATGCGGTTTTATTGGTCGAAGGGGAGCTGGGTAATGCCCTTCTTCCAAGTAAAATTCGCCATGGCTTAAGTGGCCAAACAATACGAGATAATTAGACTATGTCACAATCAGAAGTTCCCGATATCGCATTGGTAAAGCAGTTCTTACTCACCCTACAAGACAATATCTGCCATACACTGGAGATGGCAGATGGTAAAGGAAGTTTTATCGAAGATAATTGGCAGCGCGAACAGGGTGGAGGCGGTCGTACCCGTGTGTTAACCAATGGCCTGGTAATTGAGCAAGGCGGAGTTAATTTTTCCCATGTATATGGTGGAGAACTACCTGCTTCTGCAACAGCTTCCAGACCAGAATTAGCAGGGCGGAGTTTCCAAGCTATGGGCGTATCTTTAGTGATCCACCCAAAAAATCCACATGTTCCAACTTCTCATGCCAACGTACGAATTTTTATTGCTGAAAAAGAAGGTGAAAAACCGATCTGGTGGTTTGGTGGGGGCTTCGACCTCACTCCATTTTATCCTATTAGAGCCGACGTAGAACATTGGCATAATACGGCCAAAACACTCTGTGAGCCGTTCGGTGAAGATGTGTATGGCAAATATAAAACATGGTGTGATGATTACTTCTACCTTAAACACCGTAATGAAACCCGTGGGGTCGGTGGGCTCTTTTTCGATGATCTCAACGAATGGGGTTTTCAGCGTTGCTTCGAATTTATGCAAGCTGTTGGGAATGGTTATCTGGATGCTTATGTACCGATATTTGAAAAACGTAAAGAGATGGCGTATACCGAGCAGCAGCGTAGCTTTCAGTTATATAGAAGAGGACGTTATGTTGAATTTAACCTAGTCTACGATAGAGGTACCCTATTCGGGTTACAAAGTGGAGGCCGTACGGAATCTATCTTGATGTCTATGCCGCCTTTAGCCAGGTGGGAATATGACTACAAACCTGAACCTGGTAGTCCGGAAGAATTGTTGTACAAAGAGTACCTCCAACCCCAGACGTGGATCTGAGATATGGACAGGTATGCGGTGTTTGGTAATCCAATAGGTCACAGTAAGTCACCTCTTATTCATAAGCTATTTGCTGAGCAAACTAAGCAAATCATAGAATATGGGCGACAGGAGCCGGCAGAAGACCAATTTAGTCCAGCTATCAAAGCCTTTTTCGCTCAAGGGTATCTAGGTGCCAACATCACAGCGCCGTTTAAACTCGATGCTTTTCGTTTTGCTGATGAATTGACCCCGAGGGCGAAAATGGCTGAAGCGGTTAATACATTATCTAAGCGTAAAGATGGAACTGTACTTGGCGATAACACTGATGGTGAAGGGTTAGTACAAGATTTACAACGTTTATGGGGCAGTCTTGTAGGTAAACGTTTATTGTTAATCGGCGCGGGTGGGGCAACCCGCGGGATCATACTGCCGCTGTTGACTGCTGGCGTTGCCAATATTCATATTACTAATCGAACAACCCATAAAGCCCTAAATTTAGCTAATAAGTTTAGGGAAAATGGCAAAATATCAGGTTCTGGTTTTGCGGATATACCAGCAGGTGGTTTTGAGGGGGTAATCAACTGTACTTCTTCGAGTCTCGATGGGGACTTGCCCGATGTCAGCCCTGGCATTTTTTTACAAGCTGAATTTGCCTATGACATGACCTATAAATCTGAGGATACTTCATTTATGCGTTGGGCAAGAGAAACAAATAACAATATCGTGGTTAGCGATGGACTTGGCATGTTGGTCGGTCAGGCTGCAGAAAGTTTTTATCTTTGGCGCCATATAAGACCAGACATTCAACCTGTAATTGATGTTGTGCGAGAAATGATGTGAATCAGGCTATCCAGATCCAGGATGGCTACACTGTGCAAAACGAGACAATGTGCATAGAGCTCATTGTCTCGGGACTGATCATGGAGTGTCATATCAGCGCCGTGCCATTAGCTGATATGCAGGCGTTTTACATTAACTATCAATTTGACCTCGAAGAAATAATAAGTGACTTTGCTGAGCGAGAAGTCTGGAATGAGGATGGCATCATCCACATTAATAGCCAAAGCTTAATCAAATATTAATGTACCGACGACTAATCCAAATCAAGGTACTCGTTTTTCAAACGTATGTAGTTATCTGCAGAAATCTTAAGAAATGCTCTTTCTGACCCTGTTAAGGGTCTGGCTTGCTTAACGGGGCTACCTACATATAAGAACCCGCTAGCTAATGTTTTATTTGGTGGGACTAAACTACCCGCACCAATAAACACATCGTCCTCTATTATTGCGCCATCCATAATAATGGCGCCCATACCCACTAATATACGATCACCGAGTATGCAACCATGGAGCATACATTTATGTCCAACAGTGACATCTTCGCCAATAATCAGAGGATAGCCCTTAGGGTTGGCCTCACTTACGCGACTAACATGTAACACTGAACCATCTTGTATATTGCTGCGTGCGCCTATCCTTATATAGTTAACATCACCTCGTGCTGCGACTAATGGCCAAACACTTACATTAGCTGCGCAATTGATATCACCCACCAACACAGCTGATTCATCAATATAACAACCTATAGCTAATGTCGGGTTGATACCTTTATAACTCCGAATTCCCATTTTATACCTCTTGTGGTTATTTATAGGAAGATATTAACAAAGTACTTAAAGGGATAAAGGATAAATACTGGATTAAAAACCAGCAAGGTGGTGCTAGTCTAAGCAAGTTGTCCATAAATTGTTCGCTTGAACAGATATTTGCAAATAAGGGTTGCGCTTATCGATGTGGTCTCTATAATGCGCCTCTCGCTTCGGGACAGCCGTTAAAACGCTGAAACGACACAGGCTTATGCAGGTGGTTCGAGACTCGTAAGAGTCAAGTGATTAGCGGGTTGGAAAGGATTTAGTTTGAAATTAAAATTAAA
>JBKEFM010000044.1:0-23423 GCA_046709505.1 Paraglaciecola sp. | reverse complement strand
GATACTTCTGCCATATTCGTAATTCCTCTTGGTGACCTTATTCTTCGTTAAACCAGACAATATTGCGAGCAGCCATAATTAACTTGCCAGCTTTCTCTTCATCCAGTTCTTCTATATCCGTTATCTCGTCTACACCTTGCTCTGCAAGGGCTTCAAGATCGGTAATGCCGCGACTGGCCAATGTATAGGCTAAGTGACGCTCCATACCTTCTAAATTCAATAGTTCTTCTTTTGGTTCAGACGCTTCCAGAGTCTCCTCATTTGCCAGTGCTTTAGTGGTCAAAGCAGCGCGCGCTCGACTGCGTAAATCTTCGACCATATCTTCATCAAGGCCTTCAATTTCCAGCAACTCGCTAATGGGTACGTACGCTATTTCTTCAAGGGTTGTAAAACCTTCATCTACCAACACTGAAGCAAACTCATCATCAATATCAAGACCAACAGTAAAGGTAGCCAATACTTTTGAGTTTTCTTCGTCATGTTTTTTGTTGAGATCTTCAACTGTCATCACGTTTAATTCCCAACCAGTCAATTGACTGGCCAAGCGCACGTTTTGACCACTACGACCAATAGCTTGGGCTAGATTATCTGATTCAACTGCAACATCCATGGTGTGGTTATCTTCATCAACGACGATAGACGCCACTTCGGCTGGTGCCATAGCATTGATAACAAATTGAGCTGCGTTGTCATCCCACAATACTATATCAACACGTTCACCATTAAGCTCACCACTGACGGCCTGGACACGGGAGCCGCGCATACCAACACAAGCTCCAATGGGATCAAGGCGTTTATCATTGGTTTTAACCGCAATTTTGGCCCGTGAGCCTGGATCTCGTGCGGCGGCTTTAATCTCTAATGTTTCTTCAGCGATTTCTGGCACTTCAATGCGGAATAGTTCTACCAGCATATCGGCATGGGTACGGCTGATAAATAATTGCGCGCCGCGCGCTTCAGGACGAATAACGTACAACAGACCCCGGACACGGTCACCTGGGCGGAAAGTTTCTCGCGGTAGCATATCGTCACGAGTAATTACGCCTTCAGCGTTATTGCCTAAATCAATAATAATATTGTCGCGATTAACTTTTTTAACCGTACCTGTGACCAATTCACCTACACGGTCTTCATATTCGGCCATCACTTGGGCACGTTCAGCTTCGCGCACTTTTTGTACGATAACCTGTTTGGCTGTTTGGGTAGTGATACGGTCAAATTTAATCGATTCAACTTGATCTTCAACATAGTCACCCAGTTGAATATCAGGTTCATCTATTTGTGCCGCGGATATTGTCATCTGAGCAAAAGGATTTTCCTGCACTTGATCATCAGCGATGACTAACCAACGGCGAAATGTATCAAAACTACCCGTTTCACGATCAATTGCCACGCGAACTTCGATTTCACCTTCAGATTTCTTTTTAGTCGCACTTGCTATTGCAAATTCCAAAGCTTCGAAAATCTTTTCTCTTGGAACTTGCTTCTCATTAGATACGGCTTCAGCCACTAATAAAATTTCTTTATTCATTATTGCCTCACTGATTATTCTTGAGCAAAGACCCTGCTTGCCACCAACTTAATCAAACGTTGGAACGACATTACCTTTGTCTATATTTGCGAAAGCCAACACAAAGCTTTGGCCGTCGACCTCAACCGTAAGCATGCCGTCTTCTATACACAGCAGTTTGCCTTTAAAATTACGTCTGTCACCCATAGGCATTTTCAGTTTTATCGCCACTATTTCGCCAACAGATTCAATATAATGCTGTAGCTTAAACAGGGGACGTTCCATCCCTGGCGATGAAACTTCCAGGCTATATTCAGCGGTAATAGGATCTTCAACATCCAGTACCGCACCAACCTGATGACTAACTTCTGCACAGTGATCAACTGAGATACCACCTGGGTGGTCGATGTAAACACGTAAGGTGGAATGTTTCCCAGCACGTATAAACTCAACCCCAACCATTTCAAAACCAAGGGCTTCAACAGGTGCGGTCAACATCTCGGTTAATTTTTGTTCTAGTTGTGACAATGTCCACGCTCCAAAAACAAAAAAAGGGCATTAAGCCCAGAGTTTTTTAAATAATATGATAAAAAGGATAATAAAAAGCCCCGTACAAGCGGGGCTTTTAACTTCTGGACCCTAGTCCACGATTCTTGCTGAAAAATGACAGAATGCCAAATTTCAAAAAGTGGTTGCGGGAGCAGGATTTGAACCTACGACCTTCGGGTTATGAGCCCGACGAGCTACCAGACTGCTCCATCCCGCGCTTGAAATCTTTATCAAATTGGTCGGCTTATTTAAGCTTCCCTCCTCGAGTGGTGCGTATTATACATAGCCAGCGGCGCGGCGCAAGTGTTGGCGATGAAAAAACAAGAATTAAGCCCATTGCTGCTAACGATTGCACATTAATCAAACAATCTTATTCCTTATCGTGCTGTTGACTCTGTTTTTGTGCCCGTTTTGTGAATTACCCCGCGACTTCACTTCGCTCTGCTCACGGGGTTTTCTCGGCCATTCTTGATAAATATTAGGCGGCAAATAATTGCATTTTATTTGCCAGCTTAAAATCAAGATGACTTATGCCTTTCACATCATGGGTCGTCAGTTCGACTTCCACCTTGTTATACACATTGGACCATTCAGGATGATGATTGAGCTTTTCAGCACAGATCGCAATTTGCGACATCCAGCCAAAGGCGCGGATAAAATTTTTAAATTTGAACGTTTTAACCAGCTTTTCGCTTTTTATTTGCCATAGATGTTCACCTGCTAACCCCTCATTAAGGATGGCTAGTTGATCGACTATTTGCTGCTGAGTCAATTTTTCTGTCATTGTCATTTGCTCCTAGAGTTAAACTCAAAAGTGGCCGGCTATGCTGCGACAAAGCCCTTGCACTGAATAATGAAGGTATTGTGGCTCAATTGAAACATGCGAGCATCATTTCCAAAAGCGGATATGCGAATATTTGTTTACAAAAAAACCGTCTTGATTATGTACCAAGACGGTCTGGTTATTTACTATTGTATTTTATTACTTAAAATTCAATTGCTATTTTGGCGTATATTTGACGGCCACGAGGATCATGAACTTTTGAATCAAATCCTGCATTGGTAAATACTTGCGGTGGCGCTTCATCGGTTAAATTCACTCCACCTACTGTCAACACATAAGCACCGTCGGTTTCAAGTAAGCCTCCTACATCAAGATTGAGTTGAGCATCCACGGTCACATGACTATCAATGTCTTTGAAGCCTTGTGAACATGCCGCTGTATAAGCGGTGCCATCGGCACAGTTTTGGTCATCTTTATAACCATCAACATAGCGGGCAAAAACATTTGCTGAGTAATTTTCATGTTGCCAGTTTAAACCTAGGTTTACACGAAGCTCAGGAGTGGACACACCTATATTACTGAAGTTGCGTCGCCCTGCACCATCAATAGGGCCCGCTTGAGGGTCCATCAGATCATAGGCTAAAATATAGGTCGCACTTAAGTTAGGCGTAAAGCTACCCATTGCTGTATCTATTTTATAGTTACTGACAATATCCAGACCTGACGTTTCCAAAGAGCTGGCATTAACATAGGTGGTATTAACTTGTAGTATTGGACCGGTCAGTGGATCACCCGCTCTGACAACGCGTTCAGGATCAGGATTTAGTGAACTTGCATTAAGTATTGCCTGAAAATTTTCCTGAATAATCAGGTTGGTAAAATCAAAACTCCAGTAATCCATTTCAATCGACCAATCATCAACCGGCTCAAGTGAAAAGCCTATGTTATAAGCGGTAGACTCTTCAGGCACTAATTCTTCGTTGCCTGATGCTCTTACTGCAGCAAAAGCCGTTCCTTCCGTTACCGGATCAGTCATTTGACTTAAACTGGTTGCCCCGCCATCCCGTTGAAATATTGATGGGGCTCTAAAAGAGGTTGATATCGAACCACGTAAAGAGAAATTATCTGTTGCTCTCCATGATGCAGCCACTTTAGGATCAACTGTATCACCGGTAGTACCACCGTAATCTTCATATCTCAGAGCGATTTGCACGTCCAAGGTATCGCTTACCGGCAAGGCCAATTCACCAAAAATGGCGATAACATCTTGATTACCTGTTACATCTGGGTTACCGATGACGAAAGAGAAACTATCCTGATTAGACAGCGCATCATAGTCTTGGTTTAAGTCCTGATTACGGTACTGAACACCAACGGCAACCCCTGCGGCACCGCCTGGCATCTCAAATAATTCAGTTGACAAAAAGCCTTCAGCCACTTCAAGGTTTGACTCAGAATCAATCTCTTGTCTGCCTGTAAAAGAATCGATTACGTTTTGCGAATTTGGTGATGTATTAAACGACGAGGAAAATGGATTGAAGTATTCACACGCACCAGCGCCGGCAGTACCCGTTACCGGGTCACACCCATTGCCACCAAACCCTCTAAGGGCGTTTTGAAATTTCTGCCCTAATGTATCGTTAACAGCAAAGTAAAAGTCATTTCGTGCCGCCGTATAACTAAGCTCCCAGTATCCAGCATCTAATTCACCTTGCAGCATCGTACTAAATCTAAAGGTTTCTGACTCAGTTACTGCCGGGTCGCCCTGGAAGCCATTTCCTAGTTCACGTCCAAAAAACGAGACTGGGAAACCAAAAAAATTTTCCGGATGGTCAGCTGGTACTGTTGGAAAAGTCAAAATAGGAAAGGAAGGGGAGCCTCCACGTTCAGCCCTGTTTCTAGCCGTGGTGATTTCGGTTGTCCACTCCACATTATCGGTTAATTTTTTAGACGCTTTGATGTAAGTTGTTAAACGCGACTCATCTGGAACAAATGAATAGGAATTACCAAAGTCAAAGCCACAATATCCTACATCTGTCCCCCCGGGCCCTACACCTGCTGGAGCCAATAACATCGGCGAGCCACCATTTACAGCGCAACCCGGATCAACAATCGGAGTGGGGCCAGCGGTAATGGGAGGTAGTATAAAGAAGGAGCCTGGATTACCTAACGCACTCGTATCATCTTGGGGACGACTCAAACGACGGTCTCCGGTAAACATGGGGGATCGATTAGTATAGCTAATCGCCGCCATTAAACTGCTATCGTCACCTACTGTGCCCCACAGACCCTGCACTTTATATTCTTTGTTATTGCCGTGGGCACCGTCTTGATAATCCGCATTTAATTTAATCCCTTCGTAGTTGCGTTTGGTAATAAAGTTAACCACACCTGCCACTGCATCTGAGCCGTACAATGCTGAGGCGCCATCCTTAACTATTTCCATTCTATCTAAGGCGATCATTGGTACCAAAGAGCTGGTGTCGACGAAATTAACCCCACCGTTATTGGGCTGTGAATTCACTACCTGACGTTTGCTATTTAATAAAATCAAGGTAGAGGCAACGCCCAAACCCCGTAAGTTAATATTTGAGGTGCCTGCTGTGGCGTTTTGTGTAAAGGCATCAGGGGTGTTTTCGGCCCCGGTGTTAATGGTTAGCGTTTGCGTGATATCACCAATGCTTTTTGCACCTATTGAGTCAATTTCTCCCGCATCCATAACCGCTAGGGGAGACGGTGATTCGAAATTTTCACTGCGACGCACGAAGCTGCCGGTGACTATTATCATCTCGATATCTTCTTTTTTATTGACTTCTTTTTCTTGTGCAATAACAGATGTGGAAAGCAAAAACTGGGCAGAAATCGCCACAGCCAGAGCACTCAGAGGTGTTTTAATTATCATTGTGTGTCCCCGAAAAGTGAATAATAGATTAAACCAAGTTCAGTAAATAGCTTATGTGGCGCACTCACCCTGCACCCCATGTTTCTAATAGTTTTAATTGAAATAAGCTAAGTAACTGATCTTAAAAGCTTCAATAAAAGCACCATGATAGTAGGCTGGGATACAAGTTATGTAAACGTAATGTTATTTATATGTAAACATTAGCCTTTTAAATGGTTAGACCAGTCGAGCTTTTAAGAAGCATCTTCCAAGGTTGTAAAGCATATACCTTACGTTAAGCGACTAATAACATTAGAAAAACCCCAATAAAAGCTGGTTTTTCCCGATTTTTAATTTGTCCCTCGGTTGAAAAATAAAATAACTGTCCTGAGGGCTTATGTTCTGTTTTTAGCAGGGTTGATACAAAACGAATTTGGTCATTAACCCGCACGGGCTCTAAAAAACGTATTCTTTCTACACCATAATTGAGCACAGTCTGCGTGGCAGGATCGAGTTTAATCATATTATAAAAGGCCTCAGACATTAAGGTGACGGTTAAAAATCCATGGGCGATGGTGGATTTAAAAGGGCTCTCTTTGGCACAACGAGCTTCATCGACATGGATCCACTGCTGATCGCCTGTTGCTTGGGCAAATAAATTTATACGTTTTTGATCAATCAGCATCCAGTCACTGGGGGTGAGTTGCTCGTTTATGGCTAAGGTCAAAAGGGTTTTTGGCATGTCGCTACTCCTTATAATGTTTTATCCAGACTACCAAGACTTCAACTATCATCAAAATGAATGTTATGTATAATAAAGTATTATCCAAACTAATTGAAACCACGTTAATCTAGCCGTATTCTGAACCTAAAGGGATGTACAAATGAATTTAAATAGAATCGATCTTAATCTTTTTGCGGTATTTGATGCTATCTACACCGCTGGCAGTTTAACCAAGGCCGCCGATGTACTGTGTATTACTCAGCCAGCGGTCAGTAATTCACTGGCCAGACTGCGGGAAATGCTCAACGACCCACTTTTTGTGCGCACAGGCCATAGTATGACCCCCACACCTGTTGCACAAAACATTATCGGCCCAGCCAGAGTAGCCCTTGGCTTATTGCGTAAAAGCGTACAGGAAAGCCATACTTTCGATCCCGCTACAGCCGAGATATGCTACAACTTTGCCGCCCGTGACTTGCTGGAAGTCAGCATCATCCCGCGTTTAACGGCCAAGTTACAAAACTGCGCACCGAATATTAGCCTGACTAATTACGATATTCCCCGCAGTGCTATCGTGTCGGCTATGGCCAATGGCAGTCTGGATTTTTACGCTGATGCATCATCTTTTGTCGATCCCCATTTATGCAAACAAAAAATTGCCCAGGACAGACTCGTAGCCATTGCCCGCAAGAATCATCCATCTCTTAGCCAGGGGCTGAGTATGGATACCTTTTTACAATTGGGTCATATCAATGTATCCCAACGCCGCAAGGGCCCGGGGCCAGTTGAGGTGGCATTGGACAAGCTTAACCTCAAGCGCAAAGTTGTGGTTCGTAGCCAACATTTTTTAACGGTTCCCAGTGTTATCGTCAAGACTGATTTAATTGCCTGTATTCCATATCATTTGGCCAAACATTATGAATTAGCTATTTACGAGCTGCCCTTTGATATGCCAGTAGTTGAATACTTTTTATATTGGCATGTCAGTGCAGATCACGACCATGCCCATATATGGTTACGTAAACTCATTCAAGAAGTGAGTACTACCTTTCATCCCGAAAACCAATAATGGCTAGTTTCCACTCAGTAGTGCTTAGTAATCACTTCCCGCCATGTGTTTTGCAAAACACATGGCGGGAAGTGGGGTTCCCGGAATTTTATTTGGGGAACTGCGCCAAGTACCAATATAATGCATCCGCAGGCCTTGCCATGTAGTGGTATTCGCTAGCATACTTGGGTATTGACAAGTAGATTTTTTGAACACTAAAAGTGTTCTCTAATAACCCAAAACAAGCAAATAATATCGACATTTACTGAGGTAATTGACCATGTTAAAAATAGTTACAACGTCTATCGCTACTGCTTCGTTGATTATAGCAAGCATGGCACAGGCTGACGTTAACCAGGCCTTGCAAAATATTTGCACCATAGTAAAAGCTGATGACAAAGGTGAATTACGTAAAAAAATGAAACTAGTACAATCCGATTACCGTCTTAAGTTACAGGATTATTATTCAGCTATTAGCTGCGATGGCAATAGCCTTATTCGAACAGCCATACTCAATAATGCGGTAGAAACAGGTACGTTAATGATCAAAAAAATGCCAAGGGGTGAACTAATCGCTCCTGAGCAAGATGGTAAAACAGTAATGGATTGGGCAACCAATAACGGCTTGGCTGATTCGCCCATAGTCGCGGTATTAATTGAGCGGATGTAAGCCTTAATTCATTTTCCCCCCAGTTGAGACGGCGTAATCGATTACCGATAGATAATTTCAATAGGTTAAGCAGGTAGCACTATCTGTTTTTAAGAGGCAGATCCAACGCTGAAGTGCATGACCCATTAGCGGCTATAGTCGTCATATGTGTAGCCATTAATTTAGCCGGCACTTTATAATTTAGTTTCTTTTTCGGCCTGTCATTGAGCTTGACCATCACATCTTAAACAGCCGATTGTGATACTTTCTTAAAATCTGTTGATTTTGGCCAATACTGTCGTAACAGGCCATTGGTACTCTCATTCAATCCCCGTTGCCACGAACAATAAGGGTTTGCAAAATAAACCTCACGCTTCAAACCTGTATTTTGATATCACTTGGGTATATTACCCAGTAATAGGCACTGAAACACTCAGTTTGGGCTATTCAGGAAAAAAGTGGAGAAAAACCTGGGCTTTTAATGTTGCGACTCTCCCCCTCCATGCTTGGCCTCAATATAATGATAATGCAATCTGACATTTTGTACTTCAATATAATAATGGGTAATAGGTATAATCGCTCCTCAAAAAAGGCGAACCGAAGTTCGCCTTACAAGATAATTGCAAAAGATTATAGCCCTAAATCAAACTGCTCAACGGGTATACTCATCAGATTGTCAGCACCACTGTCCATTGCCGACACCAAAGAGCGGGTGCGGCTTAACAGGCGATCGAAGTAGAATTTTGCAGTATGTAATTTCGCCTGATAGAAATCGGGATTATCGGTACCGGCTGACAGTTTATCTTGCGCCGTAACCGCCATCCTCAACCAGAAATAACCTACTGCGACATACCCTGAATACATCAGATAATCCACAGACGCAGCGCCCAGTTCATCAGGGTTGCTCGCAGCACGTTTAGTTACATCCACGGTTATCTGCTTCCATTCATCCAGATGCACTTCAATGGCATTTGACCAGGCATTGAATTGACTTTTGTCCCGCACACTCAAACAATATTGGCGCACTTCCTGGATAAATACGTCCAGCAAAGCACCGTTAGAGCCCACCACTTTACGGGCTAATAAATCGATGGCCTGAATACCTGTCGTACCTTCATACATAGTACAAATACGCGTATCACGAGCCAGTTGCTCCATACCCCATTCTTTGACGTATCCATGGCCGCCATAAACCTGCATACCATAACTGGTGGTTTCCTGAGCCGTTTCAGTTAGAAAAGCTTTCACTATAGGTGTTAATAAGGCTAGTTTAGCATCGGCTAGCTTTTTGGCTTCCTCGTCTTTACCGTATAAGGTTACATCGACCATTTGCATAGCATAGATGGCCAGTGCACGATTACCCTCGGCAAAGGCTTTTTGGGTCAACAACATACGCCGTACGTCAGGATGTACGATGATCGGATCGGCTGGTCCATCAGGGTTTTGCACTCCCTTCATAGAGCGAAACTGCAAACGATCTTTGGCATAGGCCAGCGCACCCTGAAAAGCCGCTTCAGATGATGCCAAACCTTCCAGCCCCGTTCCTATACGCGCAGTATTCATAAAGGTGAACATGCAATTCAAGCCACGATTTTCGGTACCAATGAGATAACCTTTGGCGCCATCGAAATTAATCACACAGGTTGCAGAAGCCTTGATCCCCATTTTATGCTCAATGGAGCCACAGCTTACGGCATTACGGTCTAGCATTTCGCCTTCTGGGCTAACGTTAAATTTTGGCACCGCAAATAAGGAAATTCCACGGGTACCACTGGGTGCATCGGGTAAGCGGGCAATCACTATATGCACTATATTTTCGGCAAAGTCATGTTCACCAGCCGAAATGAAAATCTTGGTACCGGTTAAACTATAACTGCCATCGTCCATGGGTACGGCCTTGGTTTTCAGCATTCCCAGGTCAGAACCACAATGTGATTCGGTCAAACACATGGTGCCTGTCCAGGTACCTGCCACCAATTTGTGCAAAAACATTTTCTGTTGTTCAGCTGACCCATGGGTTTCGATAGTGGCCATACATCCCTGGCTTAATCCGGGGTACATCGCCCAGGAATGATTAGCACCAGAAAACCATTCGGCTATAGTACTGGCCAATGAATAAGGGAGCGCTTGCCCACCAAATTGAGCAGGATGGGTCATCGATGGCCAGCCGCCTTCAACATATTGATGATAAGCTTCTTTGAACCCGGCAGGCGTAGTAACCACCGAATCTTCCCAGCGGCAGCCCTCTTCATCGCCTGAGGCATTAATAGGCGCCAGTACATTTTCACTGAATTTGGCCGCTTCCGAGAAAATGGCTTCCACCATATCTGGGGTCGCATCTTCAAACCCCAAATCGGCATAGTGTTTTTCAAATCCCAGCAGTTCGTTCATCACAAACAACGCATCTTTTTGTGGAGACTTATAACCTTGCATATTCCTACCTCTATAAAATATTGACTTGACCCAAATAATTCAACACAGCTTATGGATCAATATATGAATTTCTTTGCCTGATTCGTCTAGGACCAGGCGAATTAATAGACTTCAAACAAGCCTGCAGCTCCCATGCCACCCCCTATGCACATAGTACACACCACATACTTGACTCCCCGGCGTTTACCTTCGATTAAAGCGTGGCCAACCATACGTGCTCCACTCATGCCATAGGGATGACCAATAGAAATCGCCCCACCATTGACGTTTAGCAACTCATCAGGAATGCCCAACTTCTCGCGGCAGTATAATACTTGCACAGCAAAAGCCTCGTTTAATTCCCACAGACCAATATCATTGATGGTTAGCCCGTGCTGTTTAAGCAGCTTAGGCACAGCAAATATGGGTCCAATACCCATTTCATCGGGTTCACAGCCCGATACGGCAATCCCTCGATAAGCGCCAAGAGGTCTGAGATTTTGTTGCTCAGCTAAGGTGCTGCTCATGATGACACAAGCAGAGGCGCCGTCAGATAACTGACTGGCATTACCGGCGGTAATACAGCCTCCGTCGATAACCGGTTTGAGATTTTGCAGGCTCTCAAAGGTTGTTTCTGGCCGGTTACCTTCGTCTTTGCTCAAGGTGAATTCATGAAAGCTTTCTTCACGAGTTTCCTTATCGATCAAGACCTTAGTGGTAGTAAAAGGCACAATTTCATCATCAAACTTGCCAGCCGCCTGTGCAGCCGCTGTGCGCATCTGACTCTGATAAGCATATTCGTCCTGCATGTCCCGGCTGATGCCATATCGTTGCGCGACAATCTCTGCTGTTTGCAGCATAGGCATATAGATATTTTTGTGTTTTTTGGCCAAAGCCGGATCGACAACCCTATGATTGTTCATAGCCTTGTTTTGCACCAAGCTGATTGAGTCCAGTCCCCCTGCCACCATGATAGGCACGTTGTCGGTTATAATATGTTTGGCTGCGGTGGCAATAGCGTACATACCTGAGCTGCACTGCCTGTCCAGAGTCATCCCTGATACGGTTACCGGTAGGTCACCAGCCAAAGCGGCCAAGCGGCCAATATTCATGCCACCGCTGCCTTGGGTTAAGGCACTGCCCATGATCACATCATCTATTGAGGCAGGGTCGATACCCGCTCTTTTTACTGCCTCACGAATGGCATGCCCACCTAGGCTAGGGGCTTCCAGATTGTTGAATGCACCTTTGTAAGCGCGACCAATAGGCGTTCTGGCGGTAGATACTATTACTGCTTCTTTCATAATATTGTTCTCAATTTTTATCTATAAATGAATGGCTACTTATTAACATCAGCAAAACGCTTGCCTTGTTCGGCCAAACGTTTCAACAGCGGCGCTGGTTCAAACCAGTGCCCACCATATTCACCTAATTCATCTCGATACTTGCACATGGCGTCGTACACGGTTTGCAAGCCAATTTCATCAGCATATTGCATAGGGCCGCCGCGATATACTGGAAAGCCATAACCATAAACATAAATCACGTCTATATCGCTGGACTTGGCGGCAATACCTTCTTCGAGGATAAGGGCCCCTTCATTGATCAACGGAAAGATACAACGCTCAAGAATTTCCTGATCCGAGATTTCCCGTTGCTCAATGCCCAATTTTTCAGATTCTTGTTGCGCTATGGCCACGACATCAGGATCGGGTATGGGTTTACGTTGCCCGGGTTCATAGTTGTAAACCCCGCGGCCCGCTTTAAGGCCAACTCGCCCTTGTTCCACCAAACGGTCTGACACCACACAATAGCTTGGATCATGGGCAATTTTGTCCCGCCGTGACTCACGTACAAAATAACCTATGTCCAGGCCGGCCATATCCCCCATAGTGAAGGGCCCCATAGGCATACCAAAATCATAAATAACCTTGTCTACCTGTTCAGGTGTGGCACCTTCTAACATCAGACGTCCGGCTTCCCGGCCATAAGGTTCGATCATGCGGTTGCCTACAAAACCAAAACAGACCCCCACCAGTACCGCAACTTTATTGATTTTTTTAGCCATCTGCATAGTAGTTTTAATCACCTCGGCAGAGGTTTTTTCCCCTTTGACCACTTCGAGCAACTTCATCACGTTTGCGGGGCTAAAGAAGTGTAACCCTATGACATCTTGCGGACGGGTTGTGGCCATAGCAATTTCATTTATATCTAAAGTAGAGGTGTTTGAGGCAAGGATAGCTCCGGGTTTACATACTTTATCCAGAGCGCCAAATACTTCTTTTTTAACGGACATTTTCTCAAATACCGCCTCGATAACCAAATCTACATCGCTCAAGGCGGTATATTCGGTAGAACCTTGTAACAGCGCCATTCTGGCTTCTACTTCTTGGGCTGTCAGCTTGCCTTTTTTGGCGGAGCTTTCGTAATTTTTACGAATTAACGCCAATCCTTTATCCAGAGCCTCTTGCTTAAGCTCAAGCATGATCACAGGAATACCGACATTGGCAAAATTCATGGCAATCCCACCACCCATGGTGCCGGCACCTATTATCCCCACTTTTTGGATATTCCTGACTCCGGTTGATTTATCATAATCTTTGACATGGGAGGCGGCTCGCTCAGCGAAGAAAAAATGCTGCTGAGCCCTGGCTTCTTTGGACGCCATACATTGCACAAAGAGTTCACTTTCTCGGATCAAACCCTGGGCGAAGGGCAATTCTACCGCCGCTTCCACAGCCTGAATACAACGCTGTGGGGCAAAAAAGCCCCGGGCCTTTTGGGTTAAACCTTGTCGATATTGGGCAAACAGCTCTGGAGGGGTCGTGGCAGCGTCAATCTCGATGTCCCCGGTTCTGGGAGTATGGGCACCATCAGCTATGACTTTGTGACAAAAATCCATGCCTTGGGATATAACATCCCTGCTATCGCTCACCAGCAGGTCAAACACGCCATCAAGGTTAGCCGCTTTCATAGGTCGGCCAGATACAATCATATCCAGTGCCATCGGCACGCCAGCCAAACGGGGGAGTCGCTGGGTACCACCGGCACCGGGTAAAATACCCAAATTCACTTCTGGCAAACCGACTTTATTATCGCTAAAGGTCACCCGGTAATGGCAGGACAGGGCCACTTCCAGACCTCCACCAAAAGCAGGACCGGTTAACAAAGCGATAACAGGTTTTTTGGCGTTTTCAATCACCTCCAGGACTTTTGGCAACGGGGGCTCAAAGTCCCCTCCTGTAAACTCAGTGATGTCTGCACCACCTGAGAACAAAGCCAGATTTGACATAATCACTATGGCTTGCACTGCCTCATCGGCTTGCGCGCGGTTAACGTTTTCGATTAGACCAAGGCGCACTGATTTTGATAGCGCGTTGACCGGCGGGTTTTGCATAGTTACAACAGCCACATTGCCTTGTGTTTCATATGTAACAGCTTGACTCGATGATTGGCTCATAAAAACCTCTGACCACTTTTAGTTAAGGTTCAATACTAGGTCAGCCTTGTTAATCATCCAAATTTATTGGTTTTATATTTATTAATAACTTGTGCTGATAGCCAGTCCAAACCTTGGTCACCCCTTATTATTGATTTTATCCATACTATTGTATCAATTTGGGCAAGTTGACTTTTACAGTGCTATCTGATTTTCTACTAGTTGTTATCAATTTACCTACACTATCTTTACATTTAAAGGGGATTACCATTGCAATACTTAACCACCCCAGAAAGTTGCTTTAGCGCCCTGGTAGAGTTTGACTATGCCCCTCATTATTTGCAGCTTGATGACTTTGAGGGGGCAAGATTGCGCATGCATTATTTGGATGAGGGTCCCAGAGATGGTGAGGTCATACTGGCCTTGCATGGCGAACCAACCTGGTGTTATTTGTACCGCAAGATACTTAAACCTCTAATCGCTGAGGGCTACCGGGTAATAGTGCCGGACCTTATCGGCTTTGGTCGGTCAGATAAACCGACAAAGCCCAGTGATTACACTTATCAGCGACACCTTGACTGGTTGCGCAGCGCAATCAGCCAGCTTAAATTAACGAACATCACCCTGGTCTGCCAGGACTGGGGGGGGCTGTTAGGCTTACGTCTGGTAGCTGAACACCCCGACTGGTTTGCCCGCGTACTTGCGGCCAATACCATGTTACCTACCGGGGATCATATCCCAAGTAAAGCTTTTTTAAAATGGAAAGCCTTTTCCCAGGAGGTGCCTGTATTTCCGGTATCGGGGATCATTAAGAGCGCAACCGTTACGCCATTATCATCCTCTGTACTGGCGGCTTACGATGCACCTTTTCCCCAGGAGGAATTTAAAGCAGGCGTACGTCAGTTTCCGTTATTAGTGCCCGTTACCCCTGACGATCCTCAATCCGCTGCCAACCGTGCGGCGTGGCAAGTTTTGCAAAAATGGCAGAAACCCTTTCTTACCGCCTTTAGCGATCAGGATCCTATTACCGCAGGCGGCGACAAGATAATGCAAAAATTGATCCCCGGTACCCAGAGCCAAAAACACACTACCATCACCCAGGGTGGGCATTTTTTGCAGGAAGACCAAGGTGAGAAACTAGCGGCTGTGCTGCTGCAATTTATAACTGACAACCCCCTGTCAACTAACAAGTGAGTAATAACATGGATCCATTATTAGATTTCAGCGGCCAAGTCGCCCTGATCACGGGTGCGGCCAGTGGCTTTGGTCGTTTACTGGCTAAAGGATTGGCCCAGCGCGGCTGCAAACTGGTTATCAGTGACATAGATGAGGCAGGATTAGCCACCACTATGCAATTCCTCGTCCCCTATGCAGAGCAGGTTATCGCCCAGAAATGCAATGTTGCCAACGAGCAAGATTGTAAAGCCATGGTAGACACAGCGATACAAAAATTCGGTCGGGTGGATATCGGTGTCAATAATGCAGGCATAGCCCATAGTTTGGCGCCATTGCACACCCTGGATGAGGCCACGTTAGATAAGCAGGTCGATGTGAATCTTAAAGGCGTAATGTTTGGTATGAAATACCAGATAGCCGCTATGCTTGAACAGGGTAGCGGGCATATCCTCAATGTCAGTTCATTAGCAGGCTTAGGCGGTGCCCCAAAAGGTGCAGCATATTCTGCCGTTAAACATGCGGTAATTGGGCTAACAAAAACGGCGGCGATTGAATATGCCCGTAAGGGTATCCGCGCCAATGCTGTTTGTCCTTTTTACACGCCTACCAATATTTTAAACATAGATGGAGCAATATCTCAGGAAGGCATCGACCGTCTGGCGGTAGGTTGTCCCATGAAACGTCTGGCTACCCCGGATGAGATAGTAAATGCCATGCTATTGATTTTATCCCCGGGTAACACTTATATGACCGGTCAATCTATTGCTCTGGACGGCGGCGTGACCGCCTGGTAATGACCCTTTTAAGAGCTACGAACCCCACACTATTTATTTTACGGGCAACCTTTTTTCCCAAACAGATAAGGAACACCCCATGCAGATAAGGAAAACCCCATGCAAGCACTGATGATGAAATCCCAACTTATGATTTCCTCAATATTGAGACACGCGGACCGAAATTTCCCCCAAAGGGAGATTGTATCAGTTACCGCTGATAATCCCCGGCATCGCTATACCTATCAAGAATTTGCCGGACGCAGCCGCCAGCTAGCCAATGTACTGGCCAAGCTGGGGGCAAATTTTGGTGATCGCATCGGTACCCTGGCCTGGAATGACTACCGACATCTGGAACTATATTACGCCATTTCCGGCAGCGGTATGGTGTGCCACACCATTAATCCCAAGCTCTTTCCTGAGCAGGTGGCTTATATAATCAATCATGCCAAAGACAGGTTTATCTTTGTTGATGTGCTGGTTATGCCACTGATCGAAGCACTGCAGGCACATTTGGGGGGAGTCGAGCAATTTATTGTGATGACCGACAAGCAACATATGCCACAAACCAGCTTACCTAATGTGCTGTGTTATGAAGAATTACTGGCTGAGCAGACAGACACCTTCGACTGGCCAGAGTTTGATGAAAACACCGCTAGCGGCATGTGTTACACCTCAGGTACTACAGGTCATCCTAAAGGTGTCTTGTATAGCCATCGTTCAACCTTACTCCATGCCTTGTCAGGAGCCTTACCTGATGTAACCAATTCGTCATGCCGGGAAATCTGTTTGCCTGTGGTGCCTATGTTTCATGTCAATGCCTGGGGGTTGCCTTTTGGCACCATAATGACAGGTACCAAGCTGGTATTGCCTGGGCCAAAAATGGGTGACGGTGAAACCTTGCAAGCGCTTATCGAATCTGAAAAAGTCAGCTACAGCTCCGGTGTACCCACCATTTGGCTGGCCTTACTGGATTACCTAGATAAAAGCGGTAAAAAAGTTCCCAGCTTAGCCCGGGTAACCGTGGGCGGTGCGGCATGTCCCAGAACTATTATTGAACGTTTTAAACAGGACTACGGCACTATGGTTATCCAAGGCTGGGGTATGACAGAAACCAGCCCACTGGGCACCATATTTAGCCTGCAACCGGGCATGGAGGATTACAGCGATGAACAGATCACCGAACTGCAAACCCTGCAAGGGCGAGGACTGTTTGGCATTGAAATGAATATCATGGACGTAAATAACAACCCGTTGCCCTGGGACGGTGTCGCCTTTGGTGCCTTAAAAGTTCGGGGGCCCTGGGTGGCAAGTGGCTATTATGGTTTGTCCCAAACCCCGGGAGAGCCGGATTGCCCGGTAGATGACAAAGGCTGGTTTGAAACCGGTGACGTGGCTATTATCCATCCTAACGGCTTTATGCAGATCACCGATAGAACCAAAGATGTCATCAAGTCAGGTGGCGAATGGGTCAGTTCTATCGAAATTGAAAACGCCGCAGTCAGTCATAAAGGTATTGCCGAGGCTGCGGCTATTGGCCGCCCTCATCCGAAATGGACGGAACGGCCCTTGCTGGTTGTTGTGCGCAGAAGTGACAACCAAGTCACTGCAGAAGATATTATGGCTTTTTTAAGTGACCAGTTGCATAAATTGTCCATGCCCGATGATGTGGTGTTTGTTGACGAGTTACCTCATACGGCAACGGGTAAGTTAAACAAACTGGCATTACGTAAAAAATTTGAAGATTACCAATTTCCTGATGTTGGCTAATCTACCACTCCTACCATAATTAACGGGCTCTATATGAGCCTTTTTTTTGTCAAAAAAAGTGCCTGACATGGAACGGGTATTTACCCTTTGCCTGTTGCTTTTTATTCTGATTCCCCTAATCTGCTGCTTGAGTGGGTCACATTACAATTATAAAGAAACAAGGGACTTAATATGACACGAATACTACGCAATGCAGGTGCATTGCTATTGCTGTTAACTTTTGCCAATACACAGGCAAGTGAAGTTGACTATCGCCTTGGTGATAACGTTAAACCTAGCTTCCAGCAAATAAGTTTAAAGATCGATCCAAACCAGAGTGTTTTTAGCGGCCAGACGACCATTGATATCGAGGTGCTACAGGCCACAGACACTATCCGTTTTTATCAGCTTGAACTGAATATAAGCAAGATTGAATTAATCGATGGTAACCGCCACATTCCTCTGGTGATAACCTCTGGTGAATACGATATTCAACATGCTAAAGCGGATAGTGTACTGCCGGCAAAACGCTATAAACTGCATATGCAATTTAGCGGCAAAGTAAACACCACCTCAGATGGCATGTATTTATCGGCGTTTGAAGGCCGTAATTATATATTCACCCAGTTTGAAGATATGCACGCCAGACGGGCTTTTCCCAGCTTCGATGAGCCGGGTTTTAAAATACCTTATCAATTGACCATAGAAGCGCCGCAAATACACACAGTTGTGTCCAACACGCCAGTAGAAAAGCGCACCGTTGATGGGCAATGGCAAACCGTGGTATTCAAACGCACCCAACCTATGCCCACTTACCTGGTAGCCTTCGCTGTGGGGGAACTGGATTCGGCTGAGATCACCGGCCTGTCGGTACCAGGCAAAATTTACACACCTAAAGGCCAGGCTGGGCGCACCAAATTTGCGGTCAAACATACCCCACGAATTCTCCGGGCGCTGGAAGATTATTTTGGCATGCCCTACCCTTATGAAAAACTCGACTTTATTGCGGTGCCTAATTTCACCCATGGTGCCATGGAAAATGCCGGTCTGGTAACGTACCGCAGCAGTTTATTACTGCTAGATGATGAGCCACGTCTGACCGAACAACGTGGTCCACTTACCACCATAACCCATGAACTGGCACATATGTGGTATGGCAATCTGGTGACTATGGCCTGGTGGGATGATTTATGGCTCAATGAAGCCTTCGCCTCCTGGATGGAAGGCAAGATCACCATGGGGCTCTATCCGGAACAAAATAACCAATCGGTTTTGGTGCAAGAAGGCGCTTTTCCTGCCGACGCCAGCCCCACCACCAAAGCGGTTAAAAAACTGGTACGTACCCAGACTGATGTCATGGATGGTTTAGGACTAAACTACAGTAAGGGTGAATCCATCCTGCAGATGATTGAGTCTCTTACCGGCGAAGATGCCTTCCAAATAGCCGTGCAAAGCTATATGAAAAAACACGCCTGGGGCAACGCCGAATCGAATGATCTGTGGGAGGTATTATCAAACGTGGCCGATTTTGATGTGCCAGCCATGATGAAAACCTATCTGCAACAACCTGGATATCCCCTGGTTAAATTCAATCACAACGGCGAAGTGAGTCAAAGCCGTTATCATTTGGCCGGCGCCAAGGTTGAGCAACAAATCTGGGTTGTGCCTTTGTCTATCACCTATAAAAAGAATGACAAAATTCAGCGCACCACCTTATTTCTTGATGGACCAAAATCCGTGGTCAGTCAACTTGCAGAGGCACAGTGGATTTACCCCAATGACAATGCTGTAGGTTACATGCGCTGGAAAATTCCTGCCAAGCAGATGACAGCCTTACTGGGGGATCTCGATGCCCTTAATAGCCGGGAGAAAAAATCATTGCTGTATAACTCTGACGCCTTGTTTAATGCCGACGAAATATCCCTTGAGCAGCATATGGCGGTACTCGATGCATTATCAACACAGAATGACCCAGTGGTAGTCAGAGCAGTGGTTGCCTCACTACGTGAGTTGGTTTATCTGGTCGATGACAGCAATAAAAAACACTTTGCTTCGTTTATCGATAACAAGCTACAACCCTGGTTCTTGCGTTTAGGGGTAGACGAAAGTAGAGATGACTCAAACGATATCAGTCGCTTGCGCAGTGAAGTTTTTGCCCTCTTAGGCCAATATACCGACAATGCACAAGTATTGGCTGAAAGTATCAAGCTAACGGAAAAGTATCTGACTGATCCCACCAGCGTAGGCCGTGGTATAGCCAGAACCGCCATGCGCAACGTAGCCGTCCAAGGCGATACCAGCTGGTTCAAACGATTCCAACAAGCCTATTTGGCCACCACAGATGCCAATGTTCGCGGCACCATTCGTTTTGGCATGCTCTTCCCCCAGGCAGAAAACATCAGGCAGGTACTCGACCTGAGTCTACACAGCGATATAAGCCCAGCGAATGTGATTAGCTTTTTGTCGACTGCCAGTAAAGCCAGTGAAGACAAAGAGACATTTTACGACTGGCTTGAGACCAATATGGAAAAAGTCACTGCTAAAATGCCGGCCTATCATATTGCCAATATGCCAGAATATGTATCCAGCACGTGTAGTGAGCATAATATTCAGTTGACCAAGCAGTTTTATCAACCGAGGATGTCCAAGTACGAAGGTATGTCACGGAGTTTCGATGTGGCCCTGGATGAATCACTGCAGTGTGCCAGTTTAAAACAAGCTAACCAGGGAGCGTTTAACCAATACCTCAAAGGTGTCTCTGCCACGTTTTAAATAAAAAACCACTGTATTGCTGGCTCATTCAAGGATGACATTAGCATTACAAACTAAAAGCCAGTCAGGGATGTCCTGACTGGCTTTTTTATGGATACCTTTAAGTCACGCTACCGAATAAGATGTGCGAGCATATTAAAGATTGAAACTTTAATTGATTAGATTTCATGGTATTTACCATCCCATTAATCAGGCTGGTTTTAGCAGATACGGGACATTAGGAACCGCCGCACTTACCTATAATTCGAGTAAATGGCCATCGTTGTAGTAAATTTATAAAATGACTGCTGCTCTGACATCACAGTCATTAACAGTGGGATTCAACTTATTAATATCCCAACACTGATCATTCATTTAGGCTAACTTAATTTAGCGTTATTTCATTTTTAGCTATAAGTCACCTGTCGCCATATGTAACCGCTCTTATTGGCACGTAGTTCTCTGGCAGATTTAGTCAAGCTCTATTATTAATAGTTGTCAGGTTCAGTGCTGACTATTCCAACAATTGTTGTTAACACCAAGCGATTCTGTCGTAATCGCTAATTACCAAGGGAAACTATCGGTCTCTTTTTTACATGTTTGTCAGTGTTCTTTTTCAATACTAGAGGCATGTAGAGGATTATTGTGATGGACTACTTTCTGGAAAATCTGGGGGAGCTTACCTCAGATGTATAAACGAAATTGGCCGTATTAGTCTGTACACTTGTGCCTTTAAAAAGCCGAAAGACTTATGCTAGAGTGGCTAAAAATGAAAAGGAAACCATCATGACAAGGAAACTAAATTTATCTTCATTATTTACGTTACTGTTTTTCGTAACTATATCTTTCACTCCCGATTTACTTGCTCAAACCAATAATCCAAAGGATAGTAAACTCGATGCCTACCTGTCTAATCTTAGTAATAATGAAAAGATGATGACAGCAGTATACGTTTCCCAACATGGCGAGACACTTTACGAGTATTACTCTGGTTTTGCTTCAGTTGAAGATAATATTCCACTATCAGCAGAAACTGAATTTCGACTAGGCTCAATGACTAAGATTTTTACGTCAATCTTGACAATGCAGCTCATTGAAGAAGACAAACTGTCTCTCGAAACAAAGTTGAGCACTTTCTATCCTGACATTCCAAACGCTGAGAGCATCACGGTTAAGCAATTACTCAGCCACCGCACGGGTATTCAAAGTTTCACCGATGAACCTGCATATGTTAATTACATGACTAAAAGCCAGTCTCGTAAACAAATGGAGCAACGCATTCAATCCTATGATCCTCTGTTTAAGCCAAACAGCAAACATCAATATTCCAACTCAAATTATGTGTTGTTGGGTTTTATCATTGAATCCTTGTACGAAAAATCTTATGCAGAAGTAGTATCACAGAAGATCACTGTTCCCCTTGGCCTGGCGAATACATACTTTGGGAGCAGTATCGAGATTGAAAATAACGAAGCATTTTCTTACCACTTTTTGGATACTTGGCAGCGCCAACCTGAAACCCACATAAGTGTGACTCATGCCGCTGGAGGCATGGTATCTACCGCGAAAGAAACCAACCTATTTTTGTCAGCATTGTTTGCTGGAAAACTGTTATCTGAAAATTCGCTAAGTGCCATGATGACACTTGAGGATGGCTATGGCCTGGGCTTGTTTTCGATGCCATTTCATGGGCAAACGTTCTTTGGTCACAATGGAAGTATCGACGGCTTCGTTTCCGCGGGTGGATATAATCCCGCAGATGGCATGGTTGTCACTGTATTGAGCAACGGCGTTAACTATAATTTTAATGATGTATTGATTGCTGTTCTAAGCAGTAACTATGGCATAGACTTTAAAATCCCAGATTTGTCTGCCAAACCTGTGTTGTTGTCAGCTGAGGAAATGGGCAGGACCGTAGGTACTTTTAGTAGTAAGGACATGCCTATAGAACTTAGCTTCAGGATTGCAGACAAACAGGTAATGTATAAGCCAGCAGGCCAATCAGAAAAATCCCTCACCCCGTACTCAGAAACGGAGTTTCGGTTTGAACCGGCTGGCATAGTCATACAATTTGACCCGCAGAGCCTTACCGATGGAAAGCTTAACCAATTTGTCATAACGCAAAGCGGTTACACATTTCTTTATAAGCGCAAAGAAGAAAAGTGGTTATGGTGAGCTAAATGGGTGTACATAACCACCCATAATACCCAGATTTAATGTTTTATTATCTGGCTATCGTTATGACTAGCTGCGCGCACTAGCGAGTATTAGTAACTAGGATTAAAAGGGCTAGCGGCATAATCAGCAGATTAAAACGCAGACCACTTACAGTAGTGTTATTTTTCAATATCTACCGGTCTGCCCCTATCGATTTGAAATTTTCGAACAAATATATTAATCCCTGAACGACTATATTTGGCACAAGGCACCAATAGCCTATATCGTCCTGACTGTCGGCTATCTAAACAGAAGCAGACCGTCAGGAAATAAATGCTCAATACCTGCAATTCGCTCAACCCGCTTAGTCGGCCTATCAGGCTGGTCTGAGTTTCAAATTTTACGATATTTTGCAAAATCCACGTGCAAAATATCGCGGGTTACGAAAAGTTTTAGTTCAAAAAATAAATGTGATCACGCATAACTCAGCCCACACAAAAGTTTTGCTAACGGGCTAACTATATAGGCTTATTGCCGTTTAGTTCACATCTGCCCGGTTTTTTCATAATTCAAATGCCAGCTAAGTGACTCCTCCAGCAAGTGCGGGGTATGCATTCCCCGACCGCTGGCACAGGCCCGTTCGAAATAATCTGTTAGCCGGTCTTTGTAATCCGGGTGGGCACAATTTTTAATCATCAATTTGGCTCTTTGTCTGGGAGACAGTCCGCGTAAATCCGCCAATCCTTGTTCAGTGACGACCACTTTTACATCGTGCTCAGTTTGATCAACGTGAGACACCATAGGTACAATGGCA
Organism: Paraglaciecola sp.; assembly: GCA_046709505.1. GTDB lineage: Bacteria > Pseudomonadota > Gammaproteobacteria > Enterobacterales > Alteromonadaceae > Paraglaciecola. The sequence continues at coordinate 7 of JBKEFM010000044.1, read as the reverse complement.
GAAATAC
>JBKEFM010000043.1:0-23878 GCA_046709505.1 Paraglaciecola sp. | reverse complement strand
GGCAACCGCCAACAAACGCATGCGCATCCGATGATCTTTTACTTTGTTAGACAGTGCTTTTAATTCTTGCTCAGTATGTTGATTCAAGGCATTTTATTAAGTGATGTTGAGATGTATATATTAGATCACACTTTTACGATGATTGGTATTACAGCCTGGCATCTCGATAACTGGAACGCCAGCCAGGTGCTCCTGCGTTATTCTACCTTCCGCCATCCATGGCGGTCGCTTGGCGTGTCGTGCGGCTGGACGTTGCTAGCGCAACTACAGAAACCAGCCTTACCCAGACTCCCATTTATACCATTCCATCTTAAATGCTGCCCACCCTGGCCCAGTCTCGTGAACACATCTTTGTCACCCGTTCAGTGCTGCTAATAGAATCATTCCAAGCTGATGTGCAACTCTCGACAATATTGTCATACCCAGTGAAACAACGAGTGGCTAAATGATGTTGTCTCAACCATGACCAGACTTGCTCGACGGGGGTCAGTTCGGGTGAATAGGGAGGGAGTTTGATAATACTGAGGTTTTCTATCCCCTGCGCAATATCATCTGTGTGCCAACCAGCTCCGTCCATTATCACGACTGCATGACGGCCAAACTGTGTGCGCTTAGCTATCTGCTGTAGATGGTGTGTCATTATTTCCCTGTTCACCCAAGGTGCAATCAAGGCTTCTGTTTCCCCCGTTGCCGGGCAAACAGCACCAAACAAGTAGACATACTCAAATTGTTGCTGTTTCACCACTCGCGGCCGACTACCTTTAGTTGCCCAAAGTCGTGTGGTGGTATTTTGCTGGCCAAAACGAGCTTTGTCCTGAAACCAAATATCGACCTTATCAAGCGCCACATGATCCGGGATCTGCCTGATCACTTCAATTTGTAGTTTTTTTAAACTCATCTTGGCCGTCTTGTGACTGCTTTGGGTGCTTGGCGCGACGGGTGATCCAGGAAAATCCTAGATGGCAAAGCAATTTATAGATAGCATTCGGATGATAAGTGATACCAAAATGCAGGGTGATATATTGATGAATGCTTTCGCCTGTTAATCGTCCTCCAGTATCAGATTTGCTCTGTTTATCAATATATGTGAGTAATTCGCTTTGTTGGGTTGAAGACAAATAGCATGTGCGGCCCTTTTGTTTCTTGGTATTGAGACCTTCAATTCCCAAGGACAGATAGTTTTCTACCCAGGTATTCACGCTGCGCCGAGTGACCTTTAGCATACGGGCAATTTCGCTACGATTGGCGCCATCCACAAAATGGGCAACGGCCAACAGACGAATGCGTTTCCTGGCATTGGTTTCGGTTTTAGAGAGTTCGGTAAGCGCCTTTGGTTCGATTTATATTAACGGCGTAAAGTATAATACCGCAGACGCAGAATTTGTTAATGGCGACCTAGATCACCTACCTAATGCAGAGCAAGATCTTGATGTTGGTGATGTGGTTTGGGTTCGCGGTACGGTTAATGACGATGGTGTCACCGGTGTTGCTCACACCGTTATCTATGATGTCGATCTCGTTGGTATAGTTGGTGCTATCGAACCCTCAACTAGCACTATCACTGTATTGGGTAGAAAGGTGAAAATTAATAGCGATCCGGTTTTTGGTGATAACTTTACGCTTTCCGAGTTATCCGATATTACCTTGGGTGATGTTTTGAAAGTTTCTGGTTTTGATCAATCAGATGGCAGTCTGTTAGCAACTCGAATTGACAAAGATATTTCTACCATCACTTTCATGTATAAAATAGAAGGAATGATTAGTGCGTTTGATGCAGGAGCAGCGTCGCTGAACATTGGCTCACAAGTAATCAATTATGCGGGTTTCAATAGCCGTTTTACCCCCTTGATCAAGTAGTGGATCGAAGTGAAAGGCAGCCTTAATGATAGCGGCGTATTAATTGCCAACAATATTCAAATTGAAACTGGCCAGGGTAACTATGCGTTATCTGCTGGTGATATTGCCAACGAACTTTCGCCCGACACCACAATTGCTTTGGAAGGAGTGATCAGCGAATACAGTGAATCATCAACCTTTGCGATCAATGGTTATGCTGTGCAGACAGATAGCCAGACGCTGTATATAGGCGGGAATGTAAATGATATTGCTCTGGGCGTCCGCTTATCGGTGCGTGGTGTCAGGTTGAACGACGGTAAGACGTTGTTAGTCAGCCGGGTTTATGTTCGCCCATCATCCAATCTTGAAATTGAAGGCAATATCACCGCTATCGATGTGTTGGTGGGTAGTGTTGAGGTAGGCGGTATTACCGCGCAGATTCAGTCGACAACTCAGCTTGAGGATGAAGCAGGCGTCTACCGAAAATTCAGTATTGACCACCTCAATGTCGCTGATTATATCGATGTCAGTGGGCAGTTTGATGGGGCACTATTGGTAGCCTATCGCCTTGAGCGAGACAGTATTGATAATGATATTGATGACTATGTTGGTAATGTTTCATTAATCAATGGCGAGACCTATTACACTGATGATGACGGTTATCTGCGCAATGAAGCGGGAGATTATCGTGTAGATAATGATGGTAACTACAGTAACTATCAAGATACAAATGATTATAAAAATCAAAGTAACACAGATCACAGTGGACTCAAGCTTGAAGGTATTGCCACTGATATTTCGCCAACTTCATTGACTCTGTATGGCAATGTTATTGCGTTAACAGCGAGCACTATTTTTGAATTAAATGATCAACTGGTCACCCTATCGGCCTTTACCACAGCGGCTAGCTCTTCATCCTATGTCAGTGTTCGAGCCGCGCAACTGGCTAATGGTAATTTACAGGCACTTAAAGTTGAGTTGGAACATGTTATTAGTGGTGATTCATCATCATCTGGCGATAACGGCTCTGATGATAACGATGATAACCCGTTATCTGCTTACGACTTTGTTATTAAAGGCACTATAGAGACCTTGGATACTGGTGGTATCAATTTAACTAATGGTTACAATCTGTTGTTTGATGCCTCGACCCAATATGAAACCTACGCTCTGGTCAGTCAGTCACAGTTTATTACCGATGCCAGTGAACTGATCAACTCTATGGTCGAGATAAAAGCACTGCGTAATAGTGCAGATCAGCTGATTGTTTTAAAAGTTGAACTGGAGTCCAGTGATAGTCCATCTGATGACGATAGTTACAATTCATCCGAACGAGAGTTTGAGGGGTATGGCACGATTGACAGTAACCGGTGTGAGAATGTAACAGATTCTGTGTAACTGCCATTAGTTAAATATGACCGTCGAGCCTAGACTCGAATTCAATCATAAAGCGGATCATTGCCTGGCGCCACTTTCTTATGGGCATAGTCCATTTTTTAGACGCATCCATTATGGCAAGATACACCATTTTTTTAGCTGAATCATCGCTTGGAAACACCTTACGCTTTTTCAACGCCTTTCGAATAACACTGTTGAGTGACTCTATCGCATTGGTGGTGTAAATCACTTTGCGTATATCATCAGGGTAATTAAATATCGTGTTGAGGTTATGCCAATGAGCATGCCAAGACTTGCTGATTTGCGGATATTTATCATCCCAGGTTTCACCAAACCGTTGTCGCTCTAACAACGCCTCATCTTCTGTTTTTGACTGATACACCTTTTTCAAATCGCTGGTCACGGCTTTGTAATCTTTCCAGGGTACAAACTTCAGTGAATTACGCACCATGTGCACGATACACAGCTGAATGTGGGTTTGTGGGAATACGGCATTAATGGCATCAGGGAAGCCTTTGAGGCCATCTACACAAGCGATTAAGATATCTTGTACACCACGATTTTGTAGCTCCGTCAGCACATTTAGCCAGGATTTAGCACCTTCGTTTTCGGCTATACACATACCCATCAGCTCCTTTTGGCCTTCGGCGTTGATACCCAAGGCTAAAAAGATAGATTTGTTGATGACCTGCTTGTCTTGGCGCACTTTAATCACGATACAATCAAGATAAACAATCGGGTAAACCGCATCCAGAGGCCGCGCTTGCCATTCAGTCATTTGCTCAATAACCGCGTTCGTCACCCGTGATACCAACGTGGGTGTTATCTCTGCCCCGTACCATTGATCAAAAGCCTCGACGATTTCACGGGAGCTCATGCCTTTGGCATACAGCCACAGGATTTTATCGTCCATTGAAGTGAAACGAGATTGGTGTTTTTTGACCAGTATGGGCTCAAAAGAGCCGTCCCTGTCACGGGGCGTATCAAGCTCGAACTGACCGTCTTCGGTCTTTACATGTTTGCTTGTTTTGCCATTACAGTTGTTACTAACAGGCGATTTTTTATGTTTTCCCTAACCTAAATGCTCATCCATTTTGGCGTTTAATGCCGCTTCAACAGTGATCTTCTTGAGCATCTGACTAAACTCATTCAAATCTTGTGGGGTCTTAATGCCTTTGGCTGCTTCCTTGGCGAAAGCTTCAAGTTCTCTTCTGTTCATTTGCATCTGCCTATCCTTTAACTCTGTTCAGAGTAAATTACGATAAGCAGTTACACAAAATTAGTTACAGGCTCAACGGTGTCAATATTGAAGGCATTCGTATTGAATTTATCGCCATCACGTATTTTGAACTCTTCGCTCGCCAGGTTGAGAAAGCGGTATTCCTCTCCTCAGTCTTAGGTTCCGGGAAGGTTGAAGTTAAAACAAGGCTCAACAATGATGGTCTTTATGAAGCACTTAAAATCGAGTTGGATGATTAAGTGAGCATTAAGCTTGTAGAGCTTTAAAAAACCTGGTCACGTCGGTGACCGGGTTTTTCATGTTTAAATGATTTCAATATCACTTAAAATATCCATTGCTCTAATAACAAAATACATCATTATAACGCTCAAGTGTTGAGTTAGAATTATGTTGGTATATGTTTCGATAGTGTTGTCTTTTATTTGGCTTACGATCTTTATCACTAATTGTTGTCACCGTGTTGGAAATACATACTGATACTTAATTGTGAGGAACGTTTACTTATAAAAATATAAGTGTGCCGGAGCAGGTAAAAACGGTGATTGGTTTTGCATGACTTAATGTCCGGCCATAAGCCATGATCGACTGCAAGTTGTCACGGTTAACTTATTTATAACCACGCAGTGTAAGTATTATTTAGCAGAGTTACCTTGATGTTATCCTGACTTGATTGTTCTTTGGCAATCATAAAATAGCTTTTAAATTATATGGGCTAAGCTCGTAGCTTCCCTTAGCGATAATGCAAAGTTTAGCGATTAACTACAATTATTAACTGAAAATATAGTTATCAACTGAAAATATAGTGGGTAAACGATGAGCCATTGGCTATTCAAAACCGAGCCTGATGCCTTCAGCATTGATGATTTAGGTGCAAGAGCGAACAAAACGGAAAATTGGGATGGGATACGTAACTACCAGGCGCGTAATTTTTTACGGGATCAGGTCAAGCTTGGCGACAAGGTGTTTATCTATCACTCAAGCTGCAAAGAGGTGGGTATTGCGGGCTTAGCCGAAGTGGTCAAAGAAGCCTATCCGGATCATACTCAGTTCGATCCGCAAAGCCGGTATTACGATCCTAAATCGACAGCTCAAAACATACGTTGGTTTATGGTTGATGTGCAGTTTATCGAAAAATTTAACCGTGTATTAAGTTTAAAGCATATCAAAACCATGCCTGAGATCACCGAAATGGGATTGGTTAAAAAAGGGCATCGATTGTCCATTATGCCGGTTAATAGGGCGGAATTCGCGATATTGTTAAGAGCGGCAAAAGGGTAGAGGGTATCACTCTAATCCGGTAACCGGAACGCCAGCTCGGTGTTCCTGCGTTATCCTAACTTCGGACATCCATGTTGGTCGTCAATTTTTTTGCTTGGAAAATGGTAGTTTTGCTACCCTGTAAGTAGTGCTTGGCAATATTTCTGGCTTATTACACAGCACTTAACGGCCTTTATTTTTATCAATAAAGATTTGGATATTTTCTTCTAGTATCGATAAGGGCACTGAACCATATTCGAGCACGGCGTCATGAAAGGCCCGTAAATCAAACTTGTCTCCCAAGGCTTGTTCGGCTTTTATTCTCAGACGTTTAATGGTCATCTCGCCGATTTTGTATGACAAAGCTTGGGCTGGCCAAGAGATATAACGGTCTACTTCTGTAGTCACATTATGTGCAGATAAAGCGGTGTTTTCTAACATGTAGTCAATGGCCTGCTGGCGTGTCCAACCTTGGGTGTGCATGGCGGTATCTACAACTAAGCGACAGGCGCGCCACATCTCATAGCTTAACCGGCCAAATTCTTCATAGGGAGTAGTGTAAATGCCCATTTCTTTGCCTAGAAATTCCGAGTACAAACCCCAACCTTCACCAAAGGCTGATATATAAGTGTAACGGCGCACGGGAGGCAAATTTTGCATCTCACTGGCCAGTGAAATTTGTAAATGGTGACCTGGTACGGATTCGTGCAAGGTTAGCGCAGGCAGTGAATACAAGGGGCGTTTGTCTAACGCGTAGGTATTAACCCAGTAATAACCTGGCTGATCATCTCGCGTGGGGGCAATATAACGACCAATGGTGTATTTCGGCGCAATGTTGTCAGGTACGGGTGCTATGCCGTATGGAATACGCGGTAAGGTGTAAAAAAACCGGGGCAGGGTGGCATCGATGCGTTTAGCAATATACGAAGCACGCATTAATAGCTCATCGGCACTTTTGGCATAAAATTCGGAGGAAGTGCGCAGGTGCTCAATGAACTGATTAATATTGCCGTCAAAATTGAGGGTATCGACTACGTTTTGCATCTCACTGCGAATACGCTTTACCTCGTTTAACCCCGTGGTATGAATATCGGCTACTGCTAAGGTGGTGCTGGTGTAATAATCACTGCGATTTTGATAAAACTCAGTACCCTGTTGCCAGGTGCTGGCAGCGATGTTTTGCTTGGAATTAGGTATATATTCTGCTACTAAAAAATCATAGAAGGCCTGATAAGCAGGCAGTACACTTTGATTGACTGCCGCTTCACCTTGGGTAAACAAACTGGCTTGTTGCCGAGCGGTAAAACCTGAAGTGGCTAGGTGTTTAAAGGGCTCAAAAAATTGACTATCTTGAGGGGTCTTAGTGATAAATTTTTTGACGGACTCATCAAAGCCAACCAGCACAGCTTTAGGTTGTACTCGACCGGTTTCCAACCCTTTTTTCATCCATGCAATTTGCTCAGCAAAATAACGTGGAAATTGTGACAGACGGGCTAAATAATCCTGATAATCTTGCACCGTTTTAAGCGGTACAGATGCGGGCAGAAAAGCCAATGCGCTATAAAAACCGGATTCAGATGTTATCGGCATATAATGAGCATTAAAACGATATAAATCCATAGCGTTTTGCAGTTCACGGGCCTGCATAATTTTACTGGTTTTCTGCTGATGACTAAGCTTGGCTTCATCAAGCTGATTGAGTTGTTGTAAAAACTGCTGGTTCCTGAGATTTTTTGCTTTAAGTGCGGTAACAGACAAATCTTTAAGTTGGCCATTGTATTGATTTTGGCCATATTTTGTGGCTTTTATGGGATCAACCGACAGCTGATACTGCCAAATTTTTTCAAGCAGGGCATTTAGTTTACTGCCCTCTGTGGCTGAGGCTTGAAAACATACAGCCATAAGTAAAGTGCCCAGCAATAGCGGTCGTCTCCACATGATTTTTCCTCAACTAATGTTAATCCCAGGCATCACATAGATCATTGTAATCATACGTTTCTCAGGGAAATTACTTTTTAGGAGTATAAATTGGACTGGGAAAGGCGGTGACCTTATCAGGCAATTCAGTGATTTTAGCTGTGCCTTGTTTTTTTACTTCATCAATGCGCAATATATTGTGCATGGGAATATAGGTGGTGGTGACATCGGCAAACTCGGTCTTAAGTTTTTCGTGACTGGGATCCAGTACCAGACTGGTATGGCTGTCCCATACAAAATCGCCTATTTCAACAAAGCCAAACATACTGCCCTGACAGAGTTCTCTAACGTACAACTCGTAGCGCACCCCGTTGGATACAAACTGGATCCTGAACAATGATTTTTTATCGAGCATAATAATTATTCACTACATTTACAATATGAAGCAGTTTACCCAGTTGTTGTGGTTTCTCCAAGTACTGTAAGGCGTTCTTAGTTATTATTTATGAACCATTAATGCTTGTGTAGCCTGGCTCAACCCGTGTGTTCTCCTACCGAAAAATATATTTACGGCGAAGCACTGAACATAATGGGTTAATTGTAAAGCCGTGGGCTCAATTCGGACATTAGCACTGTGCCGGCCCAGGGGATGTTTTTTCTAAACAGCTAATAAAAATAACCTGCAACTTATCCAAATAATGGCGTTCGTACCCAGTTACTTAAATACGGGCCAGTACCTTTGAATATCCGGCAGTAAAAAATCGCAACTTTGGGTAGCGAACCGAGAAGGTAGGTCAGGAAAACCCCAGGATTAAGGATACTGGTTAAGGTCTGTTCATTATGCCAGACAGGCCTTAATTTGGTGCGAATACGGTCATCCAAACAATCCTAGTTAAGAAAAAACTGGCTGTTTATCAGCTGCCATTGCTCGTTAAAGCCCTCGGTGGGCCTGCGTGTAAATTTACTGCGAATAAACTGGTTGATCCTGCCATCAGCATAACAAAGCAGTAAATTGGCAATGTGCGCTTCATCGGCGGGTAAGGTTTTACCTTCACGCAATTTACGCTCCCGCAAAACTTGTTTTAGTTGGGTCTCCAGACGCTCAAATAACTGGGCAATACGATCTCTGAGTCTGTCTTGTTCGCCCATCAGAGCATCGCCATTGAGAATACGGGTAATGCCCGGATTTTTTTCGGCAAACCCTAAAATCAAATGCAGTATTAGCTGGCAACGTGTCGCCGTGTCTTTTTCTTCATTGATGATTTTATTGATACGGGAGAATAGGGTTTCTTCGATAAATTCAATTAGGCCTTCAAACATTCGCGCCTTACTGGGGAAATGTCTATATAACGCAGCCTCCGACACCCCAACGTGGGCGGCCAGTTTAGCTGTGGTGATCCGTTGGCCAGGGTTGGACTGCAACATACTGGCGAGTGATTGTAATATTTGGGCGCGGCGATTTATTTTTTTAGTTATTGCCATTGTTTATCCTAGAACGACACCTGGGTGGTAAATAGAAGTTGTGCGAATAATGCATCGGCACACAAATGTTAATCGACACGTTTTTTTGTTGTGTAACGCTGTGCAATGAGTGTCATAAGTTGCATCGCAAGTTGACTCTTATCGGCCACACCCAGGTTTTTTTTACCTTCGGGCCAGTAAACAGTTAAAGCATTTTGTTCACTGTTAAAACCAAGTCCGGCTTTGGACACGTCATTAGCAGCAATGAGATCAAGTTTTTTACGGGTTAATTTGTCCCGGGCGTAACGCTCAATATCTTGGGTTTCGGCAGCAAAACCTACGGTAAATGGTGGGTGAGAAAGATGAGCCACGTCGCTAAGAATATCAGGATTTCGGATAAAAGTAAGCGTTAACTCCGCTTCATTTTTCTTGATTTTTTGCGGTGTTTTTTGTTGTGGTTTGTAATCTGCCACTGCCGCACAACCGATAAAAATGTCGCAATTAGGCACCACCCCCATCACAGCACAATGCATTTGTTCGGCGCTGATCACGTGGTGCACGTCAACACCAACAGGTGGAGCCAAGTTCACAGGGCCACTCACCAGTGTAACCCTGGCACCCAGTGCTAGGGCGGCGTTCGCCAGAGCGTAACCCATTTTGCCTGAGCTATGGTTACTGATAAAACGCACCGGATCGATCTCTTCACGAGTCGGGCCCGCGGTAATCACTATGTGCTTATTTGCAAACAGGGGTTCCAGATGGCTCTGGGCGAGCATGTCGGCCAGTATCTGGGGTTCAAGCATTCGCCCTGGGCCGACGTCACCACATGCTTGTTCCCCTTGTGCCGGGCCAAACACCAACACGCCTCGCTCAAGCAAGGTGAGCAGATTAGCTTGTGTGGCTGTAGCATGCCACATTTGTTGATTCATGGCCGGAGCGATGCATACAGGGGCGCTGGTGGCTAAACAGAGGGTAGATAACAAGTCATCGGCCAGGCCATGGCTTAATTTGGCCATAAAATTAGCACTGGCCGGGGCAATCAACACTTTGTCGGCCCATCTGGCGAGCTCAATATGGCCCATGGCCGCCTCAGCATTACGATCGAGTAAATTGTCAGACACTGGATTGCCGGATACTGCCTGCAGAGACAAGGGACTAACAAACTCTTTGGCTGAGTGGGTCAGTACTACGCGCACATTAGCCCCCAGAGCGGTTAGTTTGCGCACCAGATCAGGGGTTTTATAGGCTGCGATACCACCGGTTACACCCAGTAAAATATTTTTATTAGTCAGTTGCATAGTGTGATTTTAATTAAGCTCCAGATTTCTGTTGCCATTATTGGCCGGAACAAGGTCCTTTTGCTAGGCTTAATTTTTTATTTACTATCATTTATCGTCTTATTTTAGACGAAAAAAGGATACATACCTATGGACAAGCATGCGTGAAAATCAGCGAATGGCCCCTTCATGAACGCCCCAGAGAAAAACTTTTAGCGCAAGGTCCAGGCGCTTTATCTGACGCGGAGCTGTTAGCCATTTTTTTACGCACCGGGGTTAAAGGCGTTAGCGCCGTGGACTTGGCGCGCCATCTACTGAATACGTTTGGCTCACTACGAGGACTGATTGCGGCGGATCAGCAAGCGTTTTGTTTAGCCAAGGGCCTGGGCCAGGCCAAATTTGTGCAACTCCAGGCGGTAGTTGAATTAACCCAGCGCTACTTCGCTGAGAAGTTACACAAAGAAGCAGTCTTTCATACCGCCCAGCAAACCAAAGATTACCTCATCGCCAAATTACGGGATGAAATCAATGAAGTGTTTGCGATGTTGTTGCTCGACAGTCAGCATCAATTATTAGTCTACCGTCCGATGTTTTATGGCACGATAGACGGCGCATCAGTTTATCCCCGGGTGCTCGTTAAACAAGCCCTGGCGGATAATGCTGCTGCGGTTATCTTGGCCCATAACCATCCGTCGGGCATTGCCGAGCCGAGTCAAGCTGATCAACATATTACCCAACGTATTGTCAGTGCCATGGCATTGCTGGATATTAAGGTGCTAGACCATTTAGTCATAGGTGATGGGGTGGCGGTATCTTTTGCAGAACGGGGTTTGCTGTAGGTAATTATAGGCGCTTGGAACCTTCATTACACCCGATTAAGGATGTTTTTTTGCTTTAACGATGTTAACTAAGAGATAGCCGTTTGGCAAAATATTGATAAGCGGGATAATAACAAAACACACCCGCCGCCAGCCTATTGGTGTATTATTTACACACCAAGGGTGACTCACCCTTTTCACGTTGCTGATTAAAAATCAATCGGGTAGAGCGTAGGTAAATACCCTTAAATGAATCTCAACCCTCTAAGGCATAATAAAAGACTACGCTTTTTTGTTAGTTAAACGTTGAATTAATCGGTGGTTTGCTGTATAAAATGCGCCCTCTTGTTGATAGCTAAAGCTGGCATGCGAATTTGATGGCTTGTCAGAGCTAAATATTTTTAGAATTGTTTGGAGACAAATACGATGTCCAAAGTATGTATAGTGACAGGCAAGCGTCCAATGGTTGGTAACAACCGTTCACACGCTAAAAATTCGACCCGTCGTCGTTTTTTGCCAAATCTACAAACCCACCGTTTTTGGGTGGAAAGCGAATCTTGTTTCGTGAAGCTGCGTTTATCTGCTAAAGGTATGCGTATTATTGATAAAAAAGGTATCGATTCAGTTTTAACTGATATTCGTGCCAATGGCGTGAAAGTTTAAGGAACCCAGACTATGCGTGATAAAATCAAGTTAGTGTCTACTGCGGGTACAGGTTTTTACTACACCACAGATAAAAACAAACGTAATATGCCCGGCAAAATGGAGATCAAAAAGTTTGATCCTAAAATTCGCCAGCACGTTTTGTTTAAAGAAGCCAAAATCAAGTAATTTACACTTGTTTTGTCTCCAGAAAAAAACCCGACCTTGGTCGGGTTTTTTGTGTGCCTGGTATTTATCTTTCAGGTAATGATTACACTGCCATCCAGGCTCGTGGCATACTCCAGTGATGTCTGCTCACATTGAGTTAAAGCATGATTAGATTGACCCAACGCGCGTGGAACAACGTGCTAATTTTTTCCATGTTATTACTTATTGTCCTGTTTAATCTCGCTGGGGGGTTATTTAAGAGCGGCGACTCAGCCCCTTCGTCCCTTATTAAATTGTTACCGCCAAACGCAGTGGTGATGAGTATAGAGCTAAATTTAGGTACCATAGAGAGAGTTGGACGCGGGTGGCGGCTATTGCCTGGTGGGGCAGATGCCCAGTTACTGGCAGCGTTGGTCGCTAACTGGCACCAAGCAGAACTTGAAGCCATAGGGCAAGATCGGTTAAAGCAGGCCCAAGTGGTAACCGTCTGGCTAGCCGGTGAAGAGCAGGGGCGAGTGTATCTGTTTGCCCGAGATGGTAGCGATGTGCTGGTGCAAATTAATGGACAAATTTATAAAGTGTTAAATATGACATGGTCAGCGTTATTAAACGTGGAGAAGACAAATGCCTGAATTACCTGAAGTTGAAGTCAGTCGTATGGGCATCAGTCCGCACATGACCGGACAGGTTATCAAACAGGTGATCGTGCGCCAACCAAAGCTGCGATGGCCGGTGCCAGAAGCGGTTCATCTTGCCGAGGGTTTGCCTATTTTTGATGTGAGGCGCCGAGCTAAATACCTCTTTATCGATACCAAGAGAGGCAGCATTATCTTGCATTTAGGTATGTCTGGTAAACTGCGGGTGGTCGACACCGATACGCCTTTGATGAAACATGATCATCTGGATATCGTTCTAACCAATGGCGTGTGTTTGCGATTCAATGATGCCCGGCGCTTTGGTGCATGTTTGTGGCAAGACATAGATGCACCAGCTTTAAAAATGATTGCGGCACTGGGTCCTGAGCCATTAACCGAGGATTTTGATGGTCAGCGTTTATATGATTTGTCCCGCAGTAAAAACATCGCAGTAAAAAGTTTTATTATGGATAATAAAATAGTGGTGGGAGTGGGTAATATTTATGCAAATGAGTCATTGTTTTTCGCAGGGATCGACCCCCGTAAAGCAGCCAAAAGTGTCAGTAAAAAGCACTATCTGTTATTATCCCATGAGATAAAAAAAGTCTTGGCCAAAGCGATAGAGCAAGGCGGAACCACTCTAAAAGACTTCACTCAAGCCGATGGTCGCCCGGGATACTTTGCTCAGCACCTAAGAGTATATGGCCGTAAAGGACGGGCATGTGAAGTCTGTGATAATGACATTCAGTCAATTATGATCGGCCAGCGCAATACTTTTTTTTGTGATACCTGCCAGACTTAAATAATACCTTCGGATGAAGTTTCATTTGATATGTCGCTACCTCTTTAAGCAATGTGGCTGCTAAAAATACCTTGTGTGATTTTTCGACTGCGCCAACAGTTCATGTTGGCGACTTGTCATTAATTCTCAAAATTAAATATTACTCGTAAGTCTCTAGTCAGAAAAGTGTCTTCTTTGTTTTGTGAATATTCAGATTAGACAGTGAACTGCAATATTTACGAGCGGATATAAACGATAGCTCCTTGTACAAGTTTGACTTGTTTAATAACCAGTTTCCGCTCAAAAAGTGTTCGTGATCTTGCCGTGCCCAAAATCCTTTACTTATTCAGGTTGGTGAATATGTTCGCGCTAACAATAGTTCAAATCCATCCTCTCCAGTAGGTAAGTTTTTTGCGCAACTTGAACATACGAAGTGCATTAAGTGGTTTTTTCTTAAGCCCGTTTCGCGGTTGTGAAATCATGTCCTCAGCTGCATCTAAAACTCTTGATGATGATTTACCATCGGCATAGGGATGCATATTTTGGGCACTTTCAGTGATTTTTTTCAGTAAGGCTTTGTCGGCATTAATGGCTTGGTTTAATGTCGCTTCTAGATCACTGGGACAACTAAAATTTAAAAGGTGCTCTTCTGGTGCTTTGTTTTTGTAAGTCACAATAGGCTTATTCAGCAATGCAAACTCGGTGATAATGGAAGATGTATCAGACAAAATCACATCGGCTACTTGCAACACCGGAGCGAGGGCTGCTGTATCAATGATATGTAAGTTCTCGGAGGTCAGGGAGCGATACTGCTCAACCAAATTTGGCGACATCTTAGGATGAAATTTCACTAACCATTGCCACTGCTTATTGGTCGCAGCTAAGCGAGCGATTTCATCATATAGGTCAATAGCAGAGGTTAGTGCAGGTGAAAACGTAGGTGCATAAAGGACAGTCGTTGTCTTACGCTTTTGTGCCCATTCATAGGGTTGTGCCTTAAACAGAGTATCAGTCTTTGGCCAACCTGTTTCAACTACATTGAAGTGTTGTAACTTGAGGCTCATTTCCTTAAATCGACAAGTAAAAAATGGCCCTTGGGTACAATATAAATCAAAACACCCGCGGTCTCTAAAATGGCCTTTTTTCTTCCACTCGAAGCCATGGAATATTTGTACTTTTAAACCTGGAATGAAACTTGGCACCAAATTACCTGGGACAAATACCGCCCTGGGGGCAAAATCAAGCACTTGGGGAATATTATGCAAAACATGCTCGTCAACATCGAAATAGCTGTGGTTTATCTCTTTCCCCTCAATAAACCAAGCTACCTCGTGTCCACGTCGTCTTATCTCGGTTTGTAATGGCCGAAGGATTTCAAATGCGTAGTTATGCACGATATAAAATAAATATCGTTTCATTTATTGTCTCGTATGACTTCAATTACCTCAGTGGTCGAAATAGATGGGGTTCTAGGTAAGTACCTTACCTGACAGCAATCATTTAAGTAGTCAAACTTACCTTGCCAGTCATCTCCCATTGCTAAAATTTCAGCTCCTTTTGAAACAATATACTCTCGTTTCAATTCAAGGGATTCCTCTACAAAAACTTCATCCACAAAACGCAATGAAGACAGAATTTCCAAACGATTATCCAGGGAATAAATCGGTGCTCTTGATTTTTTCTGTAAATTAAGTTCATCAGATGATACGCCAACGATTAAGTATGTCCCCCAAGCCTTTGCGCGCTTCAGTAATCTGATATGACCGATGTGTAGCATGTCAAATGTACCGAATGTTATTACTTTACTGATAATTTTTTACCACCTGTTAAAATTATTTAGTCAGCCTAATTTCTTGCGAAATCCGCCGGCGCCAAACATGAGGGAAAGCTTCGAATGACCTAGCATTCCTTTTGTTAAATAAGCGCTAAACTTTATCTTAGTCCTACATGAAATTGTAGGCTCATTTTTTTTGGGGTGCTGATTGTGATTAATAAACAGACGAGGCCTGAGTAGGCTCGGCTCTTGCGATCACCGCGAATGTGCAAAAAAGGTGGCGCAAATATCAGGAAATTTCAACACTACTGTGGCCATCTTACTATCAAGGATGCAATTTTTTCTTCAGGGCGGCTTGCACGGCTGGGTGACAAAACTGGTCTACCTGGCCACGATGAAGGGCAACTTCTTTAACCAGAGTGGATGAGATAAAGGAGTTTTCTTCCGCCGGGGTCAAAAAAATACTTTCAAGATTCGGGTTCAGGCGCCGATTCATATTCGCTAGTTGAAATTCATATTCGAAATCGGATACTGCCCTTAGACCACGTATCAAGACTGTGGCACCTTGATCTTCAGCGAAATCCGCTAACAAACCGGTAAAACCAATCACTTCGACATTAGGTAAGTGAGCAGTTACTTTTTTGATTAATTCAACCCTCTCAATAAGGGTGAACAGTGGTTTTTTACTTGGATTGGAGGCGATCCCGACTATTACATGGGCAAACATATTGGCGGCGCGCTCGATTAAATCCGCATGACCATTGGTGATCGGATCAAACGTTCCCGGATAGACAGCTTTATTGTGCATCAATTTATACCTTGTTTTTATGAGCCAGAATTGCGTATTGCCCGACTAAATGGGACGGGGCTGTCACAACCTGGTTTTGTTAAATGCTTACCAGCGGTAAAATGCACTTACGCGTTTAAATTGTGTTCCAAGACGATCTTCACCGACGTTCACGTCAACTCCCCAAAACCCATAACGGGTAGCAAAGCTGTAACGTACATTAAACTCTGTATAAGAATGGGTTATTTGTGGTGATGTGATGTCATTGTCTGCAGTTCTGACTGTAACATCTATTACCTGATCCGCAGCAAATTGCCAATTTATATTAACCGCATGAATAGTCTTAATACTTTGCTCAGCCAAAGGGAAAAGGCCGCTGGCCCAGTGGCCAAGGGCCTGTTGATCGTTAATATACCCTTGGGTATAAAATGGTGACTGGTAAAATAATTCGTTCCAGCTGGTGTATTCGTATCGTAGGGCTAAAGTGTCTGTCACCATAGGCAAATATACCCCAACAGCGAGCGCTTTATCTTGTGCATCAGCGGATTGGGGGGAATCTTCAAACGCCACTTCACCATACACAGAAACGGGAAAGGTAAAGGGTAAATTTAGCTTAGTGGAAATCGCAGTTTTTTGGTCACTGGCTTTTGCTTGTGGCGAAAGGAGCGGCGATTTATCTTCACTGACAGGGTTGCCCAAGTCCAATAACGCCTCGGTGAGACTGATGTTATTAATGGCACCCGCAAATTGCACGGTGCGACTGATACCGACTGACCAGGTATCAATAGGTGAGATACTTATGTGGAATCCCGCCAGGCCAGGTTTACCGGTAAAAAATTGTCCTTGCTGGCTAACACCTGTCACCTTATCCAGCTTGGCATAAAATAGTTCGTAACGAAACGCCCAGTCACTGATGGGCGTGGCATTACTGACGGTAACAGACAAAGAGGGGTCGGCGTTCGTGCTGACCAGCAAGGCCGAATCCTGCATGGGGGAAAACCAGTGCTCGCGATAACCCGCTTCAATCTGGGCGTATTCGTAGCCAAATGCCACATGAGTATTGACATGAGTCACACCTTCACCATCAGCCAAGACGACCCCAGCTGCAACATAAGCGTAAGGAGAAAAGTAAGCAATCAAACCATTTGAAACCTGGTAACTGGCTTCGCGTTTGATACCCCGTTGATTAGGTAAGGCAGCACTTTGCTTATTACTAACTGAGCCGGATACACTTAGGTGTGTGGTATTAATCGTGTCTTTGTAGCGAGTCAGATAAGCATTTACCGCTCGATGCAAGTCAGGAAAACGTGTGGCAAGTAACTTATTGCGCTCTAATACATCCACCGCTTTGTATGGTTTGCTCAGGGGCGCCCCTGGCGTCAAGGCCATTACTTTTTCTATTTGTACTTCTATTTCGGGGGAGATATTCAGGGGGAGGTAAGGCGATAACCCTTTTGTCCATCCTTGACCTGCCAATAACAGGCAGCCGAGTATGCAATAATGAAACATGTAATATTTAAATCCGCAGCTGGTTTTGACAAGGTGCGAATTGTAACAACTCCCCTGCACCTTGTATTGCATAAGTTAGCTTACGCAATGTTTTCACTATGGCTTGGGTCATATGGCAGCGTAACCAGCAAGCAGGGTTTGCCAGTTGGCTTCACTAAAATGGAAGTGGGGTTGTTTGCTGTATTCTTTGTCAAGTGAACGCCTTAGTCTTGCCAGGTTGGTAGCTTTCCAGCTTTCATGGGGTTTCACGCTGCACTTGTCGAAATCTATCAGCCATACTTTCTTCTGCTTATCTAGCATGATGTTATGAATATTTAAATCGTGATGATAAATGTCGTGGTTGTGAAAGTGGCGGATACACGCCCCTATTGTTTGCCACGCCTGTTCGGTCAATGCGCCGCGGCAAAGCAGGGTGAATACGTCTTGGCTGTCGCTTATGCGTTTAATAATAATATCGGCCTGATAAATAGGGCCATGGCGAGTGACTTTGGCGGCTGCGGGTGCGGGTGCGGGTAATGCCAGTTTTTGCATATGCGCAAGTAGGTGAAATTCCCGCCATGCTCGCGTCTCTTGCAAACGTTTAAACAGGTACTGATCACTGATGACTTTACCGATTAAGCCGCCACGGCGATAATGGCGTAACACTAATTCTTGTTTGTTGTGCCAGAAAAAATAGGTGGTTCCGCGGCCCGTGGCTGTCCCGCTTATCTGATCACGGGTTTGCCAATATTGACTATCGAAAATAGCTTCATCAGGGGCAGCGAATATTTGTGCATCAAATATAATAGTGCTGTTATTTATAGTTGTTTGCTGAACATCTGGCATGTAAACAAGGTACGCTTGATAAAATTTTCCCTAGTGTATACCCAAGTGACCTTAAAATGCATTTCCCCCAACTCGGCAGTATTATGAGAATGGGTAATAGCATGTTTGCTATAAGGACACAGTGACTCTTTCTAGGTCGGCGATCACCTCTGTGATTTAAATCAAATAATTAAAAAATGAGTGGTAATAAAATGGATCACAGTTCATCAAGCGTCCCCAGTCTGGATGAAGTTGAGTTAATACTCGGCAATTCCAATGCAAATTTTTCTGGGGTGACTTCAACGATGTTACAAGTATTGTCCCATCAACGAAAGCTGATCCACTTGCGGGTGATGGGTAAGCATTTTTTGAGCAACCCAAATATGGCGATCAGCTTTTGGCAAACGGCAGTCATGTGTCGCAAGCCTTTAAAAAGTGGTAAATACCGAATATTTCATGCCCGTCGGGTTGATGAAATGATCCAGGCGGTCGTACTCAAATATGTTTTTCGCGCCAAAATAAAGATCGTTTTCAGCTCTGCTGCCCAACGCTTTCGTTCGGGCTCAACCCTGTGGTTAACCAGGAAAATGGACGCCGTGGTCGCCATTAGCCAAACTTCAGCTAAATATCTGACAGAAAAACCTGATGCCATCATCCCCCATGGCGTGCAAGTCAACGACTATGCACCAGCAGCAGATAAACTTAAGGCCTGGCAAGATTTGGGGTATGGAGGGAAATATGGCATCGCTATCCTCGGCCGGGTCAGGAAACAAAAAGGTGTACACCTTTTTGTCGACGCCTGTATCAAGTTACTGGTTAAATATCCAGATTATACCGCGCTGGTGGTGGGGGCAATTTCATCTAGCCATAGTGAGTTTGTTGATGATCTTAAAGCCAAAGTCGAGCAGGCCGGACTAAGCGAACGAATTATCTTTACCGGGGAGCTGCACTTTGAACGTATTCCGCCCATTTTCAGCGCTCTGTCGATGGTGGCGGCATTAAGTGATAACGAAGGATTCGGCCTGACGGTGTTAGAGGCGATGAGTTGTGGTGCTGCGGTGTTAGCGAGCGAAGCAGGGGCCTGGCAAGAAATTATTCGCGAAGATATAGACGGTCATGTTGTGCCAGTGGAAGATTTAGCCGCGGTTACCCAGAAAATGGATTTGTTACTGGCGGATCCCCAAAAGCTGGCCGCAATGGGCCTGGCCGGTCGCCAGCGTGTGCTTGAACACTATACGGTGGAGCGTGAAGCCAAGGCATTAGTTGATTTGTTTCGTTCTTTGCAGTAACAAACGGCTTCTCAACAGATGGATGCTGGTGTACTAAAGTTGCAGGATCGACAACGTGGCGTCCACAGCGCCACTATTATTTTTTAATACCTGCTGTGCGTTAAGCCCGGCAGTGATACGGGCGGGCTTGTCTGTAAGCCAATGACCCACCTGGCGCCCTATGTCCTGAGCATTAAGTACAGTTTCCAAGGCACCCGCTGTGGCCAGGGCCTGACAAATTTCGGGATTATTATAGGTATGTGGGCCCATGATCACAGGCACGGAAAAAGCGCCCGGCTCCAGTGCATTGTGTCCGCCCCGATCGGCAATACTGCCCCCGACAAAAGCAACGTGTGCCAGGGCATAGGCACCTTGCAGTAAGCCCATTTGGTCAACTAGCAATATTTGGATGGATGCTGTGTCCTTTGGCGCTGAGGTGCTTCTGGCACAGTTAAGCCCGCTGCCAAGACAAAGCCCGTAAACAGCATCAAAGCGCTGGGGATGGCGGGGGACGATAATCAACAGCAGGTCTGGCTGATGCACACGTAATGCCTGGTAGGCGTCCAGTAACATGGATTCTTCAGGCTCATGGGTGCTGCCCGCCACCAGTATGGTTCGTCCCTGTAGATTAAATTTCTTTACAAGCTGTGCGCTTATGTCCAGGGTTTGTGCATCGGGTTGTTGGGCAAACTTGATGTTGTTGGTTAAAAACAAGGTATTTTGCGGTGCGCCTAATGCTAAATAGTTGTTGAAATCCCGTTGTCCCTGGGCGCAGATAGCGGATAATTTCATTAACATGGGCGTAAACAAGGGGCTGATTTTACCGTAGGCGCGGGCAGATTTTTCCGTCATACGTGCGTTGATGACCGACACCGGTATATTGCTGCGCCAGCATTGGTGGATCAGGTTCGGCCATAGCTCTACTTCAGTGATCAACACTTGTGCCGGGCGATACACATCGAGTAGGCGTTGCAT
This sequence comes from Paraglaciecola sp., assembly GCA_046709505.1. GTDB lineage: Bacteria > Pseudomonadota > Gammaproteobacteria > Enterobacterales > Alteromonadaceae > Paraglaciecola. The sequence continues at coordinate 3,331 of JBKEFM010000043.1, read as the reverse complement.
CATAAAAGGCAGATCATAAGGTAAATAACAATGGGCCACCCCAGAGCCAAATAAATCCAGTACCCGCTGGGCGCCGGTGGCGGTAGTGGTAGTCAGTGTTATAGGCAATGTAGGCTGTTTTACTCTTAAGGCCTTGACCACATTGGCCGCCGCTACTACTTCGCCAACGGATACGCAGTGGATCAATATCCCCCCTGACTGCGCAGCAGACATGCACAAGGCAAAGCGTTGGGCCCGTTTGCGAGAATAGTCAGGGTGACGGCTTAGACAGCGATACCCAAAATGCGCTAGCAATATAGGTAACAGTAAAAAAAGTAGGCAGGAGTAAGCCCAACGGGTAATTTCCTGACGCAGGCTGGGACGATAATTTTGAGGCATTGATGGTTCGCAATAATAAGTTCACTACTATTTTAACAGCTTTATATCATCTAAGGGGACGGCAAATAAGTTTGATCTCTCAAACGACTAAGCTACGCATAGAAATTCTATTATGTTGCGGCGCATCTTTTGGTAAAAAAAACCTGTAATGTATTATAAATTGCTCAAGGTTATTACATTTCCAGACCGATATTGGCAGCCGACTTATATCATGTTTACCTAACAAACTAGTCGGCGGGATATGGAATCATCAGAGCCCTAAAATCATCTAAACGTGACTTTTAACATGTACAAAATCAGTGACGATCAGGGGGGATTAGGTAAATGACCAATTATCAGAATTATTCGCCAGTTACACTTGTTATCCATTATCATACTGGCATTGATAACTACATAAGAGTGAATATATGAAGCAAGAATTCTATACGCGTCTGGGAAAACAAATTAGTGAAGCCCGTGAGCAAGGTCTGTATAAAACCGAGCGGGTCATTCATTCCCAACAGCAAGCCGATATAGAAGTAGCCAATGGCCAAAAGGTATTAAACTTCTGTGCCAATAACTATCTTGGATTAGCCAATCATCCACAGCTTATTACTGCCGCCAAAGAGGGGCTGGACAGCCACGGATTTGGTATGGCATCTGTACGTTTTATCTGTGGCACCCAAGATATTCACAAAGCCCTGGAAACCAAAATTAGTGACTTTTTGGGCATGCAAGATACTATTTTGTACCCCTCCTGTTTTGATGCCAATGGCGGTTTGTTCGAAACCTTGTTGGGGCCGGATGATGCCATTATTTCTGATGCCTTAAATCATGCCAGCATTATTGACGGGGTCAGATTATGTAAGGCCAAACGTTATCGCTACGGCAATAACGATATGCTGGAACTCGATACCCAGCTACAAAAAGCCCAAGCAGATGGAGCAAAAACAATCCTCATCGCTACTGATGGTGTATTTTCGATGGACGGAGTCATAGCTGACCTTGCTAATATTTGTGATCTGGCTGATAAGTATGGTGCGCTGGTGATGGTCGATGATTGTCATGCTACGGGTTTTGTTGGTGAACAAGGCCGAGGTAGTCATGAATATTGTAACGTGATGGGCCGTGTTGATATCATTACAGGTACCTTAGGTAAAGCGCTGGGCGGTGCATCAGGTGGCTATACTTCGGGTAAAAAGGAAGTAGTTGAATGGTTGCGTCAACGTTCGCGGCCTTACTTATTTTCTAACTCTGTTGCACCACCTATCGTTTCAGCGTCTTTGATGGTATTTGATATGCTCAAAGATGGCCATGAACTCAGAGCCAGATTACGCCACAATAGCCAACATTTTAGAGCGCGGATGGAGCAGGCTGGTTTTACCTTGTCGGGACAAGATCACGCCATTATTCCGGTGATGTTGGGGGATGCCAAGTTGGCCAGTTTGATGGCAGAAAAAATGCTGGAAAGAGATATTTATGTAGTGGGTTTCTCGTTCCCCGTTGTGCCTAAAGATAAGGCACGTATCCGCACCCAAATGTCTGCCGCCCACAGTATTGAACAAATTGACCGTGCCGTTGATGCCTTTATAGCCGTCGGCAAAGAGTTGGGAGTGATAGCATGAAAGCACTGAGTAAATTACATGCCGAAAAAGGCATTTGGCAGATCCAAGCTGCCGTTCCGGAAATAGGTCACAATGATTTATTAATCAAGATCCGTAAGACAGCCATTTGTGGTACTGACATGCATATTTATAACTGGGATGAATGGTCACAACAAACCATTCCGGTGCCTATGATAGTTGGCCATGAATACGTCGGTGAAGTGGTAGAAATTGGCCAGGAAGTGCGAGGCTTTAATTTGGGAGACAGAGTGTCGGGAGAAGGGCATATTACCTGTGGTCATTGTCGTAATTGCCGCGCCGGTCGCAGACATCTATGCCGCAATACTTCAGGTGTGGGCGTAAACCGTCAAGGCGCCTTCGCTGAGTACCTGAGCATCCCAGCTTTTAATGCCTTTAAAATCCCTGATAATATCAGCGATGATCTGGCTGCGATATTTGATCCCTTTGGTAATGCAGTACACACGGCTTTGTCTTTTGATTTGGTCGGCGAAGACGTATTGATAACCGGTGCCGGGCCTATTGGTATAATGGCCGCTGCTGTGGCACAACATGTGGGTGCCAGACACGTAGTAATAACGGATATCAACGAGTATCGCTTGCAACTAGCCAGAGATATGGGGGCCACAAGGGCAATCAATGTGTCCCACGAAAATCTTACCGATGTTATGCAAGAACTGGGTATGACAGAAGGCTTTGATGTGGGTATGGAGATGTCAGGGGTGCCGGCTGCATTTAGAGATATGTTGAGCAAGATGAACAATGGTGGCAAAATTGCCATGCTTGGTATCCCGCCGGGAGATGTGGCGATCGACTGGAATCAGGTGATTTTTAAAGGGTTGACGATTAAAGGCATATACGGTCGCGAAATGTTTGAAACCTGGTATAAGATGGCTACTTTAATTCAGGGGGGGTTGAATTTGTCGCCTATTATTACGCATCAATTTAATGTCGATGAGTTTCAGCAGGGATTTGATACCATGGGCTCAGGCCAATCAGGCAAAGTCATTTTGAACTGGCAGTAAGGGATAATTATATGGAGCAATTCGCACATATTTCGGTACAGCAAACCCAAGAAAAACTGGAAAATACAGATGCACGGTTGGTGGATATTCGAGATGAACAATCTTTTGCCACCGGGCATATCACAGGAGCGGTACACCTGACCAACGGAACTCTGGTGAATTTTACCCAGGAAACCGACTTTGATACCCCAGTAATAGTGTGTTGTTATCATGGCCATAGTAGCCAGCAGGCAGCCCAGTTTTTGATTCATCAGGGATTCGAACAGGTGTACAGTTTGGATGGCGGTTTTGAAGCCTGGCGACAAAGTATGCCATTTACCACCGGTG
>JBKEFM010000042.1:0-24224 GCA_046709505.1 Paraglaciecola sp. | reverse complement strand
GCGCGCCTTGGATTGACGTGTCGAGGCGAACAACTTACGCACGTGGTCAAACAGGCCAGTATAGGTGGCAAGGTTTGAACGCGGGGTGCGACCGATAGGCTTCTGATCCACAGTCACCAGTCGTCGCACGTACTGCATACCATCAACAATCCTGCCGCCCGTTGATGTAACCAACTCCCGTTCCAGTAAATCTATCTCGTCATTGGCGGCCTCGTCGGTCTTATTCACGCCCAGCGCACCACTAACCAGTTCCACCAGTGCCTGACTCACCAGGCTAGACTTGCCCGAACCCGACACGCCGGTAACGGTTGTCAGCACGCCCAGAGGAAATTCAACATTGAGCCGGTGAAGATTATTTCGTTCAATCCCCGCCAACTTCAGCCAGCTATCAGACTGGCGCGGCGGTTGTTTCGCTGTCGCATCGGTTGCGAAAAGGAATCGACGGGTATGGGATCGGGTGACGTCGCGCAACCCCTCTGGTGGACCATTGTAAATCACTTCGCCACCATGTTTTCCGGCGTCTGGCCCAACGTCCACTATCCAGTCGGCATGTCGAATAACGCTGACATCATGCTCGACAACAAATACCGAATTGCCTGCGAGTATGAGTTCATCCAGCGCCCCCAGTAGTGCTTGCGTGTCAGCGGGGTGCAGACCTGCCGAGGGTTCATCTAAAACATAGACAACGCCGAACAGTTGCGAGCGAATTTGCGTTGCCAGTCGCAGACGTTGCAGCTCACCGGGAGACAAAGTTGGCGTGGCGCGTTCGAGGGACAAATAACCCAGGCCAAGAGTAGTAAGCGCTTCAACACGGGCCAGAATGTCGCTGGCAATACGCTGTGCGACGATCATTTTTTCGCGGTTGTGCGCATTGGCGGCCGGTTTTGTATTCGCAGCATCACGCAGTCGCTGAGCCAGCTCTGTTAGCGTTAACTGCGACAACTCTCCAATATCCAGTCCAGCGAACGTCACCGACAGCGATTCTTTTTTCAGTTTTTTACCGTCGCAGTCCGGGCACTGGGAAATCTGCATAAACTGGGACACCCGTTTTTTGGTCCGGGGACTTTGGGTGGTTGCAAAAGATTGTAAGATATAACGCTTGGCACTGGAAAACGTGCCCATGTAATGTGGCTCTTCACCCTGTGCAATTGCCTCGCGGCTTTGTACAAAATTGTATTGTGGATAAACCGGTACCACGGGTGTTTCATCGGTAAACAGGATCCAGTCACGGGTTTTTTTCGACAGTTTTTTCCATGGTTTGTCGATGTCGTGCCCCAGAGCAACCAGAATGCGACTAAGATTTTGACCTTGCCACGCTGGCGGCCAGGCCGCTATGGCCCCCTCACGGATCGTTTTAGTATCGTCGGGAACCAGCAACTGTTCAGTCACTTCAAACACCCGCCCAATACCATGACACCTGGAACAGGCTCCCTGGGGTGTGTTTGGCGAGAACGCGTCTGCATACAATATGCTCTGAGAGCGAGGATACTTCCCTGCACGTGAATAGAGCATGCGCAGGGCATTGGAAATCGTTGTCACGCTGCCGACAGATGAGCGAACGGACGGCGTTCCCCTTTGTTGTTGCAGTGCCACCGCTGGTGGTAATCCGTTTATAGCATCAACGTCGGGTTCATCAACCTGGTCGATTAATCGACGGGCATAGGGCGACACCGAATCAAGATAACGACGTTGTGATTCGCCAAACAATGTTCCAAAGGCCAAAGAAGATTTACCCGACCCAGAGATGCCCGTAAAAACGACCAGTGCGTTTCGTGGCAAATTGACATCGACGTTCTTCAAGTTATGGACCCGTGCACCGCGCACCCCAATGCAGTGCTGGGGCTCACAGGCAACATGCTTAACATTGTCTCGAGTGATTGTTGAGTCGTTTGTGTCACTGGCCATAAAACTGTTGATCCACTTTTATAAGAATTTACCAAGGCATCCATGTTAAATAATGGATTTGTTATACCTTTCGCTGTCTATTAATGGGGGGATCTTCGCTTAAAATCAATGCAAAATGGCAGATTAGCCATGCATAATGCGTTATTACGCCATTTCGGCCAATGGACATGGGCCCTATTATGCTTCTTTCAATATAAATTGAAAAAAGCTATTAACATGCCTCTTATGACCACTTTATTTAGATAAAACTGGTGGCTAAAACATCCCTAACTCTGAGTTTCTTTAGCCATCAATCGCCCGGAAAATAACAGTATATTTAATGGCTAACCAAGGGTGTAAGGTACTGCCGTCTTGGAGCGAGGAATGACATTTTGCGAAGTGACTGTGGAATTTCATTTGCAATGAAGATGCGCCCTCGATGGCGGGAGTACTGGGGTGTTTTGGCTAATTAAAAGGCCTATTATCGAGAAAATTAGGCCTTAATAACGAATTTAATCTGATTTAACCTTTTTTGAGCGTTTATTCACTGCGCTCTTTTTTTACGGGTTTTGCGAGAATTTCCAGGTAAAATGATGCCAGTTCATTTTTCTCGGCTTCATCGATATGCTGGTTAATTGACCCAAGATGGATCACCTCTGCATTGTCTTTATCTGTGCCAAAACGGCAGTCAAAATCCCAAAAATCTGCTCCATCCGGAATGGACTTGTTTCTTTCTCGTCTAAGATATTTCTTCACTTCATGCTTGATAGCGTCAATCAACCTAGGCAGTTTGATCTTAGGATGGGACAAAACGAATGTTTTTTTCATATTAATTACTCATATTAGCCTGATATACAAAAGGCATTTAGTAGAAGTGAGGTGTTATTCCGACTTAGTTGGGATAGACGAACTAGCCAATTTTAATGAGCTAATTGGTTCAGGTGGCAGAATTGGCGAATGTTTAATCTGGTGATTATACAAGAACACATAATTAATAGATGTACCTAATGACGAATAGTCCTCACCGGTTGCAAAATTGCTGTTGTTAACCATAGTTTACTGAAAAACAAAAATTACCGCGACATTTATACAAAGTTATTTACAGTCTCAGCAGCCTGTTGCCTGCTCTCTCTCCTCAATCACTGAATACTTGTAAGTTCATGGAGCCGATTACCTTTGCCGCCTAGCTGCAACATCAATGACTTTGGTAGATGTTAATTGATCTAAAAAGCCCTAGTCATTTTTAGCATTATCCAAAATACTGATAAAACTAAAACCCCGGTCTATACGGGCAAGCTCTTCAGAGACTTTGAGCGACAATTCACTTGCTTGACAAACACCTGCTCCAATCTTCTACCGATTTTTCCTGGCGCACTGACTGCCATGTTAATGGCACTCTTAAGCGTAGCAAAACCCGTAGAGCTAATCGATGTTCAAGTCTCGGAATTTAAAAATCACCAAAAAGCACAAATTGATTACGCCCTCTATTTTTTGCTTCATACATTGCCTTGTCAGCGCACTCCATTAATATAGTTTGGTTTTTTGCATGCTGAGGATAAATTGCGACGCCAATACTTGAAGAAATATGAAGGGTGATACTATTAGTCTTTACAAAAGGTTCTTCTAAACTTTTTCGGATTTTACTGGCCACATCCTTTGCGTTCTCATAAATTTCAGGGAGTATAACGACAAATTCATCCCCTCCCAGACGTCCAACTGTATCGGTAGCGCGCAAACAATATTGAATACGTCTGGAGACTTCTTTTAATAACCAATCACCAACTTGATGACCATAGACATCATTTACTTTTTTAAATCCATCTAGATCAATAAAAAGAATAGCCATATTTTTTTTATGGCGATCCGTAAAGGCTATCGCTTGCTTTAATCTATCGTTGAGCAAACGACGATTGGGAAGTTGCGTTAAAGGATCAAATGAGGCCTCTTTATCAAGGCGTATTTGAGTGTTTTTTTGCTCGGTAATATCATAGTTGACCCCAACTATCCGGATCGCCTTGTCTGCTTTGTTAAATGTGGTTTGTGATACCGCTTTAATATAATGAACCGAGTTATCTGGCCACATAACTCGAAATTCAGGACAATATTCTCGTTCATGCCTCAGCGCCGCCTGTATTTCTCCGTCAATATGCGACCGGTCATCTATATGTACTCTGGAAAGCCACGCTTCGTATAAATCTACAATCTCTGACTCCTCTAGACCATATAATTTATACATCACGGCGTCCCAATTTAGAATGTTTTTTTCAATATCCCAATCCCAAATACCTACAATCCCAGCTGAAGCCCCTGCTTTTAGGCGATCAACTAATACTTCCAATTCTACTTTCGCCTCAACCGATTTTTTATTGCTCCTTGTAATATTCAGCATCACAAGGAGTAAAAATAACGCTACTAGCGGGCCAGTCAAACCGATAATTTTAGCTAAGTCATTTTCAACATTACGCTCGAAAGCGGATGTGCTATTAAAGCGTATGGTCCAGGTTCGGCCTGGAAATTCAATCGTCTTAATAAGTGAAATAGCAGGTTTAAATTCTTTTTGATAAGCACCGGACAAATAGTCTCCCCTTTTGTGGGAAGCGTATAATAGATCTTCTGAATTTTCTGAATCCCCGTCATATATTGAAAAATTTATCTGGCGATTTTTTTCACGTAATAGAATTCCATTGATCAAATTATCCATACGAAATGGGCTGTATACATATCCAACAAGCTCTTTTTGACGCAGAGAAATATTTTCAATAGGGGCTCCCTGGCGATATACAGGGAGATACATAAGAAACCCATTCTGTAAATCATTGCCATCTTCCTGAACTAATTTAACCTTAGCGGAAATTGCTGTATCACCATTGTCACGGGCAATGTCCATGGCGATATGACGATCTTTTTCTGAGTACATATCATATCCAAAGGCACGCTGGTTTCTTGCCGTAAATGGTTCAAGATAAAGAATACTACTGTATTTATCACGTGATCCTGGCGGAAAGACGTTAAATTCATTGAAACCTTCTAAGCGTACCCTATTGACAAAGGCCTCTTTTTCTTCGGGTTTTAACATAACGGCATAACCAATACCCTGAATGCCTGGCCAATACTTATCGACTCGTAAATTAATGATATAATTATGAAATTCAAGGCGACTAACGTAGTCACTTGATTTGAATAACCCTACACCGCCACGCAATACTTGCTCATATCCCTCCATACGCTGTTCGATAGCTCTAAGCGTTTGGGCGACCTCAAATTTAAATAAATCTTGAGTATGGCGTTGATTAGATTCGGTAGTGGCTATCCAGGCTATAAAGGCAACACCCAGACTTAATGAAAATACAAGCCATGCAGAAAAAGCACTTTGAATAAACTTAAAAAACATTTTTTTCACTTCACGCTTCATCTGCATGATTTCCCCTGTAAGTAAATTCATTCGCCATTAAAGCGGCCTCTACATTACATTCACAATCTGTACTCTGAATTTTTTAAACATCGGCCAACTATGACTAAAAAGTACTCATGAACGTCTTAAACCTTAGTTCAACTCGGGGATTGACGCACAGATAAACATCAAGATTTGACCCAATTTGGGCCAAACACACCGAATTTAAGCCTCCTGAAATTACAATTTACCGAGATAACCCTGTTAATACATCCTCTACTGAGCCTCAACAGTATTAGTCACTTTGGCCTGATACTTATCCCCTGCCCAATTGCGGTACAGAAATAAGCGGCGAAAAAAGGGTGAATACAATGAAATGACTAGAGAATAAATGTAAACCGCTGGCTATGAAGAAGTGAAGAACAGGGACGTTCTTTATAAAATAAGCCATATCAAATAAATTGACTGGGCTTTTTCGAAGTCAGGGGCATGACCCACCTGACTTAAAAAACGGTATTTTTTTTACTCAAGGGAATTACAGGTTTATACTAAAAATACCCCTCTCTTTTTTTACGCTCCATTGAGCCTGCTTGATCATTATCCAGCGTGCGGCCCTGGCGTTCACTGCCTTTGCTTAGTAAAACTTCCTGGATGATACCTGCGGTGGTTTTGGCTTGGCTCAGTTCAGCCCCCGTTTGCGGATAACAGCCCAGGGTTCGAAAACGAATGGAACGCTCGGCCAAACTGTTACGCTCGCCAGCAGTTAAAAACGCTAACATGCGATCATCATCCAGGGCAAAAATAAGCCCACTTGCTTCATCAACCCAACTCATACGCATGGCGGCGTAGTAGAGTGGAACTATGGAGATGTTTTCCATTAAAATATATTGCCAGATATCCAACTCGGTCCAATTAGACAGGGGGAAAACGCGAACAGATTCGCCGAGATTAATTTCAGTATTAAAAATGGACCACAGTTCTGGCCGCTGATTTTTCGGATCCCAGACGTGAAAGCGATCCCGTACCGAGAAAATTCGCTCCTTGGCCCGGGACTTTTCTTCATCTCTACGAGCCCCCCCTAAAGCGGCATCAAATTTATGGGTATCCACCGCCTGTTTCAGCGCTTGGGTCTTCATATAATCATTGTATTTAACCGAACCCGAGCTAATGGGATGAATACCATCAGCCAGTGCCTGGTGATTGGTGTGTACAATAATTTGCAGATTATGTTCATCGGCCAGACGGTCTCGAAATTGCGCCATTTCGGCAAATTCCCATGTGGTGTCTATATGCAACAAAGGAAAAGGCACGGGTGCCGGCCAAAAAGCCTTGCGCGCCAAATGCAGCATTACGGTAGAGTCCTTGCCGATGGAATAAAACATACAGGGGTTATCAAAGGCCGCCGCCACCTCCCGAATAATATAAATAGCCTCAGCTTCAAGTTGGCGTAAATGGGTTAACTTCATAAAATCTCCTGTGATGCACTGATCGGATGCCATTGACCTTGGGCAAATTGCCAAATGCCGTATTGAGGATCTAACTGAAATAAAAACAGCCACTGATTTTCAATTAATTGCGCTATATCCCCATGTTTGTTGATGATGTTTGCAATCGCTTCTTTGGGTGCATCGATATACACACTGAGCCGCACAGGCTGATGGCGCCAATGCTGTCCATCGTGCAAGGATTGCACAGGCAATCCACTGCGTAAATCGCCACCGTTGCCTTCAAAAACGCCAATATTTCCCCCCACCACATTGTGCAAAAGTTTGTTACCGCTGCCGTATTTTAGGTTGTCGGTCACTGAGGCGTAGTACTGCAAATTAATCCAGTTGGTGACCACCATAGGCGCGGTCATAATCAATTCTAAAACAGCAAAATGTGGATCAGCTTGCCATTTATAATCGTGCAAAAAGCTGCGCCCTTGCAAATTGAGATGTCGAGTTTTGCTTCGTGGTGCCACAATAAAAGCGGCGTTATTCGCTAAGCCCCACTCGGGTCGCAACTGGGCCCAATCTTTGCTACGCCTCTCAAAGCGTTGTTCCAGGGATTGATGATGATCACTTTCACTGGCCACTAAACTGGTTATGCGTTGTGCCTGAGCAACAGTTGTGGCTGCTGTTAACCAATCTAACCAGGCCTCTTTGTTAGATTGGTTATGGCCATAGCAGGTAATGTTATCCGTCGTGGTGTTGTGCAAACCGGCAATAAATTGTGTGCTCGGGGGTATCATAATGCCCTTGCCAACTAATACTCCTCTTACTTCCCTTGAATTTAAGATCTGCGCCAACACCCTGGCGTTGACTTCACCAGTTTGGCCGCCGCAGGCTCCACAATCCAATGCCGCTGCCTGGGGGTTGTTAGCAGAACAACTGCCATGGCCGAGCAGTAACACCCGGGGCGCAAAATTTTTGGTCAAGCCCAATGCTTGTAAAATACCCGCCGCCAGAGCCGCCAACTGTTGGGTATCCATCACCCCACCCGCTTGAGTTAACTGCCATACCCCTTCTTTAGGCAATTGATTGATATTGTGATGAGGTATGGCCGCTAATAAACTATTTTTAAGCAGATTAAAGGCTTTAAACACACCCTGCGCTTCAATCAATCCAAAAGATGACAGCGGGGCACCTATGCTGTGCTGCCAACTTTGCTGATCCCTAAGCCGGTTTACCTCAGCCTGGCCTTTGATTGCTGTAATCGGTAACTGTGCAGCCCGTATTGCCGGTTTTAACAGGCCCGGTAGCTGTGGCCGAGTATAATCGGTGCCAGCAGGGGAATAGTCGATGGGCAACCCAAAAAAGCCAGCAAAGCCGATGGTTTGAATACCGGGGCTTTGTGTTTCCAGTGCACGGCGCATAGGCTCACTGCGCACATCTATACAGAATACCGCTTGAAGGGCCGGTGCCTGTATAGACTCATTATGCGAATTATCCGCTGCCATTGCAGCCAGTTGGCGCTGCAATGGCAACTGATAGCTATACTCCAACGCCCGCTGCCAAGCCCATAAGTACGATTGAGCGCTGTGATGTTGCGCCATCAACTGGGGTACTGCCTGCAATTGACGTTGAAATTGTTGCTCAACACTGGCAAAACTTATGTGCTTGGGGGATTGTCCCTGTAAAGCAGTATGGCGCCATAAAACCAATTCCCAGGCAAGGCGTATCGCCAGTAATTGCTCAACCCCCTGATTGGCTATAGCCCCAAACTTATCCTGCCAGACACCATAGGCCAGCCACGAAGCCCAACCGTTAATATCCAGTAGCAAGGCATGACAATAGTGTGCAAATATTGCGCTACCCGCTGCTGTGCATCCTAATTCTTGAGCAGCCATGACGATCAGGGTATGGGAGTCTTGCGGCAATTGTCGAAACTGCTGATTAAGACCCCGCTCACCCATTAATATTTCTATTCCTCGGTCTTGTTGCACCATATTTAACCAGCTCTGATACAGACACTGATCAGCGTTACCGGCACTCTTAGCTTTAACAGCCTGGGGATAAGTAAAATACACCCCACAGAATTGGCTAATTTGATGAATAATTTCATCATGCCAGGCCATTTTCTTTTGCCCAGCAGATGCCGCATCTAACAGGTCGCTGATGCTCAACCAGTGGGTGCTTGGCAAGGGCTTGTCGAGATAAGCGACCAAAGTATGCTGGGATGCAGTGATCGTTAATGACTGGCAGGCCAGAGCCAAATGCTCGGGGCTAATCGTGTGTGCAAGCCAGTGTTGTTGGTAATAGGCTTTAGGCATCAGGCAATGCACTTTACCAAGGGCTTGCAGTTGAGCCGATACGGCCGTTATAGGTTGAGCCCGCAATTGCCACCAGGGGTTGACGGCAATAGCCTGATCCAGAGGCCACACCGGGGCTATCCTCTGACATGCATCTTTGGCTCCCACAAGGTAATCCTGCAGACTATTAACGTCACTGATATTGCCCGCCGTTGCCGCAACAGTATTCATTTAACTATCTCCAGTTTTGTGCTGATACGTTTTTGGCTGGTGCGCGGTATGGCTTTAGGCCAGAGCAGAAGGGTATAGCGTGTGGCCCACTCATCGAGATACAAGCCAGCATTGAGGGCAATAAACAAACGTTGACTAAACGCTTTAGCGGGCCAGTATTGTAAAACAAGGTAAGCAGTGACCAGACATAAAATGAGCACACAGATCCACACATCGCCAAGCCAGGAGGTATGCAAGGACACCGTTGGTAATAAGTCACCGGCCAACATTTTTAACACCAGGTAAGTCAACAATACTCCGCTAACCAAAAGTATTGAATACAGCCATGCAAAACGTGATGCCTTTTGCTGATTAAAGCGCGACGCCAACAACATGGTTAACGCAATACCGATCAACAACCAGGGACTCAGCACAGGCGCAACCACAACGATTTGCGATACCCCAAGGATAAGTGCGAAAACGACTAAGATAGCAGCCCCATAATGCCTGAACTTAGGTAAGTTCGACGGGAAAAATTGCTCGCGTAAATGATGATTGACAGCTTCTCCTGCCGTGAGAAAAGCATGGGCTTTGTAACATGAATGCGCCACCAGATGTAACAATGCCAGGTCGTACAAACCCAAAGCACATTCCACCAGCATTAAGCCCATCTGCGCAGTTGTTGACCAAGCTAAACGCACTTTAATACTGATGCGTGTCATCATGATCAAAGCTGATAACACAGTGGAAAGGCCCGCAACCACCAATATAATCCCTTGTGCCAAAAGCACCTGACTAAAGAGCGGTGCAAACAGCAGAAGCACAAAGCCGCCTAAATTAATCACTCCCGCATGGAGCAGAGCCGAGACCGGCGTTGGTACATCGACGACTTGAATCAACCAACCATGAAGAGGCAATTGCGCACACTTAATCAGTGCAACTAATGCCAAAAGCACAGCAGCGAGTTGCTCCTGCCAGTGCAAGTCTATAGCAGGATAGTAGGCTAAAATATCGCTGATGATCCCAGTACCGTGTTGGCTATAGAGCAATATAAAAGCTAAACCCAGCAGCAATTCAGCCACTCTGGCCAGAATGAATTTTTTGTGAGCGGCAAGTGCAGCTCGAGGTCTTTGAGGATAAAACATTAACAGTTGATGCAGGCTTAAACTGATACTCAGCCAAGCTAACCAGAATACCAGCAAATGGTTACTTGCTACAGTGACCATAACCGCAAAGACAACCCATACCAGCCAACGTAAAAATCGCGGCTGGTCAGCATCGCCCTCAAAATTAGTGATGGCGTAGCGCACCACCACCAGCGCCAGAAAAAGAACCAGCAACAACAAAGTAGCAGTCAGAGGGACAATATGCAGCCAATTCGGTAACGCTAATGTTGTTGCTAAAAATACCACCAGCAACCAGTTTACCAATGCCAACAGGGTCCCGCCAGCGAGTAACCGTTGCAGCCACAACCATGAGATCCCTAACCATGACAGAACAAGGATGATGATCGGCAAAAACAAGATCAGTGACCAGCTAAAACTCAACAGATTATTCAACAAAATAGACATTCCCTGAAGATCCAATATAAGGATTGTCAACCCTGGTGAATATTAAGTAAAATAGATAATAATTCACAAAACGTTCTGTTTTACAGAACTAAAAACAACAACGCCAATCATTTATCATAAAGGGACTGACGACTATGAGCCGACTTAACTATCACCATCTGTATTACTTCTGGCGGGTAGCCAAAATGGGTAATCTCACCGCGACCGCTGCACATTTGCATATCTCTCAATCAGCCCTGTCTTCTCAGATCAAACAATTAGAACAGACCATGAATGTGGCCCTGTTTAACAGGCAAAACCGCAAGTTAATATTAACGGAGGTAGGACAGCGTACGCTCAACTATGCCGATGATATTTTTTCTAAGGGAGAAGAGCTTGAATCATTGTTACGCAAGGGTGTGGTGACCACCAATCAAAAAATTCATATTGGCATGCTGTCGACCATGTCCCGTAATTTTATTGAAAATTTCATTGCCCCCTTGCAGGGCAGCTCAGATGTGCAATACAGTTTACATGCCCGTGGCCAGGAGAATTTACTCAATGGCGTGGCTAACCACCAATTTGATTTGGCCCTGACTAATATTGAAGTCAGAGGTACCGATGAACAATTCTGGCAATGCCAATTACTCGCCCGCCAGGCGGTGGCGATCATTGGACCACCGGGCCTTAATCTGGAGCAAAAATCTCCCCGTGCATACCAACACCAGCGCTGGGTATTGCCTGTACGTGAAAGCCCAATTAGAGCGGGTTTTGATGGTTTTTGTGCACTACATCAAATCAAACCTGACATTCTCGCTGAGGCGGACGATATGGCGATGTTACGTTTGCTGGCCAGAGACAGTGGCGCATTAGCGGTCATACCCGGTGTAGTAGTAAAAGATGAATTGCTGACCGGTAAATTAGTACACTATATGACGTTGCCAAATGTATTTGAAAACTTCTATGGCGTCACGGTGAAACGCCAATTTCAGCATCAGATAATCAATGAATTATTTACCAAACCATTAGTCAATAATTAAAAACATTCCTTTTATGTCAGTCGCTCATACGCGGATAACGACTCATCAAAATAATCGTTAGCTGGCAGGGGCGACATTTTATCTACAAACCTAAGTAAGGTGAAATAGCTTATACCATGTTATCAACTCACAGTGCGCTGGCAGGCTTCATAGCAAAGCGTAACATCGAAAAAATGCTGGTTGCCTTCATAGACGTTACAAAAACTTCAGGAATGCTTTTTATTTACCTCATCCATGTTGCTCATCTCTATCGTTAACCTCAAGTACTTATCATGGAACCGAGTTGCTTTGCCGCATGGCTGCCATTCCGATGGCTCTAGGTATAGGTGTTATTAAATCGATGTTTGCCCTGGCATATCAAATTGTCATATCTGGGTGTAAAGAGGTCTCTAGCGGACCTCTGTGCTAAGAGGGAAAAAGGGAAGCGGTGCTGGATCCCATATCTCTTAAAAAAACTGAACAAAACAGCGGGCACGAAATTAATTTTTCAGGGAATAAAATTAAGCCGTTTCAGTTGGCTGCAAAGAAGTGAATAACAGGGATATTATGTATAAAATAAGGGGGGCAATTAAACTGATCTGGCTATTGCGAAGCTGGGGCATAACCTACCTACCTGACTAAAAATCTAACAACCTATACAAAAATTTCAAAAAACAGGCGCTTTAACCATAGGTGTCTTATTATTTAACTTGTCTATATCTATGGTGTACTCAGAAAAAACAAGGAAACGTGTAATGCCCATACAAATTAGTTTTGAGTTGTCTGACAATGATCTAGAACACTTTCGTAAGATGATGAACGAGGTGATTACCAAGATTAGTCAATACTCACCCGATGAGGTTTTAAAAAAAGCGCGAGCCGTCACTGAAAAGGCTGAGGATGCATCTTTACCTGAATTTGTAAGGGAGCGAATGCAATCACTCCAAACCCTTATTGACGCGTTAGAAGATCTTGAGTGGCAATTACCAGAGGAAGAATGTAGTAATATCTTGGCTTCACTTGCCTATTTTAGTGAGCCCAATGATTTAGTGCCTGACCACATTCCGGGTCTTGGCTACATTGATGATGCGATAATGATTGAACTGGTGATCCAGGATTTATCTCAGGACCTGAATGCCTACAAACAATTTTGCAGTTTTCGCAAAACGGAAGAACGCCGCCGTGGGGCAGAAGCTAACGTCAATCGCGAAAGCTGGCTAAAATCTATACGCACGGAATTACGCTCAAATATGCGCCGTCGCAGACAATTGTTTTCCCGCTAATAAAACGGTTATACAAACCATACACATTTAAGTTAATTATTTAACACTCATATGCCATTAATACAGCGGAAATGACGGGCAACAAAAAGATGTTGCCCGACCTAAATGACTCTTATCTGATGGCAATAACGCATTCAATGCTTCGGTTAGCTAACGGTATACCCAATGCTGAGCCACGCAATCGGTAATCCAGTCTCGCCCCTCTCCGTTACCATCCGGCGAGCCGAGTAAGGCGCACTCGTCAGTGCTTAATATGAAACGCTTTAGGTTATTTTTTTTAGCTCAAACCCGCCACAAAAGGATGAGGAGGACGGCTCACTCCCTGACTCTTATACACAAATATTCTGTTGAATAGAACTTCTGGCAACGTCGTTGAACAGATCGTCATTTTGATAATTCTTAGGCAAGATAATGATAACACTGACACCTAATAATCGAAAAGTCTGGGCACAAAACATTTACAACCGCAGCAATTGGCGCTACCAGATGAACCTATCGGTTAATTGATATTGCCGATTGTATGGCCCAACCTGGTAGCAAATGAGTATCATTATCTTGTGAAGGAAATAGCGGATTTCTTCAAGCAACGTATCGATTTATCCGTAACAACAATATTCATCCCGACAAAATCCGCTGTGCTTTTTTTGAACAAACAGCCAAGGCAGTGCTAGGTAAATATCAAATTATTATTCCTCAAAAAGGTATGGTCGGGGCAAACGGTAATCAATTTAACCGTCCTGAGCGTACTGCCCGTTTACAGGTGCGCAGCGCAAACGTCACTTTCACCAAGGGAAAAAAGACACGGAATATCCACGCACTTTGGGCGACAAAAACCTCACCACAAGACGAAGAGAAAACGTTTAACTGGTTATGGCTAACGAGTGAGCCTATAGCCATCCTCGAAGAGGCGATGAAATTGACCCGTATTTATATATACGGCACCTTGGCGTGTTGAAGGCTTTCATAAAGCGTGGAAAACGGGCATAGGAGCATAGCGACAGCGGATGACAAAGCCTGATAATATGGAAAGAACGGTATCAATATTAGCCTTTGTCGGCGTGCGATTACTGCAGTTAAGAGAAAGCTTCACCTTGCCTATTAACTTAACCAAGCAAGGGCTTGTAGAACAAGCGGCCCCATGTGAAAAGATGAAATACAACTACTGCCACGGCAAGAGCGTGAGTGTTTGTTTTCTAAACATTCGGATTAAACAGTGAACTGCAAAATTTACGAGCGGATATAAACGATAGCTCCTTGTCAAGTTTGACTTGTTTAATAACCAGTTTCCGCTCAAAAAGTGTTTGTGATCTTGCCGTACAACTACTGTGAACTTTGCTGACATAATCTCACAGAAAACAGGCAAGCGTTCATAATTAAAATTTCAGAAATAAATTATAAGAGCATATACCCTAAAGTGCTGTGGAATATCTGGTAATATAACCTCTCTAATTTTTTATAGCAGTAAAAATGAATGGCCGAATTTGAATTATTCCTATTGAGTCCCTGGGGAATCAGCCAAATTAGCTCCTTTTTTGTGTTGATATCATACATGGTCACAGATTTTTTTAAGCTTCGGCTTTCCTTGATTTTTGCCAATGTATTAACTCTTATCCCAATTATTTACTATGGTGATTCCTTTCTCGAAATAGGGACCTGGTCAGTATTATTCATTCTGGTCAACGCCCAGAGAATATGGGTAATGTATATTGAGTCGCAGCCGGCGAAGCTCAATAAAGAGCAAGAGATAATATATTCACATTTATTTAAGCATATGAAGCCCAAAAAGTTTCTCAAAATTTACAAACTTGGGCGAATTAGCGAAGTCGATGAAGGAAACATTATTGTCAAGAAAGGACAAAATATTACACACTTACGAGTAGTTCTGACTGGTGTAGCAAAGGTCGTTACGCCCTCCACTTCTTTTTATTTGGGTGTAGGGCAACTAATTGGTGAAATGGGTTTTCTAACCCTAGCTCCAGCGAGTGCTGACGTCGTAGCCCTAGAAAAAGTCTCATATATGGAGTGGAGTCGCTTAGATCTGCAAAAAGAATATCTTAAGAAAAGCCAGGTTGAGCACAGCATTACTGCCGCGATCGGAAACGATCTGATTCGAAAGCTTCAAGAGCCTAGATCAGAGTATGTGCAAAGCGATTCTCCACCCAGAGAAGCGGCTATACAGAGTGCCTTTTTGCCGAATCAGGAAATTCCACAGCAATAGTCGTCTTTGAGGATAGCTGGATTGCGCTTCTCTATTCTAAATTAAACGCCCTGGGCTATGGGCGTCATGCCGACCTATATTCTGTATCCCTGAAGTCTATGCCAAAGGAAAATTTCTTATTGCGCAACATCAATTTTTGCCTTTGCGGCATCTGCTTGTGCGCGCTTAACACCGTTATCACTATTTTTGAATTCTTCAATCTCCTTAGTAGCATTAGCTCGATGCTCAAAAACATTTCCTACCGTAAAAGCTCCACCAATAGTCCCTAAACCTAATACGAAATTCATGAAAAACGAAGGAAGCCAGTATCCTGGTGTAAACAAAAGTTTGCCGCTATGCAAACTGACTACCTTGATGCCATATTGCGGGCGGGGTGTGGTGCTGTGATCAATAAGTAAGCATTTACGCTCTTGCCCCTACAAGGACCCAATGAAATTGAGTCAAACACTGGCCATTATGAGCAATATGGTTAAAGACGAGCATATCGATGGTGAGATATTCTCAGTGTTCCTTAAGCAAGGTGTCTGGGAGCGTTATGGTTAGTCATACCTGAATCCAGAACAACTCGATATCTCTGATATTTCGGCTTTTCTCTAGTGCTTTTTATGGCTGTGTATGAATTGACTGTTTTGACATTCGCCTAACAGCTTCACATAAAAAAATATGAGATTTTATCTATGATAACAGCTCATAACACCCCGATTCAAAAAACAGCCCCGTTTATACCCAAAGCCATTAAGGTTGCAGCTCGGCGGCACAGAAACTCAGCCCATGAGCTTAGACCTACTAAGTGCTTCAGGTTAGCCATAGAGGTGATTGAGAGTGACCAACACCGCTGCAGTTTCAAGGGAGATGGGTATATAATCACTACTACGTTATTGGTATTGAACATAGAAAAACTATGCCACGACACGAATACCTGGTATTTGATGAATTTAATTCCAGCGGATCCTTGCCTTTAATTTTTCTATTATTTTCAATTATTACGATTTCGATTAGACGGGTTACCACCTCGGCTTGCACGCCCTTGAGATTGGCCTCGACGTCGGGGCGGAGAATCGGCCTCAAAATTACCATATTCATCATCATCTGATGAGTCTGTGGATTTTTTCTCACTGGGCGCAAAGCCCGGGATGATCTCACGCTCAAGCCTACGGCCAATGACACGTTCAATAGACTGTAACTGCTTAGCTTCATCCTCACTGAATAATGAAATCGCTAAGCCAAAGGTGCCAACACGGCCGGTCCGACCAATGCGATGCACATAATCTTCTGGTACGTAGGGGAGATCAACGTTAATCACGCAAGGCAGTTGATTTACATCAATGCCCCGAGAGGCAATATCAGTGGCGACCAATACCACAACATTTCCGTTTCTAAAACCATCTAAGGCCAGTGTGCGTGCATGCTGGGTTCTGCTTCCATGGATTGATGCGGCATTAATACCGGCGTTTCCAAGCTGCAATGCTAAACTATCCGCACCATGTTTGGTCCGACTAAAGACCAACACTTGCTGCCAATTGTTCTTTTTAATCAGGTAGATCAACACCTCACTCTTACGCTTTTTGTCTACAGGATGTATTTTCTGCTTAATCCTATCGACAATACTGTTTGCGGCAGTCACTTCAATCAAAAGTGGATTATTTAACATACCTTTGGCAAGCGACTTGATCTCTTTAGAAAACGTCGCTGAAAACATCAACGTTTGACGTTTGACAGGCAGTAGCATTTGGATGCGGCGGATATCATCAATAAACCCCAAGTCCAACATGCGATCGGCCTCATCCAAGACCAATATCTCAAGCTGATCAAAGTTAATCGCCTGTTGGTTATAAAGATCAATCAAACGACCAGGCGTAGCAACGAGCACATCCAAACCACTTTCCAGCTGGGATATCTGCGGCTCAATCCTCACACCTCCAAACACGGCCGCAGAACGAATATTCATATGGCGGCTGTAGTTTTGAACGCTCTGGGCAACCTGAGCAGCAAGCTCTCGGGTTGGCGTAATCACTAACGCACGCACAGATTGAGCCTGCGAATCAGGGCCATCTGACAATAGCTGCACGATAGGCAGCGTAAAGCCAGCCGTTTTGCCCGTCCCGGTGTGCGCCACCGCCATAACATCACGCCGACTAAGCACCACCGGAATAGCTTTAATCTGTATCGGTGATGCCGTTGTATAACCTTGTTCTGCAACGGTTTTTAACAGCTCATCACACAAGCCTAAAGAGCCAAATGACATAGATAAATATTCCTTGGATTGATTGAGATTTTCTATAGGGTGCCTGATGGTCGCAGAGTAAACTTTATTCTTTTATCAGCGATAAAAATAAGCTAAATATGAGCACGTAAGCTAACAAAAACTGGATTTAAGGACTGACAAACCCCATAGAATTACATAGGCAGGTATTATAAAGGAATGCGAATACAAAATGGGAGATTTAACACGGGCGTGAGTGCCATGGGAGGCAAAACCACAACCGAATAGGTAGTGGGGTAGTTTAGGGAGCGCGTGCTAGAACTTAAATTACAAACCTGGTTTCACCCAACAACATGATTATGTATTGCCTAAAGGACAGCAGCAAGGCCCTGGCTATTTTACTGGCGCACTTAAAAAAAGGGAATAAGCTGCAATATATATTTATCAGCCAGTTTGCAGCCGGTAAGAGCGAAAATCAGATACTCAAGCAATCCCGCCAAATAGCGATAGAACAGGGACTTAAACCGAAAATTTATAGCCTCCCACTGGGATTTCACGGCCATGCAGCCGGCACTACTTTAGGTATGAGGGACGCACAGCAAGGCTTAGCCGGCAGTGGTGCCTATCCGCTACATTTAAATACTGCGTATGCCATCGAACTCAACAACAGCAGTTATATTGAGCAGTGGGGTAAGAAATTCGTATCATGCTCAAAGAAGACGCTTTTTTGACCAACACTGTGTCAGGTACTTAGATGGTCGGCAAACTGAATTATTGTTCATAAATTTCGATTCACCATTGCTTAAAAATTAACAAGGTTTTCGCTACAGTTCTTTTAACATCCACACATCGCAACTATTGTGAATGGTACCTGCTAATGGCCTATCAAGATGCTTAAATCCTAACTTTTCGTAAAGCGCAATGGCCGACTTCATGTTACGTAATGTATCCAGGTAACACTTTTTGTACCCTTTTCGTTTCGCATATTCCAGACAATCTTCAGTAAGTTTTTTACCCAGGCCTAAACCACGACTTTCTGGCAGCAAAAATAATTTACGTAGTTCACTGACATCACTACTACCATTAAAAGCAGCAATACCACTTCCACCTACGATACTGCCCTTTATAAATGCAACAAAATAGCGGCTCGAACTTTCATCGTTATAGTGCTGGCTCATAGCGTTTACTTCAGGATCTGAAGGGCCAAAACCCTCACCAATTGCCCCGTACTCTTCACCAACTTTTTTAATAATCTCGCAAACCTTGGTATCGTCAATAGGTTTAATTTCTTGAATGTCATAACTCACTAGCTATTCTCCCGCTGTGCCTTTGCGCATTGAAATATAACGCCCCGCTGACAATTTTATGCCCGGTGACGATGCCATCCATTGACTCAACCCCATCAAAAAGACACTGACAGTTGTATCCCGTAGTAGGATTGTTGAGCACTTTGCCAGTAACGAGTGTCGATTTGTCTTAACCGCGCAAAGGCGTTGATTGTTAGAGCCTGTATTTGTAATACTGCCCCTACTCCTATATAACCGTCTACCTGATCTTGGTTATTATCATTATCATTAAACGATTCGCAGCAATCGTTTCTTTGCGTCTTCAGTGCCCATTCGGTTAGATCGATCCCTGCTTCTATATAGGCAATAACGACACCATAGTACCCCATACGAAAGCCAGCCTCCCAGGCCAGATAATCTTCCAGGTAATTATCGTTAGTCATCACTTCAGCGTAACTAAAAATGGTCATGGCCTGCGCACCAAAATCACTGTTATAAAAAGGTATAAAGTTCGCAACACCAACTGTTTTTATGGTGTCGTTGTCGTTAAATTCATATTGAACAAAGACCCTGGTTTTTTTCCTAGCTAGCAAACCGGTGGAAGACAGCATGCAGCTTATGCCTATTAAGATCATTCCTTTGCGCATATTTTTACCTTTTCCCCAGCTTTAATTTCAAGCTATTGATTATGGGTACTAGGTTAAAATAAATTAACCTGGATGTCGTGATGAATAAACTAAAGAGTACCTTGAACCTAACTAAATCCCAGCTTGATTAATAGTGGGTAATAATTTCTTGTTAGTTAACATTTTCCTTAACCAATCTGGCACGGGTGTTTTTTGATAGTTGGCCGTGTCGACCATCACATAAGTAACAGTGCTTTTTGCTACTATGCGATGTGAGCCTGACTGTGTAATAAACAATTCAAAACTGTATGATGTATTGCCTACTTTTGTTGGGTTAACACTGATTGCCAAAACATCATCAAACTTCGCTGAAGCGACCCAATCAATATGCAAACTGACCACTTGATTATCTAAGCCCTTATCAAGTAGTGCCTGAAACCCACCCATGGCAGCCCTAAAATACTCTGTCATAGCAATATCAATGTAGTCAGCGTATCTGGCATTAAACACAACCTGCTGAGCATCACACTCACCATATCTGACTCTTAATAATAAAGTGAACTGCCCGGCAATGGATTCAGGAATTAGTTTATCGCTCATATATACTCTCGGTGGATCAAGGCTAGGTTTATCTTAGTGATCTGATGAACTATCAATACCCCTCAATTTACCAAGACATTGATGCTAAATATCAAATTGACAAAAATCAACGTAGGTGTTTTTAATCACTAAAATAGCGCCAACTATTCAGGTAATAATCCAACACTACAGGTTTATCAATTTGATTAATTTTAACGTCTATTGCTTGTATATCTTTTGCAAAGACAAACATAGACGGCATGGTGTCATGGGTTAGAAACTGGCTTTTTTCTACGGGGCGTTTAGGGACTAAGCTTATAGGGTGTAAGCCGCTTAGCACAAACCCCCAATCACCAAAAGACGGCACATTTGTGTGGTAAGGGTAGATGTAATCAAACCCTGCTGCTTCTATGGTTTTGGCAATACTCCAAAATGCAGGTTTGACAAAAAATGGGCTGGTTGCTTGTGTCACCATTACGCCACCAGGTGTTAAATTTTTTCTAGCTAATCGGTAGTACTGCTTACTGTATAAACGAGACAGTGCGATGGTGTTGGGGTCAGGTAAATCATTAATGATAAGGTCAAAAGGTTGCTTGTTTTTCTCAAGAAAAACAAAAGCATCATCAATCACAACTTGTACTTTTTTATTCGCTAAACTTGCTAAATTAATGGCGACTAAATGCGCATTATTCTGTGCTAGTTCGGTCATTCGGGAATCTAAATCGACTAGAACGATTTGTACTATTTCTTGGTATTTGAGAAGTTCCCTTACCGCCAAACCATCTCCTGCCCCTAACACCAATACGCGTTTAATTGGCTTATCCGCGTAGGTCATCGGCACCATCACTAATGACTCATGGTAGCGATACTCATCCACAGATGAAAACTGTAAAACACCATTGAGGTAAAGCCGCAGATCGTTTCTGCTTTTGGTCAGCGTTATTTTTTGATAAGGGGTTTGTTCGCTATGCACGATACGCCCATTATAGAGCATTTGATCCCAGTGCTTCAGTGCCTGACTAGAAAACACTAGCATCACCAAAATACCTAAACTCATAGCGGCTGTTAATAACTGAAGCTTTTTGCCCGTTTTTCCGAGGGATTTTCTATATGAGTACAAAACCACTGCTGCTATGGACATATTGATAAGCCCAAACAGCAATGATGATTGGTAAATACCCATAACGGGTAAAAGAAAGAACGGAAATGCAATAGTAGCAATCAACGCACCGAGATAATCGAAAGATAAAATATTAGCAATATTAGATTTAAGTACCTGATAACTTTCCATTAACCTCGTTAGAAAAGGAATTTCCAAACCAATTAGGAAACCAATACATAACGTCAGTGTTACATAAGTTGGGTAGAATAATGCGGTGGTAGTATAGGTAAAATATAATAATGGAATACTGATACCGCCAATGATCCCCAGTAGGATTTCGGCGATGACAAAGCGTTGTAATAGTTTGTCCGTGATGAATTTGGATAGATAGGAACCAAACCCCATTGCGGCCATATATAGCCCAATGGTGAGTGAGAAAAACTTCACACTGTCGCCCATAAAATAAGACACAGTGGTGGCAATCAGTAGTTCATAAATAATCGAGCATAAGCCGGCGATAAATGCGGCATACATCAAAGTAGCGTATTGTTTCTGTTTAGATTGTTGTTCAGGCAAACCTGTCTGGTCATTCGGCATGTCAAATAGACCCATTTGTTGATGATTGTTTAATTAATAACGTTCCTCTATCAAACTCACGCACATCGACACTTTTTGGACATAAATACTTCGTAATAGGCGCTATGGCTAAAGTCGGGTCACAGTTACCACACATAAAGATATCGACGGCGGCAAAGTCGCTTTCAGGCCAGGTATGAATGCTTATGTGGGATTCGGCAAGTAACAACATGCCGGTAATGCCCTGTTCTTCTCCAAAACTGTGGAAGTTTTTTTGCAAGACCTTCGCGTTACAAGCGTCTGCTGCTTCCAGTAACGCTTGCTCAATGACATGCTTGTCGCTTAGGTGGGTTGCTTGGTATAGGTCTAAAAGCAGATGTTTCCCGGGTGTATAACTATTTACCATAAAGACATGTTGTTAATTCTGACATTATTTAAGAGCACCCTTTTTTGTTAGTTCGCTATTGTCTAATTTCGTTGCTGCAGTAGCAAATAAAAAGCATTTACCACCACAACCATGTTAATTATTTAACGCTCATAATAATACTTTTATACCCAAAGCCATTGAAGTTGCGGTTAGGCGGCAATTTCAAGGGAGACGGGTATATATTGATTAACAGCTAGCAGACAAGGTTCGAGGGTAAATCACGCCTTATCTGGGACGGTAAAATAGTAAAAAATACAAAGTGGTCATTCGTCAAACTACGGGCAGCTTTACACCCCACATAGCAATATGGTGGTGTGCGGGTATTTTCATTTCTGTAAGGGGAACTATAGTAATACCTTGCCCATACCTCTTAGCCTTTTATAGTGGGTATGGCAAAGGCCATTCATCATTAGATCGACTCCAATGGCATAACAAACGTGCTTTTCAAACTCAGTGGTTAACGTTAACCACTGCTGTGATTCTAAGCGTAAGCGTTTTAAAATGGGACTTTGGTGGTGTTCAATATACCCGATTTTGTTTACGCAAATACAGCGGCCTGTTATGCCGACTAACCCACATTCGTCTTTCAATGAATACGATGCCCTTAGGCATGTATTCATTTGGGTTGCCGCTACTTGTCTTTTACTGCCTGGATTAGTTTTTTAATGCTGGTGTGTTATGACGTTTCAGGTGTTTTTCCATATTCCCGCTAACGGGGGAGATAAATCCATATAGGTCATAAAAGCTAGCACGGCACTTTCATCTAATAATATCTGAAACTTAAATCGCTCTTTCAAGTGATTTTCAGGGAATAAATTTAATCAGCTGTAGCTGGCTTCGAAGCAGTGAATAACAGAGATGTTATTTTTATAATAAAGCGTATTAAATAAACTTACCTGGTTTTTATGGGAGGCATCACCCACCTACCTGACTAAAAATAAAACACACTACAAAAACAGTTCAGATCAAAAAACAGGCATATTGGTAAATGATTGAGGTCGCACTATCTATTGCTTGATTGAATGTCTAGCCCCTTTTACTGCCAATGGCATAACGAAAAAAATTAACGCTATGTATAGCCTAACTAAAGCTTGTTCAGCATTTATGACGCCATCAATACCGTAAAAAACATAAAGAATTTGAAACACAAATAGCCCGACTATAAAAAAGGTAATAGCCCAAGCACTCAACTCAACATACTTTAATATATAATTTAAATTTCTCATTTGCAATCCCTTACAGATTTACTGCTAACAATCCACCGCAACCTCACTTTTGTTCAGCGTCGGATGACTGTAGTTGTTAGTGTCCACTATACATGCAGATATTTGACTAATATGAATAGCTAACATGCACCGACGTAATTTTTCAAGTGTAAAGCTGGGATAGAACAAAATTAATAAAACTAGAATATTGAAAAAAATTTGATGACCAACTTTCTAGTTTAGGTGCATAAAACCTCCCTTCAGTACACTATCTGGAACATACCAGCCTGTATTTTAAATTACAAGTCAAAATTAAATTGGCATATATAGACTCTCCGGTTGCGCTAACAGACTATTTTGCCCATTCATGCTAATTTTCAGCCTGAATAATTTACCGATCAGCCAATATTAATAAGTAAGCGATTATCTAAGATCTTGCATATATACGTGCGCAGCACTGTGAAATTAACAAAGCCCCATTTTAACAAGCAGCTAATGAAAATTATTTTTATTTTCATTACAAATCGCCGTAAAGCCCTATTTTAAGTAAATTTAACCCTCCATAAACCAGGCCTCCGGCGCAGATCCATACGTGCGCTGCTAACGCATACGGCTCCTATATCGAGTCAAAGGTGAAAGCGTTGAATAAACTCATACTGCTTCGCTACTTTCACCAACATTTCCGAACCTGAAGCTAAATATCCCATGCTCTGTGTCACGGCTAATCTTCTGCTGAAAACGTTTTCTCTTTGTCAGTCCCCTTCGCTACACGCCCTTCGCTTTGAGCGCTAACCCAGCTTGTTTGGGCGCTTCTTCAGTACTATGAGCCTGTCTGACTTCCAGTGGCTTATCATCAAAGGCTTTGTCTCATGACTTCCCTTTCATGTGTAAGACAAAACCACTGGATCTCCCAGGTTGTGCATAAAAGACAG
>JBKEFM010000041.1:0-24743 GCA_046709505.1 Paraglaciecola sp. | reverse complement strand
CCGAGCTTATATCCACCGAGACGGAATTCGTTTAGTGGTTCTACTAATAACAAGCCAAAGCCAAATGATACAATAAACCAAATGACTAGACATATTGCTATTAAGCGCAGGTTTTCCTGCCAATATGTTGTCTTCTTTTCCACATTATTCTCCTAGCACTGCATGCTATTGTATTTATTACATACGTCGTTTTGTGTTGTAATAACCCTGTTTTTGAGAAAAAGTATAAATATAGGCATGTCGCCAAGTTTTTTCGCAACAAGCTTGAAACAACTTATAACAATTCATATACAACTTTAACTAACTGCAACATTAGCAAGCTTTGGTTTTATCAGATATACCACCTTGGTCTTATCCCAACATTAGCGGTTGACTTAATGGTTAGGCCTCGTCAAGGCAATGAACGTTTTTTGAACGAATAAACATTATTTGACGAGCTGATGCAACTGTGGCTTTATACTCCTTTTTGGGAATCCAGCCATATCAATTGATGTATTTGCCCAACACTTTGCTGATGTAAAAGACCCTCGCCAAAGCGCGAAAATAAGTTATCCCCTTTGCGTTGTCTTGTTCTTATCTATTTGCGCGATCATCACCGGTTGCCAGCGCTGGGAGGATATTGAAGACTTCGGTAAGGCCAGACGAACCTGGCTACAGGGTTTGGGATTATTTAAAGAGGGATTGCCCGTTCACGATACGATAGCCCGTCTTATTTCAAGGATAGCCCCCAGTGCATTGCAATCGACCTTTATTCGCTGGATGCAAGAGATGGTGAAGCTCA
Organism: Paraglaciecola sp.; assembly: GCA_046709505.1. Classification (GTDB taxonomy): domain Bacteria; phylum Pseudomonadota; class Gammaproteobacteria; order Enterobacterales; family Alteromonadaceae; genus Paraglaciecola. The sequence goes on along the minus strand of JBKEFM010000041.1, from coordinate 23,962 downwards.
GAGAAGTGGAAGGAAAAGGAACCGCGGTAGATGGCAAGCGTTTACGCAGCTTATATAATTGTCATGATCGTCAATTTGCTATTCCCGATTGACTCAACCTGCTGGATAGTAAAGGTTGCCTTATCACCATTGACGCCATTTTGTGCCAACACAAAATAACCAAGACCATCGTAGATAAAGAGGCGGATCACCTCATTGGCCAGGCTTAGAGAGTATGGGTATGACGATAAACTACCAGCATAATGGCTAAAAGGCGTCACCACAGTACCGCTATTACATTAGATCTGCCCTGCTGAGGCCAGAACAATTTGGTAAAGTGGCACAAGGGCATTGAGGTATTCAAAGTAAGCTACACTGGGTGCTGGTCACAGCGATGCGTGAGGATAACGGTCAGATATACCGTGGTGACGGCGCAAAGAACATTGCCCGCCAAAGGCATATTGGGATTAATCTGATAAAAATTGATACGAGAAAAAAGCCAGTGTTAGGCGCAAACAGCCCATGGCTGCAATGAATACTGATTACCTCGAGGCTATATTTTTAGCGGAATGCATATAAATTGAGTGATAATTAGGCATTAACGGCTCTTGCCGTGATGGTTACGCCGACACAAATTAGCTACGTTGAAATAAAAAGTACGCTAAAAATATTTTGAGAACGTTACCAAAAGGTCTTGATATGGATAATGAACTAGCAGAAGTCACCACTTTTGTAGGAACCATCCCACCCTTTGATCTATTACCTGATCCCTTGCTCGATAAACTAGTAAGAGAAATTAGCATTAGTTATTTAAGGGTGGATGAACACTTATCACCTGATGATATTGAGCAACCTCAATTGTACATATTGCGCAAAGGCGCCTTACGTTATTTAGATGCAGACAAAGAACTAACAGGAAAATATGGCGAAGGTGATATTTGCACTGTTTTCTGTCAAAAAAGAAGTGAATTAAATACGGAGATTGCCGTCATTGTCGACGAAGATGCTTTAATTTACAGCCTAGATTATAAAACGCTTAAAACATTACTAGCAGATTCACCCGAGGTGATTGAGTTTTTAGAGCATTCATCTGAACAACGACTTCATAGCAAAAAAACTAAACTCAATGACGACGCTATTTTATCGTCTTCTATCAGCAATACCTCAGTTGAAGACTTTTATCATCACCCAGTCGCAACAATATCACCTAACGCTTCGATTCAAGACGCCGCCATAAAAATGACCGAGCAGGGTTTCTCTTGCTTAGTGGTTGTTGACGACAACGATCCAAATGAGAAGATCGCTGACATGGGATTAGGCATAGTAACCGACAAAGATATTAGGCGCCGTTGTGTTGCATTAGGGTTACCCACTTCTAATCCAGTCAATGAGATCATGACTAAGGACATTGCCACCATTGATATCAAGTGCAATGCATATGACGCATTAATTGCCATGACCAGCAAACATATCCATCATTTACCGGTGACCAAATTCGGTAAACTTGCAGGCATGGTAAGCGTAACTGACTTGGTGAATAACGAAGAACATAACGCCATCAACATGACCAGCATTATTCACAAAGCGAGCTCTGTTGCCGAGTTAGTTACCATCAGCAAGTTGTTAAATAAATTACAAGTGAAGCTCACCAAACTGGGTGCAAATGCCGACCATATTGGTAAGAGCATCAGTGCGATCACTATGGCGTTTACCATACGCCTAATTGAAATGGCAGAACAAAAGTTAGGACCAGCACCTGTTCCATATGCTTGGTTAGCAGCAGGTTCTCAAGCAAGGCAAGAACAACTTGCACATTCTGATCAAGACAACGCCTTAATTATTTGTGACACTATGAAACCTGAAGATGATGTCTGGTTTATGGGGCTGGCAACCTTTGTTAGTGACGGTTTAGCCGAATGCGGATTTATTTATTGTCCTGGCGATATCATGGCCACTAACAAACAATGGCGTCAACCACAGAAGATATGGCAACAATATTTTGATAAATGGGTTGATACACCTAGCCCAAAAGCCTTGCTAAATAGCAGCGTATTTTTTGATTTAAGTACCATTCATGGTGATGTCAACTTACTTGAAAAAGTGCGTCAGCGCATGCTAGCAAAAACCAAAAACAGTACCTTATTTATTGCACATATGTCGTCAAACGCTTTAAGATCTAGGCCCCCACTGGGTTTTTTCAGAGATTTCGTGCTCATTCAAGACGGTAAACACAATGCGACACTCGACTTAAAACACAATGGCATTGCCCCAATTGTTGACTTAGCCCGTATTTACGCACTCAGCGAAGGCGTGTCAGCGGTCAATACACTTGAGCGATTACAGCAATGTTCAGGCACCAAATCATTGACAAAATCCTCTGCAGAAAATTTGATAGACGCGTATACATTTTTGACTTCTGTACGTCTGGAGCACCAAGGAAAACTGTTGTGTAAGAAACAGCCTGTCAACAGCTACATTGATCCTAAACAAATTTCGAAGCTAGAAAGAGAGCATTTAAAAGATGCGTTTAAAGTCATTAAATCAATGCAAGATTATCGCCAATCAGCTGTGGTTTAAGGGGGTACTTTGTTTTTCAATAGTCTATTTGGTTACGAAGCCCGTAGAAAACGTCTTTTAAAAAAAGTGCCTCAAGGGGCGCTCTATGATTTTTTATCTGTACCCTTTCCTAGCGAAGACAAATGTTTGGCAGACCTGCCTATTCTGTCTGTAGATTTTGAAACCACGGGGTTAAATGCTGTTACTGACAAATTACTTAGCGTGGGCTTTGTGAGCATTGATAAACGGCAAATTAAACTAAGTACTTGTTACCATCAAATTATTAACACTAAGCTGCGCCTTGATGCAGATAATGTGATTATTCATCACATTACTGACCAACAAAAGTCCGAAGGAGAACCGTTACATGTTGTCATCGAAGCGTTATTAAAAGCATTAGCAGGCAAAGTAATGTTGGTGCATTTCGCCCGGATTGAGAAACAATTTTTAAAGCAAGCCTGTCTAGAATTATATGGCGTTTCCCCACCAATCATGATCTTAGACACCCTGGCGATGGCGAAACGTAAGCTCGATCAAAGAGACATTGCTTACGACCCGCAAGAATTGAGACTTTCTGCTTTACGGCACAAACATAATTTACCATCACACTTTGCTCACAACGCGCTCAATGATGCTATTGCTACAGCTGAACTGCTGCTAGCACAGCAAAAATCAGGTGCGAAAAAATTAAAGGATTTATTTTAAACAACTTAATGTCGTCAATCGAGCAATGGCTTTGTGGCAGGTTGTGTTGAAACTCAAGTTTCGGAGTTTAAATACTACCGAAATATATCGTAAATAATTGTATTTTAATGAAATATATTCGTGATGTGACATTTGTTCCGTAGACGAAAAAATATCAAAAAATATCAAAAAAAGTCTCAAACGGATACTGACACAGCCCCACCGAATCTACCAACCCTCACAACATGCCCAGGCTCACAAGTTGACAATCTATTCAGCAAGATGTGGAAGAAGCTGAATTTCAATAGGCTATTAGTCCAATCTGGAGTCAAAAAGCGTTCAGGAACACCTGCCGCCGATGTGATGTACTTATTGATATTGTGGGTTTGGCTGAAGGTTGACCCTGTAGGCATGTTTTCCAGGGAGTCGCTTCTGAGTCTTTCCGCTGCAAAAAAAGATGCGCTATATGCTCTGCTTGTTACATAGCCACCTTGGAGAAATTGTTCCTGATAAGAATTTTACCTGCTTGGTCAACTAATCTAAGAAAGCGACTAATTAAATCCCCAAAAATTCACCTCATTGACACTGGGATGATCTGTGCAATTTGCGGGTTAACTACTGACGATTGGTTAACTCAAGCTAACTTGTTTGGGCATTTAATTGAAAGCTATACGGTTCAATAGGTTATTTGTCAGCTTTCATGGATAGACGATGACGTACATTGCTATCATTTTCGTGACCATAAAAAGCACGAAGTTGACTTGGTTTTTGAAAGAGGTGACTCGGTATGGGATATAGAAATGAAAAGATCCACCACCATATCTGAGAAAAGCTATAAAGGGCTCCGAATTTTAGCAAATACATCCGAAAATCACTGGAAGAGAGGGGAGCATTTTTTATAGCGGTTATCACATTATGCTAACACCAATTAAAACACATTCGCCGTGTTTTATGGAGCACTGAGGGATGGTTTTTAAACGTTTTTTTATGGCACTGACCTGCCCAATAGCTGACTAGCGGGTTCGAGCGAATTACAGTCTTTTAACCTTAATTATCTGCACTTAGATTGTTTAGGTTATGTGGTCGTTTAGCTTAATCAAGCCGTAATTAGGTTTTGCGCAGAATGAGCGTTTGAATATCAATATTTACGTATGACCGTTTTGCCCTAACAAGACCTAAATGACAAAATAAGGGAACCACTACATGTAGTGTCTGGTAGAGCTAAGTGGATAGCCCTTGAAAAACCCAGTGGTTTTTAGTCGCTGGCTGGTTCACTAACTGCATTTTATCGGGTAGCGCAGAGGGTGAAAAAAGAAAAGTACGGAGATGTGATTTTAAATTATTTTTTGTCCTTCAGTACAAGAACAATGAAATACAAAAATGCTTTTTCAGGTGGTTTTACTTACCTTTTAGCTTGTCATTTATCATTTGTTTTTTTACAATCAACAGTGGCATTAAAATCAATAAAAGGAGAAGTTGAAATGTCTTTCCATCATCGCAGTAGTAAGCGTACAGAATTAGCGCTCGATGTCGATGTCCGCCATCGAGGCAAATATATAGGGTCTACTTGTACACGAGATATTAGCCCTTTTGGGGTGTTTATAGAACTATCCTCCACTCATTTGGCGGCAGATGACTTCCTGGAAATACACTTTTTAGATAAGCGTAAAAAAAACCAGTATTTACTGCAAAAAGGCCTGATCGTACATCGTAATAAAGACGGTTTTGGCGTGCTGTTTTCTCATGATAAAGATGAATTTAGACATTTACTTAAAAGGGAAACTCCAGAGATAAATAGCGATACAATTGTGTCGAGTAAATAAGGTGAAGTGGGAATTTTTATTCTGATGTAGCGCTTGGTAAAGAGCTTTATTTTTACCGTTCCCCCCATTGCAATAATGTGCTTTCCATTGTCTCAGCTGACTCTTTGCTACTAGCTTTTTAAGGTTTACCACTTTTTTAGCCTAGCCAGTGACGAGTCTTCCCGCGCTATGCAAACCAGACTTTTTGCCAGAGAAAATCTCAAATCATCGACCATAAATAATATTCTGTTCAGCGTCGGCGGCAAGTATCCGATTTTTCCAAGCCGCCTGTACTCCATTTTTAGGTTCTCAGGTCGTGTGGCTTAAAGAAGCAAATGTCATTAGATTAATTGTCCTGCTGATGATTTTGAACTTTTTTATGGCATAGCGCGTTATTGGTGGACCAAACAGTTCAAAAATAATGGTTCCGATAATGACCAGAGGCAAAATAGGTGGCGGTATTGTGGAAGTTTAAACGCCGCAATCAGTACCATACCAATTTCAACCCCCCGCCTGGGGGTAACAGTGCTAATCCTATTCAGTTTCTGCTTTGCCTGTCGAAGCCACTTATGCCATGCACCGCAAAATTTACCCAGGGTTCGACACACAATATAGATCACCCCGATGAAGGTAATTTGTTGCAAGGCTGTAACCACAAGTGAGGCGCCCGCCAATACAAAAAATCAGTATAAAAGGCCATTCAATATCTTCGATTTTATGGAAAGGGTATTCATGGTGTTTTGCTGTATTGGCGATAACTACACCCATCACCATTACCGCTATCAAATAGGATACATCCAGATAGAGTGCCACTGTCCCGCACACAAAAACCAGATCTAATGCTTCGACTAAGGTTGGCTCACCGAATTTCATTCGCCCAGTTAACTGGGCACCTGTTACGCCAAGGGCGAGTCTGAGCAGCACCATACCAAAAATTTGGTATGCCCGAGCAGTATTGAAGATAGGACATCGCCGTTACCGTGAAACGCAGACATTATGGTAATACCCAAACTAAACAGGATCAGTGCCCAAAGATCATCAATCGCTACGACTTTTAGCACCAGATCACATAAGCGGTTGTTCGCTTTGAGTTCTACTAGCACATCTAGATAGGTAGGGGGAGAACTCGGGGTTGCTATGCATCCCAGTAGGAAAGCGATCGGTAGAGGGAAGGATAAACACAATAGGCCAATGGTTACCTGCAGTGCTGTTCATAAGGCTTCTGTGGCAGATATACATAATAAACTGCTGCCATCTTTTTTTAAGCTTTTTAAGGTCGAATTTGACACCCAGTAAACAACTCACTACCAGCAAGGCTCTATTGGTCTCAATTTCAAAGTTACGGGTCAAGGGTTGAGGGATAAGATCCAGCATTTGCTCCTCCATGAACACGCCACATATCAGTCACAAGGTTACTCGGGGCAATGAGGTCTTTTTACCAATGTAATCGCAACTCAGCCCCAGTAGTAATATCCCACCGATGGCTAAAAACTCGGCAGTTTTACCTAACGCAATATGCATTAGCTTAAGCCCTAAAGCGTGTTAGGTAATAATTATTTTCGACTAAGCCTGATAAATATTACCAGTCTTACCTTAGGACTAAAGTTCATAATGCTCATAATGGGTATACTCATAAGGTTTAACTTTGTATTTAGGCTGTAAAAATGTGACTAAATCGACCAGTTCAGTCACGGTCATCACATCATTAAAGACGGGCATTTTCGGTACGCCGTCCTGTTGGATAAGTGACAGGTGATAGTTAGGTACCAGCTTGTGTGAGGGGTTGATAATGGATGTTACCAAAACGGCATAGGTTTTAACGCGAGTCGAAGCTGCACCTAATATCACCGGCGGTTGTAATTCTTTATTGAGCGTTTCGTAATCTACTCCTTTCAGGTTATGACAGGCTAGGCACTGGTATTTCAAAAATACCTTTTCCCCCGCGATGGCATCTCCTTTAGGGAGACTAAAGCCTCTTGGTGACTCGGGTGCGGGATAGCAGCCTTTCAAGCTAAGGGGCAATACAAGAAAGGGTAACAGTATGATTGACTTATTCATCTAGGTATCGTCTGTATGCCAGTGAGACTTCTTTAAGATAAGCCTTTTGTGGTGAAAAGGAAGAGCTTACTCTTGTCATATTGACAGGGATCAAGATCTCTCAAAACTATTTCGTATCAGTCAATCACCTTATTTTAGGCGCGGACCTGCTTAACCTATTAGGTGAATGCGGTTAAAGGCAAACGCTAATTAGCCTAACTTTATTGCCCTGGATCAACTTGTTGGGAAGACCGCTTTCTATACTTGAAATCTGCCATTTCAACTTACAGATTAAGGTCAGCTAGTGGTTTACATTAAACGCGTGGTACTGGATGTGCTCAAACCCCATCAGCCCAATGCCCTTGATTTCAGTCAGGCTATTGCCGGAGTTGGGGCAGACTATCAGGTTCGGTTAACCGTGCTTGAAGTTGATGAAAAAACTGAATCAGTACAAGTTGAAATACATTCCCAGGCCATTGATTTTGTCGCAGTGCAAGCTGCTATTTGTGATATGGGGGCATCTATACATAGTATTGATGAAGTAGAAAGCCAGAGCGAAAGGGATAGAGAATATGCCCGTTAACGTGTTATGACATTAGCACGGCGCGTGACCTTGTTACTGCAACTGACGCAAACCCGCGCCATAGTACGGCGATATTTTGTGGTGAATGGATTTGATGGTGCTCTGACTATGCTTGGCCTTATTCTGGGTTTTGTACTCAGTGCCCCTACTGAACTGTCTGTTGTCATCAAGGTATGCCTGGGCGCGGCTATTGCTCTTGGTGTAAGTGGTATCAGCAGTGCCTATGTGAGTGAAGTGGCAGAGCTGCGCCATGCTCTTAGCAAATTGGAGGCGGCTATGGTAAGTGACTTACAGCAAAGTGCCCACGGGGATGCGGCGCTTTGGGTGCCACTGTTGGTGGCGGTGGTAAATGGTTTGGCACCGCTGCTTATTTCGCTGCTGATTTTAATGCCGTTGTGGTTAGCTCAAGCTGGTTTTATTTGGTCAATATCCCCGTTGTTGCTGGCTATGGTGGTGGCGCTACTGGTTATTTTTTTGTTGGGGATTTTTCTGGCGGGTATAGCGGGGCGTCCTTGGTGGGTAAGTGGGTTGCAGACTTTATTGGTGGCCCTGGTGACTATATCGCTTATTTATTTTTTTGCGGGCGAATAAAATATGCCTACTACTAACTGGCACAGTGTTGATGGGAGCCAGGCGTTGGCGCAGCTTGACTCCTGTGCTGCTGGGTTAACTAGCGCAGAAGCGCAACGTCGTTTGGCTGAATATGGGCCCAATACTATCCCTTCGGCAAAACGCCTTTCCTGGCCTTTCATCCTTATTAACCAATTTACCGATTTTATGATAATTGTATTACTGGTAGCCGCACTGATATCCGGGCTCCTTGGGGAAGTTATAGACACCATTGCTATCGGGATTATCTTGTTATTAAACGCGGGTCTTGGGGCCATTCAGGAAATCCGCGCCCAGCACGCCTTGGCCGCCCTGGCAGAATTAGCCGCACCTAAGGCAAAAGTATTACGCCATGGACAAGTGGTGACTTTGGCCGCCAAACTGCTTGTCCCCGGGGAAGTCGTGGTGCTGGAAGCGGGCAATATCGTTCCGGCTGATTTGCGACTGCTTGAGGTTGAAAATTTGCAAGTTGATGAGTCTGCTTTGACTGGCGAGTCTCATTCAGCCAGCAAGCAGACAGCAAGCTTGAACAATCCAGACCTGCCCTTAGGTGAGCGGACTAATCTGGTTTTTATGAGCAGTTTGATTGTCAGCGGCCAGGGTTCAGGTGTGGTGATCGCCAGTGGTCATGAAAGTCAAATAGGCCAGATTGCCCAGCTGATGGCCAACGACGAGCAGGTGAAAACACCGCTGCAAGTTCGTTTACTGCGTTTTGGGCGTTACCTGGTGATCGCTGTTTTAGTCCTGTGTGCAGTGATCTTTGCCGCTGGCCTGCTTCAGGGTAAACCCGCGTTGCTAATGTTATTAACGGCGGTAAGCCTGGCGGTTGCTGCCGTTCCTGAGGCCTTGCCTGCGGTTGTCACTATTTCTTTGGCACTGGGTGCCCGGAAACTATTGCAACAACACGCTCTGGTACGAAATTTATCCGCAGTAGAAACATTAGGCTCAGTAACCTATATATGTACCGACAAAACTGGCACCCTGACCCAAAACTTGATGTCAGTTGACTGGGTTTACAGCCAACATAAGCGCAGCCAGTTAGTGCCCAGTGAACAGGTGGACTTGGGCCATGCCCTTGCTCTGAACAACGATATTAGCGAAAAAGATGGCCAAGCGGCGGGGGAGTCTACCGAAATGGCCCTGTTTGAATTGGCCCGTAAAAGCGGCTTTATTAAAACCGAAGTGGAAAAAATAAAACCCCGTTTAGCCACTATCGGTTTTGACAGCACCCGAAAATGTATGACCACACTGCATAAGACATCATCAGGCGTAGTTGCCTATGTCAAAGGCGCACCAGAATCCGTTTTGGCAAGCTGCACAAGGGCAACGAACACGAGTAAAACGCAAGACTTTGATCCCCAGACTATTATTGCTAAAGCCGGTCAATTAGCCAAAGATGGCTACCGGGTTTTGGCGCTGGCAAAACGTGATTTGAGTGCACTGCCTAATATTATTAGTGCACCAGAGATTGAACGGGATCTCTCGTTTTTGGCACTGGTTGCCTTGATTGATCCCTTGCGACCGGAAGCGTTTGATGCCGTGGCGGCTTGTAAAACTGCGGGGATCACACCTGTGATGATAACCGGGGATCATCCTGCTACAGCGATGCAAATTGCCCGTCGTTTATCGATAGCGACAGGGGCAACGCAACCTATTAGTGGTGAAATGTTGGCACAGTTAACGGATACCGATTTGGCCAGCAAGATTGGCTCGCTAACGGTGTATGCCAGAGTCTCGCCTGAGCAAAAGTTACGCATCGTTAAGGCGTTACAGGCTAAGGGAGAATTTGTTGCCATGACCGGAGATGGCATTAATGATGCGCCAGCGTTAAAACAGGCTGATATAGGTGTGGCAATGGGGTTAAAAGGCACTGACGTAGCACGAAAGGCCGCTGATATGGTGCTGGTTGATGACAATTTCGCCACTATAGTTGGCGCTATTGAAGCCGGTCGGCGAATTTTTGACAATATCCGTAAATTCATAAAAGATACCATGAGTTCCAACTCAGGAGAGGTCTGGACCTTATTGTTGGCACCGGTGTTTGGTTTGCCCATCCCTTTGTTGCCCATTCATATACTGTGGATGAATCTGGTGACTGACGGATTGCCAGGTCTGGCTTTTATTGCCGAGCCAGGGGAGAAGGACAGTATGGCGCGGCCTCCGCGTTCGCCTCAGGAAAATATCTTTGCTTGTGGTATGTGGCAACATATCTTGTGGGTAGGTTTGTTGGTGGCTGGGTTATCGTTAGGGGTGATGGCCTGGACCATCTCAAACAATAGGGAATATTGGCAAACATCGGTATTTAGCGTTTTGGTTCTGTGCCAACTATTTCATTCCCTGGCCGTGCGTAGCGAAAAGGCTTCTTTGCTAAGCATAGGGTTGTTGAGCAATATACCTATGTTGGGGGCCATCACATTGGCTGTTGGCATGCAGCTTGCGTTGATTTATTTACCCGCACTGAATGCGATATTTCACACCCAGCCTTTACCTATATTCGATCTGCTGTTGTGCTTTGCTGTTTCATCTCTAGTGTTGATTGCCGTCGAAATTGAAAAATATCTGCAAAGACAAGGTCTTATCTACCGTTCGCGGTGATGCTCACCGGTTCGCTAAGGTAAAGATTATTTTGCTACTGGATCTTGATGCAGGTCAAGCCGCTTTTAACAGCGTTGACTAAACTTTTTGTCAACGTGGGCGACAAGTGCAGTGTGGGGCAAAATGACTTCTTCCGGTATTAAAAAACAGTCAGATGATCAGCAGCGCTTACCTAATCTGACAGATTATCAGCAAAGCTATGAGAATTTCCATTGGCAGCAAGCCCGGGACCAGATTAAAGGCTATGGCCAGGGTATCAATATTGCTTATGAAGCTGTGGTGCGCCACTGCGAAGAGGGAAACGGTGAGCAACTTGCCTTGGTTTGCCTGGATAAAAATGAGGAAAAACGAACTTATACCTATAATGAATTACATGTCCTGAGTAATCGCTTCGCTAATCTGTTAACCCATTCAGGGGTAGACAGAGGCCATTTGCTATGCAGTTTAGCACAGCGTACCCCTTTACTTTACGGCGCGATAATAGGTGCATTTAAAGCCGGGATTGTTTTCAGTCCATTATTCAGTGCATTTGGGCCCGAGCCTATTCATTCTCGTATGGAGATAGGGGGTGCCAGAGCTTTATTTACCAGTGCTAAGCTTTATCGCAAGAAAATCAGCCCTTGGCGTCATAAAATGCAATGTTTACGCGTAGTGTTTTTATATGATTGTGAAGGACACTGCCCCGAAAATTGTATCGATGTTGACGTTGAATTATCCCAACAAGATGAACATTTTGAACTGTGTGAAACCTCAGCCCAGGATACGGCTTTGCTGCATTTTACCAGTGGCACCACGGGTAAACCCAAAGGTGTGGTCCATGTACATGAAGCCGTTATACAACACAAATACTCTGGTTATGTAGCGCTGGACATTCACCCCAATGATATCTTTTGGTGTACGGCCGACCCCGGCTGGGTAACGGGGATTTCCTATGGGGTTATTTCCCCCTTGTGCAATCGCGCTACCTTGATTGTTGATCAGGGAGAGTTTGATCCCGCCCGCTGGTATCGTATCCTGGCAAATGAGAAAGTGAATGTATGGTATACCGCCCCCACAGCGATTCGTATGCTGATCAAGGCCGGCAACGAACTGCGTGACGAGTATGACCTCAGTGCACTGCGTTTTATCGCCAGTGTCGGAGAACCCCTTAATCCGGAAGCCGTAATATGGAGTCAAAAAGTCCTGGGACTGCCTTTTCATGATAACTGGTGGCAGACCGAAACGGGCAGCATTATGCTGGCCAACTTCGCCTCCGAGCAGGTCAAACCTGGCTCCATGGGCCGTCCCTTGCCGGGTATTCAGGGCGGGATAGTCCAACAAAAAAGCGACGGAGAGGTTATTCAACTGATGGGCCCGGATCAAACAGGCGAACTAGCATTAAGGCCTGGATGGCCTTCTATGTTTCGCGATTATCTGCATGATACCGCCCGTTTTCAAGAATGCTTTAAAGACGGTTGGTATTTAACGGGAGACTTGGCCTACCGGGACAAAGATGGTTATTACTGGTTTGTCGGACGAAGCTCGGATTTGATCAAATCCTCCGGGCACCTTATTGGCCCTTTTGAAGTGGAAAGTGCCTTGATGGAGCATCCTGCTGTGGCTGAAGCCGCGGTTATTGGTATACCTGACCCGGTTGCCGGTGAGGTAGTCAAAGCCTTTGTCGCCCTCAAAGCAGATTATACAGGCGATGCTGCTTTAGTTAATGAGTTGCTAGCCCATGCCAGAATGAAGCTAGGTGCCACCCTGGCGCCCAAGGATATTGTGATCAAGGCTAATCTGCCCAAGACTCGTAGTGGCAAAATCATGCGTCGTCTTCTTAAAGCTCGTGAACTGGGCTTACCCGAGGGAGATATCTCTACCCTTGAGGAGGACGAGTATCCCAGTGCCAGCCCGTCTTCCTCAGATAGTCTTAGTGAAAAAGGGTTTTGTGATGACATCTAACCACCCCAAACCCCATATGGACAAGGCTCACCTCCATGGTTTACTTAAACAAATGTTGCGTATCAGGCGGTTTGAAGAAAAATGCGCCGAACTTTATACCCAGCAACAAATCCGTGGCTTTTTGCATCTGTACATAGGAGAAGAGGCCGTTGCTGTGGGGATCATGCAAGTACTTGATCCACAAGATGCCGTGCTGTCAACCTACCGGGAGCATGGCCACGCGCTGGCCAGAGGGTTGGATATGGGCAAAGTCATGGCGGAATTGTTTGGTAAAGTGTCCGGCAGTAGTCGTGGTCGGGGCGGGTCTATGCATATCTTTGATAGTGATAAGCGCTTCTATGGTGGCAATGCCATAGTCGCCGGGGCGCTACCTTTAGCAGTAGGTTTAGCGCTGGCCGATAAGATGCAAGGCAAGAAAGGGATCACGGTGTGTTTTTTTGGCGAAGGTGCGGTGGCTGAAGGGGAATTTCACGAAAGCCTAAACCTGGCGCAATTGTGGCAGCTACCGCTGTTATTTGTATGTGAAAATAACGGCTATGCCATGGGGACTGCGCTGGCAATTTCAGAATCACAACCGCATATTTTCATTAAAGCCCAGAGTTACGGTATGCAAGCTGAAGCCGTGAATGGCATGAATGTGGTAGATGTCGAAGCGGCAGCAGCACGTTATTGTCAGGCTATTCGTGATGGTGGTGGACCGCATTTTCTGGAATGCAATACCTACCGATTTCGTGGCCATTCAATGTTTGATAGCCAACTGTACCGCACTAGCGAAGAAGTGCAGCAATGGCAAGGTAAAGGTCCCATAGTTCAGTTGCAAAATTGGTTGCACAGTAACCATGCGTTAAGCTCCGCTGAGCTGCAACAACTAGAATTAGATGTACAGCAAGAAATAGCCAGCGCGGTGGATTTCGCCGAGCAAGGGGAGTTTGAGGACGAGTCAGACTTGTGCCTAGGCCTCTACGGGCAGGGTCTGCTATGAAAGAAAATACGCTTAGTTATCGAGACGCCGTACATGAGGCCATTGCCGAAGCTATGCGCCAGGATGAACGGGTATTTCTGATGGGAGAGGACGTAGGCAACTACGGGGGATGTTATGCGGTATCTAAAGGCTTATCTGCAGAGTTTGGTCCTCAACGAATTATGGATACGCCCTTGTCGGAATCCGGTTTTGTGGGTGCCGGTATCGGTGCGGCTATGGGAGGAATGCGGCCTATAGTTGAAATCATGACCGTTAATTTCAGTTTGTTAGCCCTTGACCAAATCGTTAATAATGCCGCGACCTTAAGGCATATGTCCGGTGGTCAAATCGGCGTGCCATTGGTGATCCGCATGGCCACAGGTTCCGGTAAACAGTTAGCCGCACAACATTCCCATAGCTTGGAAAACTGGTATGCCCATGTGCCTGGCATAAAGGTTCTGGCCCCCGCCACTATTGCGGATGCCCGTTATATGTTGGCTATGGCATTGGCAGACCCCGATCCTGTGGTACTGTTTGAACATGTGATGTTGTATAACGAAACCGCTGCGCTGCCTACACCAGCCGATTGCCCGGATATGCACAAAGCTGTGGTGCGCAAGTCTGGTACCCAGCTTAGTTTGATAACCTATGGTGGCTCGTTAGGCAAAGCACTGGAAGCGGCAACCTTGCTACAAGAACAGGGGCTGAGTGTTGAAGTACTTGATCTGCGCTGTTTACGGCCCCTGGATACCGCCAGTATATTTGCTTCAGTGGATAAAACCAAACGCTTGCTAGTGGTGGATGAAGGGTGGCGCACCGGCAGTTTAGCGGCAGAAATATGTGCCGCGGTAGCTGAACATTGTTTCTGGTCACTGGATGCACCGCCGCAACGGATTTGCAGTGTAGAAGTGCCCATTCCTTATCCCCGGCATCTTGAACTGGCTGCTACCCCCCAGGTTCAGCAGATAGTGGATTTGGTACTTGGGTTGTTGGGCAAACAGGCCGGCACAAAATGAAGCAGCTGACTATGCCATCTTTTGGCGCAGATATGGCGACCGGTATTATAGCTCAGTGGAAGGTGCAGCCGGGAGACAAAGTACAAAAAGGCGATATCGTGGCCAGCATAGACACCATGAAGGGGCTGATTGATATGGAAGTCTTTGATGATGGTGTGATTAACAAGCTGCTGGCAGCCGAGGGAGAAGACATCGAGGTGGGTCAGCCCATTGCACAGCTTACACTGGCAGATGAACCCCGGTCTGCAACTGAAGCTCCTAAGCATCCCCAAGCACCGCTTGGCCAAAAGTCAATATCTGCGCCAAAGGACAAGCACCAGAGCCGCAATCCTAGTGCGCCCAGGGTTGACCTTGCCAGTGATAGCGACCGGTTTCCGGAGGATAACGAGGTGGCTGGTAGGCGGCGGATTTCTCCCGCAGCGCGACAAAAAGCGGCTGAGCTGGCCATTGATTGGCGTCAATTGCAAACGGGCAGTGGCCCCCAAGGTGCCATTGTCCTCGACGACATTATGACTATGGCTAAGGCCTCTACAGGAGAGGCCCATTACCCCGAAGCGGACAGTAGCCAGCAAATGCGCGAAGCGATAGCGGCGGTGGTGAGTCGCTCCAAAAGAGACATTCCCCACTACTATTTGCAACAAGATATACAGTTAGACAATGCTCTGGCTTGGTTAGCTGAATATAACCAAGGGCGCACAATGGATGAACGCATGTTGCTCAGCGCGCTGCTCTATTGTGCTATCGCTAAGGCATTGCCTTCGTTTCCTCAATTTAATGGTTTTTATCTGCAAGGGCGATATCAAGCTCAGGAGTTAGTGCATTTAGGCAACGCCATTAGTTTGCATGGTGGCGGATTAATGGTGGCCGCTATTCATCATGCTCAACAACTTAATCCCGCCCAAATGATGTTAAAACTCAGAGATCAGGTTTTGCGGGCCAGAGAAGGGGGGTTGCGCATGTCGGAAATGCAAGATGCCACCATTACCGTATCCAATCTCGGTGACAGGGGAACGGACAGCATGCAAAGTATTATCTTCCCGCCCCAAGTTGCCATTGTTGCTCTTGGCCGTCAGCGATGCGTGCCATGGGTGGTGGATGAGCAAGTCAGTATTGCCCACATAGTCACGGTTAGTCTGGCGGCGGATCACAGGGTAAGTGATGGCCATGCTGGCGCCCGTTTACTAAATAAAATAGACCACTTATTGCAAAACCCGGAGTTATTAATATGAGCACCCAAGATATCAAAACCAGCCTGTGTCGCCTGATTTTACAAATAGCGCCAGAGGCAGATATTGACAGTCTGGATCCAAGGGCTGATATGCGGGATGAACTGGATTTGGATTCAATGGACTTTCTGCGTTTGCTGACCAGTATAGATAAAGAAATACAGGTCAACATCCCCGAAAGTGACTACGGTCAGGTAAATAGCTTACAAGCCTTAACTGAATATATCGCCAAGCATCGCCCTGATGTGAGTGACAATACAGAATGAGCGACATGTTCGGCTTTGATGCTTTTTCGCCCAGTCAAATTGCTCAGCGAGTCGATCAAGTCGGGGTCATTAAGGCGCGGCTTCTTTTACTGCCGCTAATCATGTTGGGCTTATTGGCCGGTGCTTTTATTGGTTTAGGAGGTATGTTTTTTGTATTAATTAAATCTGACGCATCCTTGGGGTTTGCCATGGGACAATTGCTCGGCGGTGTGGCATTTTGTTTGGGCTTGTTGTTGGTGGTTGTTGCGGGTGCAGAGTTATTCACCGGCAATAATTTATTGGTTATGGCTTGGGCTGATGGGCTGATAACGTCTAAAGAACTGCTGAGGAATTGGTTGGTAGTCTGTGTGGCAAATTTTGCCGGCGCAGCTGGCCTGGCGTTTATCGTTTATTTATCGAGGCACCCTGAAATGAATAATGGGGCGGTAGCCGCCACCTACCTGCACATAGCGATGGCAAAAAGTGAGCTGTCTTTTATCGCGGCGCTTTTCAAAGGGGTACTGTGCAATGTGCTGGTTTGCTTGGCGGTATGGATGGCCTTTGCCGGTAGAAGCGTGACTGATAAGGCGGTGGCTATAGTCTTTCCCATCACCGCTTTTGTGGCGGCCGGCTTTGAACACAGTGTGGCCAATATGTATTTTTTCCCTATGGCCATGTTACTTCAGCAGGACACTGACATAACAGGCATGGCACAAATGATTAGTTGGTCATCGTTTTTCGGCAATCTCGTGCCGGTTATTTTGGGTAACATTATAGGTGGTGGCGTTTTGGTAGCCTTAGTTTATCATCTGATTTATGGTCGCAACATGATGCCTAAAAAGCCCTGAACTTGATGTGTATCAACCTTTTTTTGAAGCTGTATCCTTTAATATTAACTCCATTTACACTTTTATAGGCATGTTATGTCTTCCTCTGAAGTTAATAGCATTTGTCCTTTTTGTGGTGTGGGTTGCGGCATAGGTTTATGCACAGAGGATGATAATGTGATTGCGGTGCAACCCCTTCGTTCTCACCCCATCAGTCAAGGGCAATTATGTGCTAAAGGCTGGAACAGCGCCTTTGCCATTGAACGGCACCATCGTTTGACCCAACCTTTAATGAAAATCAACGGACAGTTTCAATCCGTCACCTGGGATCGCGCCCTTGACCATATTGCCGGTAAACTACAGGGTTATTTAATGACCGATGGCCCAGATACAGTGGGCGTTATTAGCAGTGCCAGGGCCACTAACGAAGATAATTATGCGGCGCAAAAATTCGCTCGTGGGGTGTTGAAAACTAACAACATTGATCATTGTGCGCGCATCTGTCACAGCCCGTCCGTTGCAGGGCTCAAGCAAACCCTGGGCTCAGGAGCCATGACCAATAGCATTGCTGATGTAGCAAAGGCCGATGTTATTATGGTTATTGGTGCCGACCCCACAGAAAATCACGCCATCATTGGCGGTCAGATCATGAACGCCAAGCTTAACGGCGCCACCTTAATAGTGGTGGATCCCCGCCAAACTCGCCTGTCGCAACTCGCGGATCTGCATCTGCAACTAAAAATTGGTACTAATATCGCCTTACTCAATGGTCTGCTCAACATCATCTTTGAGCGAGACTGGCAAAATGATGACTTTCTGGCTCGTCGTTGCCAGCCATACCAAACGCTTAAAGAGCAAGTCGCAGCTTATCCTCTGGAGCAAGTGGTAAAAATAACCGGTGTTCCCGGGGACAAGTTGGTTGCGGCGGCCAAATACTATAGTCAGGCCAGTGCTGCATTTCTGGCTTACGGCATGGGGATCACCCAATTTGTCTGTGGTACCGACAACGTGATTGCATTGTCAAATCTGGTGTTAGTCTGTGGTCAAATAGGTCGCCCTGGTACCGGTATCAACCCTTTGCGGGGGCAAAACAATGTACAGGGTGCTTGTGATATGGGCTGTTTGCCCAACGTGTATCCAGATTATCAAAGTGCGGCCGACGCACAAGTCAGGCAAAAATTTAGTAATACCTGGGGCACCGAGGTGGCTAAAAACACAGGGCTGACATCGCTTGGTATGAGCAATCAAGCGCGCAAGGGCAACTTTAACGCCCTACTTGTTTTTGGTGAAGACCCAGTGGTGACCGACCCGGATCAAAATCAGGTGACACAAGGGTTACATGCTCTGGGCTTGCTGGTGGTGGTAGAGCTGGCCATGACCGAAACCGCCAAGATGGCAGATGTGGTTTTACCCGCCGCCAGTTTTGCCGAAAAAAACGGAACCTTCACTAATTGTGAACGACGAGTACAACTTATCCGTCAGGCTGTTCCTGCGCCGGGTGAAGCTAAAGTTGATTGGCAAATACTGGCGGCCCTGGCGGAAAAATTAGGCATGGGCCAGTTAATGAACTGGCACAGCAGTGAACAGGTGTTCACTGAAATGGCTAGTTTAACCCATTCTTTTTGTGGCATGTCCTATGAACTTATGGCCAAACACGACGGTTTACAGTGGCCATGTAATGCGGAACATCCTTTGGGGTGTCAATATTTGCACGGCAATGATTTTCCCATCGGTAAAGGGCGGCTCATTGGGGTTGAGCAGATTTCTCCGGCGGAACAACCGGACAGCCAATATCCATTGTGGTTAACCACCAACAGACTCCATTTTCATTATGGTTGTGGCTCCATGACTCGCCAATCACCTTTACTCGAACGGGAAACCCCGGATGGGGTATTGTTTATGCATCCTGAGGATGGCAGAGATCTGAATTTGCAAAATCATCAGGCCGTAGGCGTTAGCTCAAGACGGGGGTATATAGAAACACGGATCATTTTAAATGAACAAGTGACTCCTGGGCTGGTGAGCATGCCCTATCATTTTAAAGAAACCCCTTCCAATCAACTGACAAATAACGCCATGGAGGTACTTACTGAAATGCCGGAACTTAAAGCCTGTGCAATAAAAGTACAACCTTTGCCTGTCAATTATATCCCCCGGTCTTGGGCGCCTGGTTTGCACCCACCACTGCAGATGAGGAATTAACAATGAAGGCAGACAAGTATTTATTGCATAATCTTGCTAGCTTGAAAATGCATTTGGCCAAGGAGCACCAAGTGTTGCAAATTAGTGCGGACTTGCAAGGAGAGGACAAATGGCAGGCAGCAGACGCTGCGGATATTGCGCCGCTCTACGGTGAGGATCACTTACCCTTGATGTCCCCCAAGGCATTTTTATTTGCGCCCCGGGAAATACTGTACAAATTTGACGGAGAAAGTTTTAGTCCTTTGCTCCCGGACTGCAAACCTAGAGTATTGTTTGGGGTACAGGCTTGTGACTTAATCGCCATTTCCCATCAGGACATTTTTTTTAAGGACGATGTGCATTATCAGGTCAGACGCCAGCAAACGTTATTGGTGGGAATAGATTGTCAGGCCCCATGCGCTCAGGGATTTTGCCCATTAATGGATGCCGGACCTCACGTCAGGCAGCACAGTGCAGATTTAATATTGAGCCAACTTGAGGTGCAAGGTAGGCCATGGTTACTCATCGGAGCCACCGAAAAGGGAAAAGCCAGTATAGCGGGTATGTCTCTGGCTAGTGCAACAGAAGAACATATTATCGAGCGCACTCGACTAGAAAACCAGGCCTTGAGTCAATTTTCTGATTTCAGTTACATCAATAACAGTATCGAATATATCAACAATGTAGCGGTTCCGGGGGAATTATGGGAAGAATTAAGTGTGCGCTGTTTGGCATGCTCCGGTTGTACTAATTTATGCCCGACCTGTTCTTGTTATAGCACCTATGAGCAAAAGAAAGAGGTTATTGATGAATTCACTACCTTAAGGGTCTGGGATTCGTGTTTATTTGAGGGCTTTCAGCGCGAAGCAAGTGGCCACAACCCAAGCCATTTGGCAGCAAAACGCACCGAACGCTTCTGGTTTCACAAGTTTTCAGATGAGTATTTGCCAGAATTCTCCCGTTACGGTTGTGTGGGCTGTGGACGCTGTGAACAAACCTGCTCAGGTTCAGTAGGTGTGCACTCGGTGATGAAAAGGATAGATCAAGTATGCAGCAACTAACCCCTCAACCCATGCACCTGGTTGACAGCTACGATGACGGACATGATACAAAACATCTCACCTTTGAGCTTTTGGGCGGCAACCGTAATACATCTGTTGCTGTGGGGCAATTTTTTATGTTGAGCCTGCCCGGATTTGGCCAGGCCCCTTTTACTTATGCTTCACTGCCAAATAAAGAGGGGCGGTTTATGGCGCTCATTCGTAAGGTCGGCAAACTCACCGCCGCTATTTGTGATCTGCCCCCAGGTAAAGTGCTGGGGTATAACGGCCCCTTGGGAATAGGCTGGCCGGTTGCGCAAATGCTTAATAAAGAGGTATTAATTGTTGCTGGTGGCTGCGGGCTGGCGCCTTTGACAGCGACTATAGATCACCTGATCAAAATGAGGCAGAGCGGATCTACCACCGTTATTTATGGTGCGACTAATCGCGCCTCACAGGTATTGCAGCACGAGCGGCAACGCTGGCAGGCACACCTGCCGATACTGGAAACCTTTATGGTCGATTCCCAGTTGGATACATTAGGCACACCCTCAGAACATATAAGCCGTTTTTTGGCAGAACATAACAGGCAGCCGCAACTCGTGTTGACATGTGGACCCCTGGCGATGATGGAATCAGTGGCCAAAACCTGTCAGGAGCTGGCTATAGGGCATGACAAAATTTGGCTGTCACTGGAAAAACGCATGGGCTGCGGTGTGGGTCTGTGTGGCCATTGTTATCTTGCTAATGAACTGATTTGTGTTCAGGGACCGACCTATCGATATGACCAATTCGCCACGCTTGAAAAGAAAACCACTGCTTTTGCCACTCACGATGGCTTGTTTCAGTATTGTTAGTCGCAGAAACCGGCAGTCCTTTATGTGGCAAGGCTGTTAATACAGCTCGATATTGATGAAGATCAATATCGTCCGGCCCATTTAGACCTACCTTATTTAACTATTAACCGTTTAGCTGTTTTCAAGCTTTTGGGATTAACGTAAAGGGATAGTTTTATGACCAGTCGTACCAGAATAAGTACCTATGGGGCATTGTTTTTAATGGTGTGCTTGCTTAGTGGTTGTGCCAACAACCAAGGCGCAAATGAAAGCAGTGGCATGATCATCGGTGGGATTTTAGGGGGCGTACTGGGCCATCAAGTAGGCGGCGGTCACGGCCAAACGGCTGCCACTATCATAGGGAGCTTGATTGGCACTACTATTGGCGGCAATGTAGGGCGTAGCATGGATCAAAATGACCGACTCAAAGTGGCTCACTCTT
The DNA here is from genome assembly GCA_046709505.1 of Paraglaciecola sp. Classification (GTDB taxonomy): domain Bacteria; phylum Pseudomonadota; class Gammaproteobacteria; order Enterobacterales; family Alteromonadaceae; genus Paraglaciecola. The sequence goes on along the minus strand of JBKEFM010000041.1, from coordinate 2,402 downwards.
TGGAAACCGTGCGCACCGGGGTAGAAACCAGCTGGCGTAATCCCGATACCGGTTATCAATATCGGGTAGTACCGACTCGCACCTATGAGCAAAATGCCTTGCCGTGCAGGGAATACCAAATGGATGCCAGCATAGGTAACAAGCAAGAGAAAATATACGGCACGGCCTGCCGCCAGGCCGATGGTAGTTGGAAGGTCAAAGACTAGTTGTCGATACAGGTACTGGATGCAACACATATGTGCACCTCATGGGGAATATCTACATAGCGTGCACTCATTCGGTACCTGGTTTACCGCACTCAAATAAAGAGGGGTGTTAATTAAGTACCTATTCACCACCCGCACATCGTGCTTGCTAGGTAACGGATGTCAGTTATTTTCAGCCTAGCTTACGTGCGTCACAAAGTCCTTTCTTATCAGGGTGGCCCAAGCCACCCAGGCTGAATATAGAAAATCCGTCCAGTAAACTAAATGTGGGTTAACCGTTGTGCAACATGAATATGTTGACCTGTATCAATACCCCTGCTTAACCATGAGCTTAAATTAGGCGAGTAAAGCGAGTATAAAATACTTAAGCAGCCGTTGCACTGGACTGATTCCCCAGTATTGAAGCAAGTGTTCAGGTTCGCCTATATAACCCATTAATAAGAGGATTTGCCAATGTCTACCAATAAAATTGCCCGCGATGATTGGGCTCATTATTTCGACAGCTTATCAAATTTTGTAGAAGGTACTGAGGTGGAAATCGATGTATTGGGCCGCGAAATTGGTGCCCAGGTGGAAGTGAAATCAGTGGCTTTACAAGGCCTGAACTATGATCAAAAAGACAAGGTCTTTACGGTTATTACCCCTGAATTTGAGCATCTTATTCAGGAGCCAGAAGAAATCTACGTGGATTACAGAAACGATGAACTTAAAAGCATTAAAATTACAGCTCATGACGGTAATGTGCATATAGTCAAACTAAGCTCTAAAATGGTGGACAAAGCAGGTTAAGGGCAAATCGGGGTAACGCTTTGCTGACAACTGGAGTAGCGAAAACTATTCTCAATGACTATAGGGATACTTTTGAACATGGGTCAGGGAAATCGCTGACGTAGGACGGTATGTCAAAATAGTGATGACCTATTTTGAAAATCACCTCACCGCGTCTGGCCATTGGTGTTTAATTATTAAACAACTTTTTTGGCGTTTTGGGTTGGATAAACGTTTGCTGTCTGGACAACAACGTAAATCCTAATTTATCAGATTGGCGGATGAGTTAACTGTAGACTTGTCGGCGACCTGAAACGTCAAGATATTCACACTGCTGAATACTCATACCACGACTCGTATTTCTGTACATTTAATATACAGAAACGAGCAACAGCTTAAGTGCAATGTAGGCTACAGTCATGGTTTGCTTATCCATATTTACCAGTAAATTTGGATAAGCATCATAAGCACAATGTATATTAAATATTAACACTGAGCCAAAAGGAGCGACGACCTTAGTTTTAATGACTGTAAGCGCTCAGCCTGACAAATATAAACACAAAGAAAAACAATAAAATGGCCAGGGTGGGGCATACGAGTTACTCCAGTCTGGATATTGCATTTTGAGGTCACTTGGTTATGGGTGGGGCGTTTATAAGTGATTTTTAACTATTTTGGCAAAATATAACAAAACATTAAGGATGAAAAATGACTGCGGCTGAAGGGTGAAAAAATGGTCAGGTTATCTTAGCTGCTCATCTTGGTAATATTGATTATCACCGCTTATACGAAGGGGTGCGTAACATTTAAACAACCTAATCCGGATTCGTATGCATTAAAAAAGTTCCAATTTTGTAATGCTGAAATAAAAAATTAATTAGTGAACTAATTAATTTCAGTGATCCAATTTTGCTTAATTGCTTACTATTTGATAGATTTGTGCTTTAGTTATACTTTTAGGCGTGTCTTTAAAGACATATATAGATTGAAGACTAATTAATAATAGTCATTAATAATTTGGGGAAACCATTTTGACAAAACCACATACACATCTGTTTCATAAACGTAAAATTACCTGCGCCGTATTACTCGCCATGGCGGGCAGTGTGCCAGCTATAGCAGCTCAGCAATCTGCAGCAGAGGGCAGCAAAAGTAAAGCCAAAATAGAAACGATTGAGGTCACCGCGACTAAACGTAAGGAATCTATCCAAGACATTCCAGTGGCGGTAACCGCTTTGAATGGCGATGCTCTGGACAATTTGGGTGTCGATAATTTCCAGGATTATGTAGAGTTTTTGCCAAACGTAGTTTTTCAGGGCACAGGCCCTGGTCAAAATGAAATTTACATTCGTGGTGCTGCCACCACACAAACCAATATCACAGTATCCTCGGTACAGGCATTACAACCGTCTGTTGCGTTTTATCTCG
>JBKEFM010000040.1:0-24902 GCA_046709505.1 Paraglaciecola sp. | reverse complement strand
GGTATGCTGCTGGCTGAAGGCATAGGTGACACCATTCGGATCTCATTGGCGGCAGATCCAGTGGAAGAAATCAAAGTAGGCTTCGATATACTGAAATCTTTGCGCATCCGCGCTCGAGGTATCAATTTTATCGCTTGTCCCAGTTGTTCACGGCAGGAATTTGATGTGATAAGTACAGTCAATGCACTGGAGTTGCGCCTGGAGGACTTACTTACGCCTATGGATGTATCCATCATTGGTTGCGTAGTTAACGGTCCCGGGGAGGCAGAAGTCTCAGATATAGGGCTAACGGGCGCACGTAATATGAGTGGCTATTATGTTGACGGCAAGCGGCAAAAAGAACGCCTGGCTAACGATAATTTGGTGGATCAGTTGGAAAAACGTATTCGGGCCAAGGCGGCTAAATTAGATCAAAGCAGACAAATTCAAATTAAAGATGTTAGTTAATTTCTATCTTGTTGGGTAAATAGGCAAATAAGGACTGACAGCGTTTTACGTTTATCGGCAAAGTCCCTATACTGCCTAGCTTTTTAATATAATCTAGTCAAAAGAGAATCTCTTTAGTGTCTAAACAAATACAGGCAATACGCGGCATGAACGACTGTCTACCTGAGCAATCGGGTGTGTGGCAGTGGGTAGAACATGCTATTCGTGAGGTCGTAGCCAGCTATGGCTATCAAGAAATTCGTACGCCTATAGTGGAGAGTACGGATCTTTTTAAACGTTCTATTGGTGAAGTGACTGATATTGTTGAAAAAGAAATGTACAGTTTCGCCGACCGCAACGATGACAGTCTAACCTTACGTCCTGAAGGAACCGCCAGTGTGGTGCGTGCCGGTAACGAGCACGGTTTGTTGTACAACCAACAACAGCGCTTGTGGTACCTGGGGCCCATGTTTCGTCATGAGCGTCCACAAAAGGGACGCTATCGCCAGTTTCATCAGTTCGGAGTAGAAGTGTTCGGTTTACCGGGGCCCGATATCGATGTTGAAGTCATAGCATTAAGTGCCCGTTTATGGCAAAAACTAGGCATTGCCGATCAGGTCACTCTGGAAATAAATTCTTTGGGCTCGAATCAGGCCAGGGCGGATTACCGTGATGCTCTGGTGGCCTTTTTGACCGAGCATAAATCTGAGCTGGATCAAGACAGCCTGCGCCGTTTAGAAACCAACCCGCTGCGGGTTTTGGACAGTAAAAATCCTCAGGTGCAAGCCGCCATTATCAATGCGCCAAGCTTGCTTGATTACCTGGATGAAGAGTCCAGACAACATTTTCAATTGTTGTGTGAACGATTAGACAGCCTGGGTATCCAATATCGGGTTAATCCCAGACTGGTCCGTGGTTTGGATTATTACAACCGCACTGTGCTGGAATGGGTAACGGATAGTTTAGGCGCTCAGGGCACAGTTTGCGCGGGTGGACGTTACGATGGACTGGTTGAGCAATTAGGCGGAAAAGCGACTCAGGGAGTGGGTTTTGCCGTGGGTATTGAACGCCTGGTTCTGATGTTACAGGCCAAGGAAATAGCCGAGAAGATAGCCCCATCTGTGGATGTTTATGTGACGGCCATGGGTGATAATGTCGAATTATATGGCCTGCAAGTTGCCGAAGCACTGCGTGATCAGTTGCCCGGATTAAAAGTACAGAGTCATTTCGGCGGTGGCAATTTTAAGAAGCAGATGAAACGGGCAGATAAAAGTGGCGCTACCCTGGCTTTAGTATTAGGGGAAAGTGAATTGCAGGACAACCTGATAACAGTCAAGTACTTGCGTGAAGACAAACCGCAACAAAGTGTATCGCGGGATGAATTAGCGGCATTCTTAGCAGCTTTGCTGTTAGCCTAGACCATGTAATATACTCAAAGCCATTGTAGGTGCAGCTAACAACGCTGGGGCTTCAAAGGCGATGGGTATACATAGAATTAACTATTACCGCATAATAGATGACGGTGCAGTAGCAAGAGGAATTGGTGATGGAACATTACGAAACAGAAGAACAACAAATTGAAGCCATTAAACGCTTTTGGAAAGAAAACGGCACCGCTATCATATTAGGTGCAGTTATAGGCTTAGGTGGCTTATGGGGCTGGCGTTTTTATAACGAACAACAAATAACACAGCAGGAAGATGCATCGGCTAATTTCGAAATGCAATCCGCACAGCTTGACTCAGATGAAGCTGCATTCAGTCAAGCCCAGGCTTATATCGATCAGCATTCTGATACGGGCTATGCGTTATTGATGGCGTTTAAATTGGCTCAGCAAGCGATTGAACGAGATGACCTTGGTGAAGCGGCTAAACAGCTTACTTTTGCCGCAGACACTGGCGATAACATAGCCGTACAATCTATCGCCAATCTTCGTTTGGCCCGGGTGCAGCTAGCGTTGGACAATACTGAAGAGGCTTTAGTGACCATCGATAAGGTCTTGGATCAGGCCTTCGCCGCCCAGCAACAAGAAATCAAGGGTGATATATACCTGGCTCAAAAGTTTTTTGATAAAGCCAGAGCCGCTTATAGCGCAGCATTGCAAGCCAATAGCGCCAACACTATTTTAAAAATGAAACTAGATAACCTGGCATTAACGGCCAATGGTTAAGGACAGCTTAGTGAAAAAAACCTTACTACCGTTGCTGTTAGTTAGCACATTCGGACTGTCCGCATGTAGCACTGTCTCCAACTGGTTTGCCGATGACGAAGAATTAGAAGTGCGAGTCTTGAAACCGATCGAGGCTCAATTTACACCGCAGCAAGTCTGGTCAGCAAGTTTGGGAGAAGGGGTAGGGGATTATTTCTCTCGTTTGCGACCCGCATTAGGCTATGAGATGGTCTTTGCCGCGAACCGCCAGGGTCGCGTTGTGGCGTTGGAGCAAGATAGCGGGAAACAAGTGTGGAGCAACAACTTCGCCCATTTTAAGGATGACAGTTTTACGTCTGTTATCACTAATTTATGGTCAAGTGGTGTAGCGGCCAAAATTTCCGGTGGCTTGAGTGTAGCTTATGAAACGCTGTTTTTCGGTACAGAAAACGGTGAGGTTTTCGCTCTGGACGTGCATACAGGCGAGCAAAAATGGTCGGTTAAAGTAAAGGGTGAAGTGCTTGCCGAGCCGGCTATTGATGAAGGGGTTGTCGTCATTAATACCGGTTCCGGCTTGATGTTTGGCTTAGATGCCGAAACAGGAGCCCAATTGTGGATCTATGAATCAGATGTCCCGCCTTTATCGTTACGGGGTATCGCCTCTCCGGTAGCGGCTAATGGCGGTGCAATCATTGGCACCGCTTCAGGTAAATTGGCGGTTAATATTCTAGGCACCGGTCAGACAGCCTGGGAGCAAGTTATTTCATCTCCTACAGGTGCTACTGAGCTAGACCGAATTGTTGATATCGATAGCCAGCCACTGGTTGCGGGGGGCATAATTTATGTTATTTCCTACGATGGCTCATTGGCGTCTGTTGAGCTGCGAAGCGGACGAGTGATTTGGAAGCGTGAATATAAATCTTATCGTAGACTGACAGCTGTGGGCAATACCCTGTTTTTAGTCGATGCAAACAGTAACGTTTATGCTCTGGATAGCCGTAATGGTATTGAATTGTGGAGTCAAAGTGCTCTCAAGCAACGGTCCTTAACCTCAGCTGTGCCCGTAGGTGATTATCTGGTAGCCGGTGATAAATGGGGTTACTTGCATTGGTTTAACCAAAGTGACGGCAAAATCGTGGCGCGTTTGGCCGTAGGCGGTGATGATGAAGATGAAAGTATCTACAGCGATCCTATTGTCGAAGACAAGGTCCTGTATACTCAAACTCGTGACGGTAAACTAGTGGCTGTGCAAACGCCTTAGGTTTACCGTTGATAGACGGCCCGCCAGCCGTTTTTATATTTTTATCGGCTTGGGAATGTGTTCCTGAGCCGTTTTTGTTTTAAGGATAGTTATATATGTTGCCCGTTGTTGCCCTTGTTGGCCGCCCTAATGTGGGGAAATCCACTTTATTTAACCGTCTGACGCGGACCCGAGATGCCCTGGTTGCTGATTTTCCAGGCCTAACCAGAGATCGTAAATACGGTCAGGTAAATTATGAAGGCTTACAGTTTATTGTGGTCGATACCGGTGGAATAAGCGGTGACGAGCAAGGTATTGACGTGGCGATGGCCCAGCAATCGCTGTTAGCCATTGATGAAGCGGATGTGGTTTTGTTTCTGGTCGATGCCAGAGCCGGTATGACCCCTGCTGACCAGGGAATAGCCACTCACTTACGTAAACAAGATAAAGCTGTTTATGTGGTTGCCAATAAAGTTGATGGTATTGACGGTGACAGCGAAAGCGCAGATTTCTTTGCCCTGGGACTGGGAGATGTCAGCCAAATCGCCGCTGCTCATGGCCGGGGCGTGTTGCAGTTACTTGAACATACACTCGGGCCTATTTCCGAACGGTTTCCTGATATGCATGTTCAGCCAGTCGAAGAGGGAGCCGAAGAAGAAGATGCTGAGGCTCAGCTGGAAAAACTCCTTGGCCTACCGATCAAACTGGCGATAGTGGGTAAGCCTAATGTCGGTAAGTCAACCCTGACTAATCGTATATTGGGAGAAGAGCGGGTCGTCGTTTTTGATCAACCTGGCACCACCCGGGACAGTATCTTTATCCCTATGGAGCGTGATGGCCGGGAATACATCCTCATCGATACCGCTGGCGTACGTAAACGCAAGAAAATATCTGAGGCGGTGGAGAAATTTTCTATCGTTAAAACGCTGCAAGCTATTGAAGAATCAAACGTGGTATTGCTGGTAGTCGATGCCCAGGAAGGGATCACGGATCAGGATCTGAGCTTGTTGGGTTTTATTTTGAATTCAGGACGCTCTCTGGTGGTGGCAGTAAACAAGTGGGACGGCCTGGAAAAGAGTGTCAAAGAAGAAATCAAGCGAGAGCTTGACAGGCGTCTTGGTTTTATTGATTTTGCCCGGTTACATTTTATTTCAGCCTTACACGGCACCAATGTTGGGCATTTGTTCGAGTCAGTTCAGGAAGCCTATAGTTCGGCAACCAAAAGGATCAATACTGCTATGTTGACCCGAATTATGGATATGGCCCAAGCGGATCACCAACCTCCTCTGGTCCGGGGCAGACGAGTCAAGATGAAATATGCCCACGCAGGTGGTTACAATCCCCCGCTTATTGTGGTCCATGGTAATCAGCTCAAAGATTTGCCGGATTCCTATAAACGCTATCTGATTAACTACTTTCGCAAGTCGCTCAAGATTATGGGCACGCCGATTAAAGTCGAATTTCGTGAAGGGGCTAACCCCTATGAAAGTAATAAAAATATGATGACAGATTCCCAGCGACGTAAACGTAATCGTTTGATGCGTTTGCATCAAACCGGCAAGGGCTAGACTATTTTTTACTGAGGATAATTTCCCTTACTATTTCAGCCCCGCCTCCGTGCGGGGCTTTTACTTTACAGCACCTTACTAACGACCTCGCCATCGACAAAGCGGCTGGTGAGTTCATCTCCGGGGATTAATACTTGACTACTTTTAACAATCTCGCCGCCTTTATAACTGATACTGTAACCTCGGGCCAAGGTAGCTAGCGGGCTGACAGTGTCCAGTAAATGGCTATTAGTGGCCAGTGTTTGTTGTTTGCTTACCAGCAGCTGTTGCCAACTTAACTGCAAGCGTTGACACAGTCCCTTGCTGGCCCCCTGAAGCTCGCTTAATCGATGCTTGGGGGAAACCAGGTGTAATTGACTGTTTAGTTGCTCGCTGCGCTGGTGAGCGTGTTGCAAGTGCGCAGTAAACATTGTTGTCAGGCTAGCCTGTAATCTGTCGATTTGTTGTGAGTGCTGCTGCAACTGGTTCTTGGGGTGGTATTTTTGCAGTTTGTGCTCGTTGGCTTGTTGCTGATAGGTCAACTCTTTGAGCAGATTAGTGGTCAATCTTAGCAATTTTTCCTCAGCGAACTTGATACGGGTTAATAGTTCAGCCTTATCACGACATACCAGCTCGGCGGCAGCCGATGGGGTAGGGGCGCGAATATCGGCCACAAAGTCCGCGATAGTAATGTCAACTTCGTGACCTACTGCGCTGACAATGGGCAGTGTTGAGGCATAAATAGCCAGTGCAAGCTGCTCTTCGTTGAAACACCATAAATCCTCTAGCGAACCGCCTCCGCGGCCGACTATCAATATATCCACTTCAGCTCGGGTGTTGGCCAGTTGGATTGCCCGGCAAATTTGCGCACATGCGTTGTCACCTTGTACCATAGTAGGGTAGATGATTGCCGCCACACCAGGATTACGTCTTTTAAGCACGGTCAATATATCATGTAGGGCGGCACCCGTTGCAGACGTGACTATGCCCACCCGTAATATTTGTTGCGGTAGGCTTTTTTTGTGTTGTTGGGCAAATAAGCCCTGAGCAGCTAATTTTATTTTTAATTGTTCGAATGCCAGCTTGAGCTGTCCTTCGCCTTCGGGCTCCAGATGCTCAACGATCAACTGGTAGTCGCCTCTGGGCTCATACAAGCTAAGGTTAGCTCGCACCAAAACCTTATCGCCATTTTTAGGGGCACTGATGACCTTACGATTGGCACCTTTGAACATTGCCCCTTTCACCTGGGCGCGATTGTCTTTAAGGGTAAAGTACCAATGACCTGAGCTGGCCGCCACAAAATTGGATATTTCAGCAGACAGCCAAATCTGCCCAATCTCTGATTCCAAAATACAACGGACCAGGTGATTTAGTTTGCTGACGGTAAAAATATTTCGATTGGCAGGGGTAGAGCTAAACATAACTAATAAATCTTTCATAAATAACAGGAATGGAGTTTACCTGATAAGGTAAAGCGGCTACAATTGCGCCGCAATAAAAACCCACTTTTAGGTATTGTTGCATGTTACGGATCGCCAAAGAAGCATTTACATTTGATGACGTGTTGTTAGTGCCTGGGCACTCAACTGTTCTCCCCCATACCGCAGATTTGAACACCAAATTAACACGCGGTGTCAGTTTAAATATCCCCCTTATTTCAGCCGCTATGGATACAGTTTCAGAAGCCAGGCTAGCTATTGCCTTAGCCCAAGAAGGTGGCATGGGTTTTATTCATAAAAACATGCCTGCGGCGCAACAAGCCGATCATGTGCGTAGCGTTAAAAAATACGAAAGTGGTGTGGTATCAGACCCCGTCACCGTGTTCCCTGATGCCACTATTGGCGAAATTAATGCGCTGAGTAAACATCATGGTTTCTCCGGTTTTCCAGTTGTCGATAGAGACAAAAAACTGGTGGGTATAGTGACAGGGCGAGATTTACGTTTCGAAAAACGTTTTGATTCCCCTATTTCCAGAGTCATGACCCTCAAAGAAGATTTGGTCACAGTCAAAGAAGGTGCAAAATCCGAACAAGTACTGGAATTGATGCACGAACATCGTATCGAGAAAATACTGGTGGTGGATGATGCTTTTAAATTGAAAGGCCTTATCACAGTGAAAGATTTTCAAAAAGCCGAAAGTAAACCCAATGCCTGTAAAGATGAATTGGGTCGCTTGCGAGTGGGTGCCGCGGTCAGTGTGGGTCCAGGAACAGACGAGCGTATCAAGTTGCTCATCGAAGCAGGGGTTGATGTGTTGCTGATTGATACCTCACATGGCCACTCTCAAGGCGTAATCGATAGAGTTAAAAAAGTGCGCGCCGATTATCCGGATATCCAGCTCATCGCTGGTAACGTTGCCACAGGCGAGGGCGCCAAAGCTTTGGCCGATGCCGGTGTTGATGGCGTGAAAGTGGGCATAGGCCCAGGTTCTATCTGTACTACCCGCATAGTTACAGGCTGCGGTGTGCCGCAAATCACAGCCGTATCAGATGCCGTAGACGCGCTTAAAGGAACGGGTATTCCCGTGATCGCCGATGGCGGTATTCGTTTTTCCGGGGATATTGCCAAAGCCCTGGCAGCCGGCGCCAGTTCGGTAATGGTTGGCAGCATGCTGGCAGGAACCGAAGAAGCCCCAGGCGAAGTGGAACTTTACCAAGGTCGTTATTTTAAATCTTACCGGGGTATGGGTTCGCTTGGCGCCATGGATCAAAACAATGGCTCGTCGGATCGTTATTTCCAGGACAGCAACAGTGCTGAAAAACTGGTACCAGAAGGGATTGAAGGCCGAGTGGCTTATAAAGGGCCCATCGCCAATATTATCCATCAGCAAATGGGCGGCCTGCGTTCAGCTATGGGCTTGACCGGGTCAGCGACTATCGAGGACCTGCGTACTAAAACCCAATTCGTTAAAGTAACCTCCGCGGGTATGGGAGAGTCTCATGTGCATGATGTGAGCATCACCAAAGAAGCCCCCAATTATCGCTTAGGTTAAGATCACCGACATTCGATGGGGCTGGTGTTAACCAGCCTTTTTTATCGTAACCGCGCTTTTAATATACGAGTACAAGATGACAACAAATATTCACGAACAACGCATACTAATCCTTGATTTTGGTTCTCAGTATACCCAGCTTATCGCCCGTCGGGTCCGCGAAATCGGTGTGTACTGCGAGCTTTGGGCCTGGGATGTGACTGAGGCGCAAATCCGTGAATTTAATCCCAATGGCATTATTTTATCCGGTGGTCCGGAATCCGTGCATGCTAAGGATTCCCCGCGAGCGCCTGATTATGTATTCAATGCCGGTGTGCCGGTGTTTGGCATCTGTTATGGCATGCAAGTCATGGCCGAACAGTTAGGCGGTGTGGTGTTGGGGTCTGATATGCGGGAATTTGGCTATGCCCAGGTCGAAGTGATTGCTGATATGCCCTTGCTGAATAACATTGAGGACCATGTTGGCGCCAATGGCAATGCCTTACTGGATGTATGGATGAGTCACGGGGATAAAATCGCCTCCGTACCGGAAGGTTTTATTACGGCTGCGAAGACTGACAGTTGTCCCTTTGCCGCTATAATACACCCCCAAAAGCAGTTTTATGGCGTACAGTTTCACCCTGAAGTCACTCATACCCGTCAGGGACAACGTATTTTATCCCATTTCGTATTAGACATCTGTGGTTGTGAAAAATTGTGGACAGCGGATGCCATCATTGAAGATGCCATCGCGCGCATGAAGAAACAGATTGGCGATGATAACGTGATCCTGGGATTATCTGGCGGAGTGGACTCTTCAGTTGTCGCTATGCTGCTACACCGAGCAATAGGCAAGCAGTTAACCTGTGTATTTGTGGATAATGGCTTGTTACGTCAAAACGAAGGCAAAGAGGTCATGGACATGTTCGGTGACCATTTTGGCTTAAACATTGTCAAAGTGGATGCCGAAGAACGATTCTTGACAGCCTTGGCTGGGGAAGCGGAACCAGAAGCTAAACGTAAGATCATCGGCCGAGTCTTTGTTGAAGTGTTCGACGAGCAATCCAAAAAATTAGCTAATACTAAATGGCTGGCTCAGGGCACTATTTATCCTGATGTTATCGAGTCTGCAGGTTCGGCTACAGGTAAAGCCCATGTGATCAAATCCCACCACAATGTCGGCGGACTGCCCGCAGACATGTTAATGGGGCTGGTTGAGCCACTACGGGAATTATTTAAAGATGAAGTGCGCAAGATAGGCCTGGAGCTTGGCCTACCTTACGACATGCTTTATCGCCATCCTTTTCCTGGCCCAGGTTTGGGTGTACGAGTATTGGGTGAAGTGAAAAAAGAATACTGTGATTTACTGCGTCGGGCCGATGCCATTTTTATCAGCGAATTACATGCTCATGATCTATATCAAAAAGTTAGCCAGGCCTTCACGGTTTTCTTGCCAGTTAAGTCTGTCGGAGTGATGGGAGATGCAAGAAAATACGATTGGGTTGTGTCATTGCGAGCGGTAGAAACCGTTGATTTCATGACGGCTCATTGGGCACATTTACCCTACGATTTTCTCGGCAAGGTTTCTAATCGTATTATCAATGAAATTGATGGCATTTCTCGTGTTGTCTATGACATCTCCGGTAAACCCCCTGCGACTATAGAGTGGGAGTAGTTTTGCCGTTGCTCTGCTAAATTAACGGCCAATATTTATTGGCCGATTTTTTACCTTTGTCCTACCTGTTTATTTTTGCTCGTTTACCCTTGAGGTTTAGTCATGGCGTTAAAACCCACTATCTATAAATTTAAAATATCCTTGTCTGATCTCAACCGAGATCACTATGATCAACTCAATCTCACGGTTGCTCAGCATCCCTCTGAAACGCTGGAGCGTATGATGACCCGTATATTGGCATATTGTCTCAATGCACATGAACACTTAAGTTTTACTAAAGGACTGAGTTCGGTGGACGAACCTGATATTTGGTTAATTGGCTTAGACGGGCAGTTAAACCAATGGATAGATGTGGGAGAGCCCGCATTTGATCGTATTAAAAAGGCCACACGCCTGGCCAAGTCGGTTAACGTCTATAGCTTCAACTCCAAGTCAGATACCTGGTGGCAACAAAACCAGAAACAATTTTCCAGCGTGAAGGTATCCGTGTTTCAGTTTCCCTGGCTGGCGATGCAGGCTATGGCATCCTTGGTACAACGGACCACAGACATGTCAGTGACTATTAGCGGTGACTCAGCCTATATAGCGGCACAAGCTGGCGAAGTTGACGTACTATGCCGCCAGCTTAGTGCTTAATAGCGTAATTCATCGCTGCTTTTTTATCGCTCAATAAGGCATTTAGGTTTGCCGATTAGCGGTTAGACAGGCAAAATACCGGCCCCTTTTTATTAATTTACAGTTAACGAGACGCATGATCACTAAGTTTGACTCTATACGACCCTTTGATGACAGTGATTTACCTGCTGTACTGGACAGACTGGTAAATAATCGTCAACTCATGGCGAGATTGCTATCTTTTCGTTTTTCCGCCTGGCCAAAGCTATTGCATCCGCTGCTGGGGTGGCTGACAAGAAAATATGTACTCAAACAGAGTAAAAGTATCAGCAGCTTACGAGATTTTCAGGTATTGGTAGAGCCATATGTACAGCACATGATCAACAAAACCACTGATAAATTGACTATCAGCGGTTTGAAACAGCTCGATTTAAGTACCCCCTGTTTGTTTATCAGTAATCATAGAGATATCGCTCTTGATCCGGCTTTTGTTAACTGGGCATTGCATATTAATGGTCAGGACACGGTACGCATTGCTGTAGGTGACAATCTACTGAGCGAGGACTGGGTCACCGATTTAATTCGCCTTAACAAATGTTTTATCGTCAATCGATCGGCTAAAGACAGACGGCAAAAACTTGCAGATGCCAAACTCCTGAGCGAATATATATTCAATACCTTGAAATCTGATGATCAACACATCTGGATCGCCCAGCGCGAAGGTAGAGCCAAAGATGGTAGAGACGTAACCAATCCCGCTATCATTTCTATGCTGAGTTTGAATAAACCTAAAACACTAGAATTATCAATCTATATCAGTCAGCTGCGCATAGTACCCGTGTCAATATCCTATGAATTTGACCCCTGTGATATTAGTAAGGCCAAGGAATTGCACGAAACAGAATTGACCGGAGCTTACGACAAAGATGACAGTGAAGACATCAGAAGTATTATTAATGGCATGACAGGTTACAAAGGCCAGGTACATGTGCATTTTGGCGAGCTATTAAGCGGGGAGTTTACCAGTGCTAAAGCAGTAGCCGATCATCTGGACAAGGCGATCCTGGCGGGTTATCGTCCCTTTGCATCTGCCTTCGTTGCGGGTAAACGTCTGGGATTTTCTGAATGTGCCGCTAGTCATGATTTTTCGGCAGGGGAGATAGCGGCAGCTGAAGCGTATTTGACCAAGCGTACTGAAGACCTGGCACCCGCGGTGGCGAGCAAATTACTGCAGATGTATGCTATGCCCCTTAAGCTAAACAAAACAGATTACTAGGACTTCCACTGTTATTTTTAACTCATGGTGCCCGGTGAATCACATCAGTTTTAACCCGTATCGCCATAAATTAACAAAACTGGATTAACCTGCAATCCTGCAAACCTGGTGGAGTCAGGTGCTTTTTTTAAGCAACCCTGTCTTTATTCAAGTTGTTGAATTGGCGATCCAAATCATATCTTTCGTCGGTGACAATTTTTTCTAAGGTTTCGATACGGACTTTTAAATCTGCTACTTGCTGCTTGAGCTCGTCATTTAGCTGACTATCGACTTTGTTTTTCTTTTTTGATTTGGAGCCATTTGTTAACTCAACAATGGCCCAACAAATGATGGCGACAATTGCAATTGCGGTTAGGTTCATGTCTATTCCTCGATTATGATATTATTATTCAAGATTATGCTAGTAAAGCAATTAATTGACCAAGATTAAAAATATATTATTATCAAGTAGTTATATTTTTTTTATATTTCTGCATGCTGGATTTGGCGGGTTTGACGAATAAATTACGCATTTAACCAACCTAGACCTTTCTCTACATAAGATGACTAAGAGTAAGATGAGTTCACAACAAGATCAATATTGGATGCACTATGCACTGGAGCTAGCAGCAAAAGCAGCTGCACAGGACGAGATCCCGGTGGGTGCGGTGTTGGTTAAAAATAATACATCTATTGGTGAAGGATGGAATCAGTCCATTGTGCTTAACGATCCTTCTGCCCATGCAGAAATGCAGGCCATCAGGCAGGCAGGGCAGGTGTTAGGTAACTACCGCTTAATAGAGACGACCCTCTATGTAACGCTTGAACCTTGTACTATGTGTGCGGGTTTATTGGTGCACAGCCGTATTCAACGCCTGGTCTTTGGGGCTTACGATGCAAAAACTGGGGCTGCAGGAAGTATTATGAACGTACTTGGGGATGAGCGTTTAAATCATCAAGTGTCAGTGCAGGGCGGGGTGTTAATGGAAGATTGTGGTGACCTGTTGTCGGCGTTTTTTCGGCGGCGCCGTGCCGCCAAAAAAGCCTTGAAACTACAAGCCAGTTAGCTTGCCAGGGACATTTCTTCTGTCTGCTCAGTCATCAGGAATTGCTGTCTTCTGAGCACAATTTTGTGATGCACACGTTTGATAACTAACCTTCTTCGGCCAGCCGTTAATATCCGTGGGCGATTATTAATTGTTGCACGTTTCCTCATGGCTTATCTCCTTGCTGTTAGCCTTTACTTTTTTTTCCATAGAGCACCGAAGCGGTGTAAAAGTTCCCTTGTAGATAATACACATGTTATTACCTGACAACTACTATAGCTGTTATCTATGAAATAAAAATGACAGTGACATATAATACCTCACTCATTGGTGGTTTGTTGTAGCTCCACAGAGCTGGGCACTGCAGGAGAAGACTCTTGTAGTTGTTTCAATGGTTTGGGTTGTTGTTCATTTAACCATACCAGGGTATCGTAATAACGGCGAATATTGGCCACATAGATCACCGCTTCATTACCTCGAGCATAACCATAACGAGTTGTTTTATAATATTTTTTCTGACGTAATTGCGGTAGGCGTTTTTTAACATCAACCCACATATCAGGATTTCCACCTTGTCTTTCGGTCAGCACCCGTGCATCTTCCAAATGCCCTAAACCGATATTATAAGAGGCTAAGGCAAACCATAACCTGTCGGGAAAGGGGATGCGATCCGGAATACGGGTGAGCAGGCTGGCTAAATATCTTGAACCACCGGCAATACTTTGTTCAGGATCAAGTCGCGAATTGACCCCAAGATCTTTGGCTGTGTTGAGGGTGATCATCATCATGCCTCTTACCCCGGTAACTGAGGTAGCGTTGGGTTTCCAGTGACTCTCCTGATAACTAAGTGCCGCCAGTAATCGCCAGTCAAGGTCATTGGCATAACGTTCAAACAGCGAACGGTAGCGTGGCAATACCTCATTAGCCGAACGGATAAATTCCCGAGTCTCCACATAGTTAAATTTTCTGACATGCCCGAAATGTTTGTCTTCTAATGCCGCCAGGGTACCGTCTGTGTATATTTGACCAAAATATTCGATCACCGCTGCGCGCAGAGCATTGTCGCGATTTTTACTGGTGGCCCAGGCGATCCCTTGTGCAGAGCTTAAGGAAAAACCTATGCTAAGTTCAGGATAGCGACGACGCATCAAGGCTAAGATATTGGAGTCCGCTATGGTGTAATCCAGCTCGCTGTCGAGCACCATTTCTAGCAGCTCCTCAGCATCCCTGTCATTGGTTTCGGTCCACTGTAATGCATCATTTTCAAGTTTGAAGTGACGCAAGGTCTCACTGTGGGCACCACCGGCCACTATGGTTAAATTGCCTGTTAAATCAGAGATCTCCCTGGGGCGAATATTGCCTTGTTTGAACACTAATTTTTGGCTAACAGTCTGATAAGCGGGGCCGAAGCGAAAATTTGCATAGCGTTCCGGGGTCACGTTAATACCCGCGGCTATGACATCGATATGGGAGTTGTCCAGCTGGGGAAATAATTCATGGGCTGTGTAGTAAGGAAATATTTCCAGCTTTACGCCAAGATAATCGGCGAAACCTGCGGCTAATTCGTATTCAAAGCCCTCAGGTCCGGTCGGACCATTGTAATAGGTAGTCAAGCCATAGGTCGTGCCAACTCGCAGCACACCCGTATCTAATACATGTTGCAAACTGTCTGGCTGTTTGCTGTCACCACAGGCACTGATGAACAACAACAGAGTAAGTATCGAAAAATAACGGACCCAGATAAGATACACCTCAATAAATAAATATCGTAAGCATTGTGAACAATTTATCGATTTTCATCCAGCTCTTTATGATTGTTTGAAATTTAATTTACCGATGCTGAAGTGCTTATCAATTTAAGTAAATTCAGTATATAATCCTGCGCTTAAAAATTTCCTGAAAATTGGTTTGCCGTCACAGTATGTGGGCGAGCCTTGCAACTTGGTGACTACTTCTATGCTTGTCCTGCGCGGCGCCCCAGCCCTTTCTGAATTTCGTAGTAAAAAATTGATGCAATCTATTGCCGGACTTAACTTGCCCGTCAATAGCCTGTTTGCCGAATTTGTGCATTTTTCTCACCTGTCTGAGCCCTTAAATGAACATGAACAGGATGTGTTAAATAAATTGTTGACCTATGGGCCGAAAATTGAAGCCCAGCAACCCCATGGGCAGACCTTAGTGGTGATCCCCAGACCAGGGACTATTTCCCCCTGGTCCTCCAAGGCCTCTGATATCGCTCACAACTGCGGATTGCAGCGGGTCATTAGATTAGAGCGTGGCTGTGTGTATTACATCGATACAGCCGAGTCATTAAGTGACAGCCAACTGAGCCAGTTAAAGGGTTTGTTGCACGACCGTATGACGCAAGCGGTGGTGAGTGATGTGCAATCAGCCGCTGAATTATTTACCCAAGATACGCCAAAGGCACTGACCAGTATCGATATCATCACTGGTGGGCGGCATGAGTTGGTAAGCGCTAACATGCGCTTAGGTTTGGCGCTGGCCGAAGATGAAATCGATTATTTGCTTACCAGCTTTAACGCATTGGGGCGTAACCCTAATGATATAGAGCTGTATATGTTTGCTCAGGCTAATTCTGAACATTGCCGCCACAAAATATTTAATGCCGATTGGACCATCGACGGTGAAAAACAGTCAAAGTCTTTATTCAAGATGATCAAAAATACCTACGAGCAATGCCCTGACTTTGTACATTCCGCCTACTCTGACAATGCCGCCGTAATAGCAGGCAGTTTTGCTGGTCGCTTCTTCCCACAGGCCCAGAACAATCAATACCATTACCATCATGAAGATATCGATATTCTGATCAAGGTTGAGACCCATAATCATCCTACGGCGATCTCACCTTTTTCTGGTGCGGCAACAGGCTCAGGGGGGGAAATTCGTGACGAGGGCGCAACAGGACGGGGTTCTAAACCCAAGGCTGGTTTGGTCGGGTTCAGTGTCTCTAACTTGCGTATTCCGGGTTTTGAGCAACCCTGGGAAGTGGATTATGGCAAGCCCGAGCGGATTGTGACGGCCTTGGATATTATGCAAGAAGGGCCACTGGGTGGCGCTGCCTTTAATAACGAGTTTGGCCGGCCAAATATATTGGGTTACTTTCGTACTTATGAGCAACAAGTGAACAGTTTCAACGGGGTGGAAGTGCGTGGTTACCACAAACCTATCATGTTGGCTGGTGGGTTGGGCAATATACGTAAACAGCATACCCAGAAAGGGGAAATAACCTTAGGCGCTAAGTTAATCGCTTTAGGTGGCCCGGCGATGAACATTGGCTTGGGGGGTGGGGCAGCGTCTTCCATGGCCTCTGGTGAATCCTGTGAAGATCTCGATTTTGCTTCTGTGCAAAGGGGGAACCCGGAAATGGAGCGCCGCTGTCAGGAAGTGATAGATAAATGCTGGCAACTGGGCGAGCACAACCCCATCCAGTTTATTCATGATGTGGGCGCAGGGGGCTTGTCTAATGCGTTTCCAGAGCTGGTTAACGACGGTGGCCGCGGGGCAAATTTCGAACTGCGCAATGTGCCTAACGATGAGCCGGGTATGACCCCTCATGAGGTGTGGTGTAACGAATCGCAGGAACGTTATGTGATGTCAGTGGCGCCAGAAAATCTGGATGTTTTTGCGCAAATATGTGCTCGTGAACGGGCACCGTTTTCCGTGGTGGGCGAAGCCACAGAACAACGACATTTAACCTTAACCGATAGTCATTTTGCCAACAAGCCCATCGATATGCCGCTGGATGTATTGTTGGGTAAAGCACCCAAGATGCATCGCGATGTCACTTCCAAGGAAGTGTTTGGTGAGCCATTGAATCTGGCCCAGATTGATTTGCAAGATGCGGCCAGTCGTATCTTGTGTTTGCCCGCTGTGGCCGAGAAGACCTTCCTGATCACTATAGGTGATCGCTCGGTAACCGGTTTGGTGAACCGGGATCAAATGGTTGGCCCCTGGCAGATACCCGTGGCCGATGTTGCTGTTACCGCATCCTCTTTTGATACCTATCAAGGGGAAGCGATGTCTTTGGGGGAGCGTACGCCCGTGGCGTTATTGAACTATGCAGCCTCGGCGCGCCTGGCAGTGGGTGAAGCCTTGACCAATATAGCGGCGGCGGATATTGGTGATTTAAAACGTATTAAATTGTCAGCCAATTGGATGGCAGCCGCAGGGCATCCAGGGGAGGACGCAGGTTTGTATGCCGCGGTTAAAGCGATAGGAGAAGAGTTATGTCCGGCCTTAGGATTAACCATTCCTGTGGGCAAGGATTCGATGTCAATGAAAACCCAGTGGCAAGACGCCCAGGGCGATAAAACCGTGACCTCACCTTTATCTTTGGTGATCACAGCCTTTGGTGCGGTACAAGATATCCGTAAAACCCTGACCCCAGAACTTAAAACGGGCAGCGGCGATACATTGCTGCTATTGATTGATTTAGGGGCTGGCCAAAACCGCATGGGTGCATCGTGTTTGGCACAGGTTTACCAGCAACTAGGACAATCTACCCCTGACGTAGACTCCCCTGCAATACTAAAAGGTTTCTTTCTGGCTATTCAGCAGTTGGTCCATGATCAATATTTGCTTGCCTACCATGACCGCTCTGATGGCGGCTTGTTTAGTACGGTCACTGAAATGGCTTTTGCGGCTAACACCGGAGTCGATATTGTTCTGGATACGCTTGCTGGTGATGATATGAGTGCTCTTTTTAACGAAGAACTCGGCGCGGTTATACAAATTGATGCGCTGCACTTAGGCGATGTAAAAGCCGTGTTTCAGCAACATGGTCTGGCAGGTATGCTGCACGTTATCGGCACCACCAATGACGATGATCAGATCCGTTTTAGCCGTGACAATCAACCGGTATTGCAAAATAGTCGCAGTTTTTATCGTAACCTGTGGGCGCAAACCACTCACCATATGCAAAGCCTGCGTGATAATCCACAGTGTGCCCAACAGGAATTAGCCACTAAAAACGACGCATTAAATCCCGGTTTGCACGCTAAACTGAGTTTTGACATTAACCAAGACATCGCTGCGCCTTACATTGCCAAAGGGGTGGCGCCGAAAATTGCGATTTTGCGAGAGCAAGGCGTTAATTCCCATGTGGAAATGGCTGCGGCCTTTGACCGAGCGGGTTTTACGGCCATAGATGTGCATATGAGTGATGTGCTGGCCGGGCGAGTGTCACTGAGTGAATTTAAGGGGCTGGTTGCCTGCGGCGGTTTCTCTTATGGTGATGTACTGGGAGCAGGTGAGGGCTGGGCAAAATCGATTTTATTCAATCCCCAGGCCAGAGATCAATTTTCGGCATTTTTCGACCGTAATGAGACCTTTACCCTGGGTGTATGCAATGGCTGTCAAATGTTATCTAATTTGAAACAGTTGATCCCTGGCGCCGAGCACTGGCCACATTTTGTCACCAACCAATCAGAAAGGTTTGAAGCCAGGGTGGCGATGCTAGAAGTAAAAGACTCGCCCTCTATTTTGTTTGCAGGCATGCAAGGATCACGCATCCCCATTGCCGTATCTCATGGTGAAGGACGGGCAGAATTTGCCGGAGGTAATGGTCTGCAAACCATGGAGGATAGTGGCACTATCGCCCTGCAATATGTGGATAATTACGGCAAAGTGACCCAGCAGTATCCCGCAAATCCTAATGGTTCACCTCTGGGGATCTCTGGCTTAACCAGTATAGATGGTCGCGCTACCATAATGATGCCCCACCCCGAGCGGGTATTCAGGACGGTGGCAAACTCCTGGCATCCCTCTGACTGGCAGGAAGATAGTCCCTGGATGCGTATGTTTCGTAACGCACGGGTTTATCTTGGTTAGGGCCGGCAGGTAAGACAAGTAGTGAAGGCTAAAATAACCTCGTATAGTTATATGTAAGCCAGAAAAGTAAAGGGCCTGCAATGGCCTGATACCCTATTTATACCCAAAACGATTGGCGTGGCAGGCAAGCGGCAAAAACAACATCTCACCACAGGGGAAGGCTGATTAGCTGAACAAAGCCGATAAGGCTTTAGCTTCAAGTAAGATGAGTTTAGCACAATAAAAAATGGTCATAATCGTAGCCGGTTTGAAGTAATTGAAGCCTCAGTCGTAATTGGTTTTTATTTTTTTATTTAATCCTTTGATGTCATTAAATTAATCCTTGTATAGCGACGAATAACTGACTATTATTTACTCGCTCGTTGACAGGAAGTCCCCATCCTGCTTATTAATAAATTGTCATATGATTATAATTATAAGTATAAATTTTAATAAAAATAATAAGAGACGTTTATGAATCGTTCATCAAAAGGTTTCGGTTTAGCCGGAGTGCTCGCCACCGTAGTATTATTGATGGTTGCCGCTATATTTAGTGCGTCCGCACAATCTCAGACATTTGACCGTTGCTTACAAAGTAGCGTTGAATATATAAATTAAATCAGTTGATTTTTTCCGTAGGCATGGCCAGTTTTGGCATTGCTGGTGCGGATTGTATCAATATAACTTCTGCTATATTTTTCCCTTTAACATGATAGCCGCTGGGGGGAATTGCTCTGTCCACCAATATATTCTTAACCCTGACGTTGTAAATAGTCAGCAACAATAAATGCCTGCATTGACCCACAAAAAAGACACTCTACACTTGTACCTGTTTTGCTAATAGTTACATTTGCGCTAGAGCAGATTGATAACAGCCAACTAGGTTGCATCTTCATTGATCACGGCTATATACCCAAAAATCTTCAAGATGCAAGTTCAGAGCTTAGGCAGGAAGTCAGGGCAAGGCACAACACCCAGGAAATGGCTTTCCCTTTTTAAGTATTGTAACGCAGCACTGGTTTTCTGCCTAAGCTCCCTGCGGGTGGGTTTCAAATTCTCCACTACTGCGTTATGTGTATTGGATATAGAAAAGCGTAAGGTTCGAAGGAATGCTGGTTGCCTTCATAGACGTTACAATGCAGCTTGCCAGCGACTTCCCGAAGGACGATGCTAACTTTTCTTACGCTTTATAAGTAAATCGAGAAAATTCACACCCCGGTAAAATAAATAGGATCCAGCGCTGAGTGAGTAGATATTAAGCTGGATTGGTATAAGTACAAATCAATGTACATCTGCGTATTTTGTTCAATCACGGCCTGGTGTTTTGTTACCTGCCAGAGTGTGCAACAATTTAGCTGATAACATCCAAACAGGAATAATAATGAGATCGACATTTTTAATAACCACTCTTTGTGCGCTATCGCTTATTAGCGGTTGCTCAGAAAAACAGGTTGCCGGGCAACCTCAGCAGCCCAGTGCTGATGAGGCGGATAGTGCAGGCAAAATAATCGAGGTAGGCAAAGACTATCATTCGTTTGCCAACCCACAAGAGATTAAAACCACCCATTTAGCCCTTGATTTGGATGTTGATTTCGCCCAAAAAATCATATCAGGCGAAGTACAAATCAGCTTTAAGCGCATGGAGCCACAGAGCAATACTTTGATCCTTGACACCCGTGATCTTACGATCAACAGCGTAACCGCTAGCGGCGTGCCCGTACCTTATACGCTTGCTAAAGAGGATTCATTTCTGGGCGCTGCACTGGAGATAACGGTACCTAAAGAGGCAGAAAAAATCACCGTTGCCTACCATACTTCTCCTGAGGCATCGGGTGTGCAATGGTTAACCCCGGCGCAAACTGCAGGTAAAAAACACCCATTTTTATTCACCCAATCCCAAGCCATTCATGCCCGCAGTTTTATACCCTTGCAGGACTCTCCTCAGGTAAGGGTAACGTACGAGGCGATCATTCATACACCTAAAGAATTACTGGCTGTTATGAGTGCCTCTAATGATCCCGATACTGCCCGCGACGGTGTCTACGAGTTTGCTATGCCTCAACCTATTCCCGCTTATCTGATCGCCCTGGCA
This sequence comes from Paraglaciecola sp., assembly GCA_046709505.1. Classification (GTDB taxonomy): domain Bacteria; phylum Pseudomonadota; class Gammaproteobacteria; order Enterobacterales; family Alteromonadaceae; genus Paraglaciecola. Next base: position 4,057 of record JBKEFM010000040.1, on the reverse strand, counting down.
GTAGGGGACTTACAATTCAAGCCTATGGGTAAACGCACAGGCGTTTATGCCGAACCCCCATTGCTGGAAGCAGCGGCAGAAGAGTTTGCCGATACTGAATCGATGTTGGATATGACGGAAAAAAAGTATGGCCCCTACCGTTGGGATAGATACGATTTGCTGATTTTACCACCCTCTTTCCCCTTTGGCGGTATGGAGAATCCCCGTTTATCCTTTATTACTCCCACTGTTATTGCCGGTGATAAGAGTTTGGTGTCATTGATCGCCCACGAACTTGCTCATTCCTGGTCGGGCAATACAGTAACCAACGCAACTTGGCGTGACTTGTGGTTGAATGAAGGGTTCACTACCTACTTGACCTATCGCATTATGGAAATGGTGTACGGCGAAGAGCGTTACGCTATGGAGTCAGTACTGGGGCAACAAGACCTGCAAGCCGCCATTGATTCATTGCCGGAAACTGACGAGATATTGGCCATAGACCTTAGAGGACGGGATCCCGATGTTGTGTTTAGCAACATTCCCTACGAAAAAGGTGCCCTGTTTTTACGTGAACTTGAACAAAAAGTGGGTCGTGATAATTTTGATGCTTTCTTGCTAAATTATTTTGAGCATTTTGCTTTTCAGAGTATCACTACCGATCAGTTTATCGATTATCTTGACGACACCCTGTTAAAAAACTATCCACAACAGCTATCGGCTGAACGTATTGAGCAATGGATCTTCGAACCAGGGATCCCCTCTGGCGCGCCCGTTGCTCAGTCTGATGCCTTCACCCTGGTGGATGATGCACGTAATAGCTGGTTAACAGGAGATATAGCAGCCGATGAAATTAAAAGCGGTGATTGGGTCGTGCATCAATGGTTATATTTTTTGAACAATATGCCCCAACAGCTTAGCCAGGCCCAACTTACTGAACTGGATAAAGCATTCAATCTGACTCAAAGTAAGAATAATGAAATTGCCCATAGCTGGTTATTAATAGCCGTAAATAACTGGTACCAGCCAGCGTTACCAAGATTACACAGTTACCTGGTCAGTATTGGTCGCAACAAGCTGGTTAAACCTCTGTATAAAGCCTTGTCGCAAAGCCCCCAAGGTAAAGTATTAGCGCGCAAAGCATTTACCGAAGCCAAGCCGGGTTATCACCCGTTAACGGTTAAGGCCAATGAAGGTTTTGTAAAATAAGCTTTATGTAATAAAGGCTGGACAAATAAAAAGGAGACCATCAGGTCTCCTTTTTATTACTGGGTCTGATATTAGGGCGTTTTCGGCGCCGCCGGGATAGTACTTTTCAGTTGCTGCTGTGCAGATTGACGCCATCTTTCAAGCTCAGCCAACCGGCTGGAAAGGCCATTGTTCGCCAATGCCGTAGAGATAAGTTTTTCACGTAAGCCCACCATCTGCTGGTCAGTGTCAGTGGCTGTTTGTTCAATCTCAGCCAATAAAATCGATATTTTAGCCGTTGCTTTTACATTAAAATCCAGTTGCTCCTGCAACAAACCAATAGTAGTTGCATTAAAATCATTTTCACCTTTGACTGCGCTGATATTTTGTTCAAGCTTGTTATGTTGAGATCTCATACTGGCCGACAAGTCTTTGATCTCAGATTGATTTTTTCGCCATGCAGAGGCCCATAATTTATCCATTTGTTCCCATAATTCCTGGGTCTTGTCACTTAATTCGGTGACGCGAACCTGCATCGCTACCGCAGACTCACCTATTTCTTCACCTGTGTCAGATAAGCGGCGCTCGAGAACAGTGATCCGTTGCTGAGCCTTGATGATGACCTGTTGTTGCAGCTGCATGGTGTAAAAGCCATAACCTATGGCCCCTGCTAATAAAACAACCAACAGTAAAATAGCCAACCAGGACGGCCCGCCAGCTTTGCCCTGGTTATCAGGTTTTACGGCTTTATCCGCAGGTGGGGATTTTTTGCTGCCACCGGACCGGGCACGGTGGTAGGAGTCAAGATCATCTTTATCCAGCGCAAGTGACGGTATTTCGTCTTTATTTTTATCGGTCGACATAAAATTTTGTTTATCCTCAGCTAGTAACTTGTCGAGGATTATACCTTTGTTCTAAAGGAAATTACCAAGCGTGTATTTATTGCTCAGCTTTTTCTTACATTATCCCCTCATTAAAAATAAATCATGGCTCTGCATTTGCCTCAGGCTGGGCTAGTGGCAATCTGTGTGATTGCGACCACACAGGGTACAAAGAGCATAGAGTTAATCATTTTTAAAATAGAATCATGTTAGATGTGCTTACTCTGTGACTTCGGTGGTAAATTATTTTTTGTCACAGCATCGAGTGTATAGCTAGCCCTGAATAATTTGCATAGGCATGAAATAAATTAAGTGAAAATTTTTCTAGAAGCACAGGTTGTGCATCAAATTGGAAAATAATCAGTAGCAAGAAAATGCGACAAAATTACAATCATGTTAAAATCGCCTGATAAATTCAGTCACTCGTAAAAACAAAATATGATCCCATGGACATTACTCGGCACGGCCAATATCCCCAACAATGGTGGGGAGCTGAAACTGACCCAGCGCGAAAATGAATTTTCAATTCACCTCACAGGTATACGGGGAGAGTTAATGAACAGCCGCACTCATTGCTCCGAACTCGCCCTGGCGGAGCTAGGCTGTGCGCACATCCTCGGGGTGGAAAATCGTAAAGTACTAGTAGGAGGCCTGGGCATGGGTTTTACCCTGTCAGCGGCACTAAAAGCCACGACCGTTAGTTCTCAGGTTGTGGTGGCTGAATTAATCCCCGAAGTGATTGAATGGAATAAAGGGCCCTTAGGGGAATGTGCTAACAGGCCGCTAAATGATAGCCGGGTGCAGGTACATTTGGGGGATGTAGCTGGGCTGTTCAAAAGCCCACAGCCCACTTATGATGCGGTTTTATTAGATGTAGATAACGGACCAGAGGGGTTTACCCATACTGATAATAACAATCTATATTCACTGCCAAGTTTACTGGCAATACGACAAACCCTTCATCCGGGGGCGATGTTAGCCGTTTGGTCTGCTTGGAATGATCCAAAATTTACTCAGCAACTAAAAAAAGCCCGTTTTGTTGTTGAAACAAAAACCGTCAGGGCTCACAAGGGAAAGGGCAGTTGCCACACCATTTATTTGGCAAAAAAAACAGCGGGTACCGGTAGCAAGGGGCAGGGAACTCGTTCGCGATAAGACCTAATCTACAGGCTTAACAAGAGCAGTGATAACAAAGGGTGCACACAAGACCAGCCCCTTTTTTAGCCAGTATATATCAGTACATTTTAACGTCCAGAGGGACATCCATTGCATATTAAAGGGGCTATGGCGTTTTGATATGTAATGGAACCGTAATATTTAGCTGCTTTTCAATATGCAGTTTTTCACTATTTTCAGCAAATCAGGCATACATGGGGTACGACCGTTACAAAAATTACGCAGCTGTTCCTGGTGGCATTAACGTTATTTCAAATATTCCTCGTCAATTCCTGCCCACATCGAGTAACTAAATACCTTTTCCGGAACCTGTTCTTTCTTTAAATTTATGGCTATACAAGCCTGAAGTATACCGATGATATATTACGGGGCCCGAAATCAGTCGAAATTATCCCCCTGTTAAAATTAAATAATGAAATGTAAGAGGTGCCAACTATTCTGACACGGAGGCACTCATATACCGCCTCCCTTGAAGCTTTATCCTTGTTGGCTGCCACGCCAATAGCTTTGAGTATAGAGTCAGTTTATCAGCTAATCCCTCTTTCACTGCGATTTCTGTGCTCTTGGTTGTGAAGTTTCTTTTAGTTAAAGCATTTACATAGCCAATCCGTAACTTGCGAATGATTCGACTTGGCACTAATTTGCCTATTGAGCTCATCAGGGGAAGTGAGTAATGAGCCCATTGTCAGGTTTTTTTACACAATACAGCGATGATAACTAGCGGGTGCTATGGGTATTTTTAAATTACTTATATTTCTCAGATATCACTGGTGGTAAAGGCTATGGACTATCTGGCTTATACGAGCGAGAGATCAACATTCATCGCTTATTCT
>JBKEFM010000039.1:0-25895 GCA_046709505.1 Paraglaciecola sp. | reverse complement strand
CATCGTCTTTGTCCCGCAGGGTGGCCGATTTAGAAAAAAGTCTGGGTGCAACCTTATTAAAACGCTCAACCAGGGCGGTGAAACTCACCGAAATAGGTCACACTTATTACCTGCAGATCAAAGAAATATTACTTAACCTGGAGCGCAGCAATGAAGCCGTACGCAGCTATCAGACCAAACCTATGGGTCAACTGCGCATCAGTTCAATGGTGGAATTGGGTGAGCCGATATTATTGCCGTTATTGGAAGAATTTAGTCTTGTGTATCCACAAATAATTCTGGATGTGAAGTTAAGTGATGAGCTAAGTGCGTTGGGTCATGACGATGTAGATATTGCCATTCGGGGCGGGTACGCTCCAAACGAACGGGTTCTGGCAATTAAGGTGATGGACAATCAATTTATACCCGTTGCTGCCCCCTCTTATCTGGCGAAGATGGGTACCCCAAAAAATGTTCATGAACTAAAAAATCATCAGGGGTTATATTACCGTACACCCACTGGACCAACACCCTGGATATGTGAGCTTGATGGTCAGTGGCAAGACGTGTCGGCCCCCGCCGTGGCCATTTCAAATAATGGTAAATGGCTGGCACAAAAGGCGATCCAGGGGCAAGGGATCATGATGGCACCGCGGTGGTTATTGGCTAAGCATATTCTAAGGGGGGAACTACAAGAACTGTTTTTTGAACCCATTTTGCGCATTACTGCTAATACAGATTTTGCCGTGTATTTACTTTATCAAAAACAGCGTTACCAGGTGCCTAAAGTTAAAGCGGCAGTGGATTTTTTAGTCGCCAGGCTTCAAGCTCAAAAACACTGATCCTGCCATGATTGCCAGCCACCTGATGACAATATTCTTGTTTTAAAAGAGCATAAGAGACTCGTTTGGGTAATGCCCTTTAAATAGTCTGTTCTAGCGGAAATGCCCTTGATATCTAACACCCACTTTTTCCAAAAGCTTCACTGCGGGGCCACAATAAATGCCAGATGACCATGCAATGTAGTCGAGTTGTGATGATTTTCTATGGCTAACTGATATCCATTCCCCGGGGAACAAAATTAGCGAATGCATCACCGCTAATAGTTAATGGCTTAAGAATAACGGTAATCGGTGCAAGGTTGAAATTTGGCGATTGGCAGTGTCCCCCTAGCGTCGGTAAATACCCAAAAGCCACAATGGCTCAATTATCCAGGCTTATCTAACGGCTGGTCGTAATGGTAATGACATCAGTGCCTCAACCAATAGCTGATTGTCATAATAGGGAGCGCTGCGAAGGGATACAAGCGACACGTCGATGACTTCGATGCCCAAAAACTTTAGATAACTATGGGGCACTTCCCCGCAATATTTACCCTTTTTACTGTCGATCAAAAGGTAATTCAGTACCTGGTTGGCTTCAACCTGGCTATTATCATTCCCCATTAAATGGTTAAGCAAGGTTTTCACTGATTCGGTAAGTGACATGCCTAGCTGTTCGGGATCATGGCCAAGATTGGGCACATACACCTTGGGTGCGTTATTTTTGGCGATAGCGCTGCCCACGCCTTTTGGTAAAAAATTCGCCAACAAACTGGAGTAAAAACTGCCTGGTGGATAACAGATCAGATCTGCGGCGGCTATCAATCGACTATTACGCTCACCAAGTTGGCAATCGACTGCTTTGCCCGTTGCCAGATCGTCAGTTAAAAATATTCGGGCTATCGGGCTGCTCAAAGCCGGTACTTCTTTACCGGTCAGGTTATGTTGGCCTAATACAGTTTGCCCATTTTGCAGCACGGCCGCCAAATGCAGATTGTCGTTAACAATTGGCCACACTCTACCTCGCACCTGCACCATGTCGGCAAATCGAGAAATACATAATTCCAACTTAGCATCATGTTTAATGTAATCGCCAGCCAATACCAGGTTACCAATACTGGCCCCTCGCAAATCAAATGACGCTGGCATATTGGCGCAAAATGCTGACAGTTTACTGAGCACTATCGCGCGCAGTGGCGCAGAAATTTGCACTACCCTGGGGTGCTCGCCACTAAGCATAGTTAACAGCTCAGTGTGCAGTTTTTTTTGCCCCCTATTGCGGCAGAGCCGGTAACTCAATAAATCAGCAATACCGGAGCCATCAGGAAAATCATCATCCGCCAATGCCAGCAAGCGGCTGCGTAAATCCCCTACAGCAGGCATGCAAAAATGCTCACGTAATTTGGCTGAACTGCCGCCAGAATCAAAGGGAGTCACCAGGTGTATAGAGTTATGGGTAAAATTTTTCAGCAGCTGACTAAAAGTGGTTAATGCCGAGCCACCGCTGAAAAAAAGTAATGGCGGCCCTAAATGCGCTCCCCCTTGAGAATGGGTTAACTGAGTCGGATCAGGGGTAAATAAGGTGCTGTTCAGGGGATTAATCGTCATAATGATCAAGTATATACCACGACTGTGTGCCCTGTAACATTATTCTCGTGGTGCACGCCAGACCACCTGTCAGAACATCTTTATCGCTATTTTCAGTTATACGTCCGCTAACACTTTATCATTTACATAGATTTTGACCGCTTTGCATGAACAGCATGAGACCGTGATGAGTGATCATCGAGGTCTCTCGCTACCCTTCTCTTACTTATATTTATAAGATAAAGGCATTCACAGTAACCTGACAGAATACTTTAGCCTGGGGGAAGCATGCCTTTTGGTCCACCAGGAGGCATCATACCCTTGACACTGCGCATCATTTTTTTCATGCCACCGCCTGAGACTTTCTTCATCATTTTTTGCATCTGGGTAAACTGTTTAAGCATGCGGTTTACATCTTGAATTTGCGTACCTGAGCCTAAGGCAATACGGCGTTTACGAGAACCTTTAATAACCTCAGGCTTTTCTCTTTCGCCTAGCGTCATGGAGTTAATGATCGCTTCCATCTGATTAAAAGATTTATCGTTGGCCTTATCCTTGATTTGAGCTGTCATGTTGCCCATACCTGGCATTTTATCCATCATCGACATCATCCCGCCCATATTACGCATTTGCTCAAGCTGCTCTTTGAAGTCTTGCAAATCAAAGCCTTTGCCTTTTTGTACTTTTTTGGCCAGTTTTTGCGCTTTATCTTTATCAACTTTACGCTCAACATCTTCGATAAGACTCAGTACATCGCCCATACCGAGAATTCGCGAAGCAACGCGTTCAGGATGAAAAGCCTCCAGCGCGTCTAATTTTTCGCCCATACCTAAAAACTTGATGGGTTTTCCGGTTATGTGGCGTACAGATAAAGCCGCCCCTCCCCTGGCATCACCGTCAGTTTTGGTTAAAATCACCCCCGTAAGAGGCAAGGCATCATTGAATGCTTTAGCCGTATTGGCAGCATCCTGGCCTGTCATAGCATCAACTACAAAAAGGGTTTCAATAGGCTTAACAGCTTGATGCAGGGCTTGAATTTCCCCCATCATTTCACTATCAATATGTAATCGGCCGGCGGTATCAACCAATAACACATCAAAAAATTGCTTCCGGGCATAATCGACAGCGGCATTAACTATATCAATAGGTTTTTGTTCTATGCTGGAGGGAAAACATTCTACCCCAACATCATTGGCTAGTGTTTCAAGTTGCTTGATCGCCGCAGGGCGATATACATCGGCGCTGACCACTAACACTTTTTTCTTTTCACGTTCAGTGAGAAATAATGCGAGTTTACCTACACTGGTGGTTTTACCTGAGCCCTGTAAGCCAGCCATCAATACCACAGCGGGTGGCTGAGCAGCTAAATTCAAACCCTCGTTGGCTTGTCCCATGACAGATTCGAGCTCTGACTGGACTATTTTAATAAATACTTGTCCGGGATTCAGACTTTTCGAGACTTCGCTGCCCACTGCCCGCTCTTTAACCAGTGCGATAAAACTTTTAACTACAGGCAAGGCAACATCCGCCTCAAGCAGGGCCATACGCACTTCGCGCAGGGTATCTTTAATGTTATCGTCAGACAAACGGCCTCGGCCACTGATGTCTTTAAGGGTCTTGCCTAGGCGCTCGGTGAGATTTTCAAACATAGGAATCGATGTAATATTAATTATGGATAAAATAATTATATCTAATTTGCTGGCAGATAAAAACCAATGGAATGATAATCAGCGATGGCTTTTGTAAGTTTGCTGCAGATTTACCTTGTAACACTAGGTATGCCTTAGCAATATGGTTATACTCTTCGCCCTTAAGGGCGTTGTCTTTTTGTCAATAATGTATAAAAAAATAAAGGCTATCGTTTTGAACACGTCCCACATTTGTAAGGAACTCGAGGTTAGATCATGTTATTAGCCCTGATATGTTTTTGCCTATACGCTGCTGCTGCAGGCGTTATTATAATGCGTTTGTTCGACAAAAAAGGCCCTAACAACAGATTATCTTATCTGTTGGCTGCCATTGCGCTAGTGCTTCATTTATGGGTGCTCAAGGGAGATATATTTGTCGGCCCCGGACAAAATCTCAGTATGCTAAATGTGGCGGCTTTAGTGGGGTGGCTAATCAGCCTAACTATGCTGCTTGCGGCTTTCACTATGACCAACACCATTTTATTACCTGTGGTCTTTGGCTTTACCGGGTTGTTAGTACTGCTGAATTTATTTATTCCAGACGCGCACATTATGCAAGTAAGTATTAGACCCGGCTTAATCATCCATATTGGCCTCGCATTGTTTGCCTATGCCTGCCTGGGAATTGCCCTACTTTATGCCTTACAACTTTCTTATATCAATATGCGTCTTAAAGAAAAGAGAGCGTCATTATTGCACTCATCGTTACCCCCATTAATGATGGTGGAAGGCATATTATTTAAATTGCTGACCGTGGGCACAATATTGCTGACACTATCGTTAATCAGCGGTTTTTTGTTTCTGGAAAATATGTTTGCTCATGAACAGGCCCATAAAACCGTATTTTCCATATTGGCTTGGATAGTATTTAGCGTACAACTACTGGGGCATTTAAAATTTGGCTGGCGGGGAAAACCGATTGTTTTTGCCACGGTGCTAGGTTCAGTATTATTAAGTTTGGCCTATTTTGGCAGTCGCTTTGTAAAAGAAATCATATTGAGTTGAAAGGACCTATTTTATTTTTGCTACAATAACCGCAAAGTGCACCCATGAGCTCAAAAAGCAACCGAAATGCACTTAAATTCTCCGTTCTACATTATAAAGGGAACAAAATAGTTGGACGATATCTCAACCAGTAGTTTATTCATTCTACTTGGCATTTTAGTTTTTCTCTCCGCGTATTTCTCAAGTTCAGAAACGAGTATGATGTCGATAAACCGCTATCGTCTCAAACATCTAGGGAATGAAGGTAATAAGGGTGCCCTGCGGGTTCAGAGATTATTAGAACGCCCGGACAGACTCATCGGTCTTATTCTTATAGGTAACAATCTGGTCAACATTGCCGCTTCAGCGGTGGCAACCGTGATTGGGATACGGCTATATGGTGATATGGGAATAGCCATAGCTACTGTAGTTCTGACTCTCGTGATCTTGATTTTTTCTGAGGTAACACCGAAAACCATCGCAGCCTTGTATCCGGAAAAAGTATCTTTTCCGGCTTCATTCATATTACTGCCTATGCTAAAAGTCCTTTATCCTCTGGTATTTTTAGTCAACAGTATTACCAATGTCATCCTATCGATCTTGCGTATAAGCACAGTTGAAAATGACGACAACAGTTTAAGCCGTGAAGAGTTACGCACCGTTGTTCATGAAGCCGGTGCCATGATCCCCAAGAAACACCAAGATATGTTAGTGGGCATTCTGGATTTAGAGAAAGTCACCGCAGAAGATATTATGGTACCCCGTAGTGATATTGTGGCTATCGATATAAATCATGACTGGAAAGATATCCAAAAGCAGCTTGTTAACTCGCAACACACTCGTGTCTTATTGTATCGGGACAGTATTGATGATGCCGTTGGCTTTGTTCACGTCCGTGATGCATTACGATTATTATCTAAAGATCAATTTACCAAATCCAGTCTCTTGCGGGCAGTTCGGGAAATTTATTTTACCCCGGAATCGACACCTCTGCATACCTTGATGTATAAATTTCAGGCGGTAAAAGAGCGCATTGGATTAGTGGTAGATGAGTACGGTGATATTCAGGGCCTGGTTACCCTGGAAGATATATTGGAAGAAATAATTGGTGATTTCACTACCAGTATTTTACCCGATCACAGCAAAGAAACCGATACCCAGCAAGATGGCAGTGTGGTGGTAGATGGCAGTGCCAACGTCCGTGAATTAAACAAAGAAATGAGCTGGCATTTTCCCACTGAAGGCCCAAAAACACTCAATGGAATTATTTTGGAATATTTGGAAGATATTCCCCAGGCAAATATAGGTTTACGTTTGGCCGGATATCCCATTGAGATCCTCGAGATGAAAGACAATATGGTCAAAACAGTGCGCGTCATGCCTGAGTATTATAAGGCTTCTGATCAGGTAAGCTTCGACTAGACAAAGCCAGGGTTGCAGCAAGGGTTATGTTTATTGTCTGCAAAGTCCGTAATATGTCCATTTCCCTGCCCCTTTGAATAAAAAGACGGATTAGCTGAAGAATGAAAATAAAATATCGTCCCAAAGTCATTGGGGGGCAAAGGAACTCAGCCCCATAAGCATGTACCGACTAAATGCAACGCGGTTAGCGATAGAAGGAGACGGGGGTACCCTGAAACGCTTCAACGTGAGTCAGTTGCGCATGTAAACATAATGCTCTAAGGCCTGCTATAAATAAGCTGGAAGATTTTACCCTCCATGTATATCCCTCCAAAAAATCATCCTTGGATTCAACTCATAGACCTGACATTGCGCACTTGAAACCACAATTTATTTTTGTACAAACTTAGTTCTAAAAACACTCTATTAATATTTTTTTGACGACGCTTATTAAATCTAAATGTGTTTTGAACGAAAATAAACTCAGAATTTAAAATCTCGACTTTAGGTACAGAATGTCGGATAAACGTGAAATCTGAGATTATAGAGGGTGATAGACCTCAAGCAATGTACCCCGCATTTTTTCTGGGCAATATTCAATTGTCATAATGCTGGACGTATCAAAAAAAAGTGATTGCTCAGAACCAGTTAATTCATCGACTAAATAGCTGACAAATGGCATATGACTGATGATGAGCAAGGAATGGCTAATTTGATTATCACTGATTAAAAAATCGAGATAATCATGTGTCAACCGCACGCTGCCATCCGGAGTCACATCATTACAGATAACCTCATGATTAATATTCACTTCACCACTGACATCAGCCAAAGTTTGCCGGGCCCTGACATAGGGACTAACTAGACACATGTCTATGCCACCGGTTAAATAGCGGTGCTGCAACCACTTGCCAGCGGCTTTAGCTTGCTTGTGACCAAAGGAAGATAACGGGCGAAGACTATCTTCCCCATGAACGGGCTTTGCATCGCCGTGGCGCATGATTATAACGTGCATAAGGTACAACTGAACGGTAAAAAAGCTGATTGTTGCTTAATATAGCAAATAAAACAGTTAAAAATCTGAGAGTTGACATTTTTTTACGTCATACTATAAATAGGTAAAAATAATTCACGAGAGTTAACATTTTGCTAACAACTGAAGGTGATGGTCGCCAATACCGATATCTCACATTAGCAAACGGTCTGCGTGCTATGGTTGTTGAAGATCACGATTGTGATCATGCTGCCGTAGCCGCCACTATAAGAAACGGGCATTTCAACGATCCCCTGGATAGCCAAGGACTAAGCCACCTTCTGGAACACATGTTGTTTCAGGGTAATAGCCAGTTTCCTAATACAGATACGTTCTGTGACTTTTTAAGCTTACATTCAGGCAACCTAAACGCTGCAACAGGAAGTGAATATAGTCACTACTATTTTTGCGTATCTGATGACAAATTACCCCTTTGCTTTGCGCACTTTGCCGCCATGCTGACTCAGCCGTTATTTAAGCAACAAGCTATTGCGGGAGAAATTGAAGCCATAGAGGCCGAGTTTTCCTTAAAGGTAAAAGATGATTTACGGCGTTTATATCAGGTCCACAAAGAGACATCTAATCCTGCCCACCCCTTCAGTAAGTTTTCAGTGGGTAATAAACAATCATTAACTCAGCAAAGTCTGCAAGAACTCCAACGTCGCTTAAAAAAAATGCATCAGGCAAGTTACTTTCCGGGCAATATTTGTATCTGCATCATCAGCAGCCAGGCCTTGGATACAAGCATAAAAATCTTTGAGCAACACTTTTCAGGGTTAGCTTCAGGTGCAAAGCCAACCTTAATCCCCTACCCACAATTATACCTACCTCAACAACTGGGTGTAAAAATCAATATACAATCTCTTACCGATACCAGACGCTTAATCGTCACCTTTGCACTGCCTAACCTTCAGTCTTACTATCGTGGCAAGCCTCTGGGTTTAATCAGTGATTTAATCGGAGATGAAGGTGAGGGCAGTTTACTCACCTATTTAAAACAGCAAAATTTGGTCACTAATCTCAGTGCAGGGGGAGGCATAGAAGGGAGTAACTTCAGAGATTTCAATATCAATTTGCAGTTAACCGAAAATGGTGCAGATGATATAAAGAATATCCTTAACGCCCTGTTTTATTTTATTCAACTTATCAAGCAACAAGACAACCTGGACTGGCGCTTTGTAGAAAAACAAAAAATCAATCAATTGATTTGGAATTATGCCAATGGCATAAAAGCCATAGATGACGCCATCGGCATAGCTGATGCTATGTTCCTGTATCCGCCGGAACATGTATTAGCGGGAGAATATATATTAGATAAGCCCGATAGCACAGCGGTAATAAAATTACTGGGGTATTTTACACCCACTAATATGCGCATAAAGCTGATCCAGCCAAACCTGAAAACCGATACCCAAGCCAAGTGGTATCACACACCCTATTCTATCGTCCCCCTGGATCAAGCATTATTATGTGCCCTTAAAGATCCCCAGCCGGTGCCGACTTTATCTTTGCCACCAGCGAATCCATATTTGACCCTTGTATATAAACCCTTGCCGGTAGACAGCGCATATGTTTTGCCACAAAAAATAGTCCATACCAGTCAGGTCGATGCCTGGTATGGACAAGATGATAAATTTAATCAGCCCAGAGGAGATTGCTATGTCTCTTTTGACTGCGCGGCAACAAGCCAGGGTGTCGTGACTGCTACCTTAAAAAGATTGTGGATTGCGCTTCTTAATGAGGCTTTACACCGAAAATACTATCAAGCCAATGTAGCGGGGCTGCACTTTAACGTGTATTCCCATCAATGTGGATTTTCTTTGCATACCAGTGGCTTCAGTCCAAAACAACTGGATTTTTGTGTCGATCTAATCAGGGAGATCGAGGCTTTTGATTCTTTCGAACCTTATTTTGAGCAAATAAAGCAACTGCAATGGCGGGGTTTACGTAATAACTTGTTAAATAAACCCATCAATCGGCTTTTTTCCCGGTTATCGGTACTTATGCAACCCCATACTCATGCGCCATTGGCCATGTCTACCATTATGCAACAAGCGGATCTAAACCAACTGCGTACCACCAAACAGGCCCTATTTAGCAGCTTTCATGTGGATATATTAAGCTACGGCAATTGGCTGTTAACAGACGCACGGCAATTTGCCGCAGATATAACAACATTTGCCAGCCAATACTCAGTCAACAAGCGACTGTCCAGATCTGTACTCAACCTATGTAATATTCCTACTCAGTTGCACCAACTGAGTAGCGATCACCCGGAAGCAGCAGTCGTCGTATATTACCAGGCACCAAGTGTATCGTGTCGCGACACAATACTAAGTATGTTAACCGAGCAACTTTTGGCACCGGCTTTTTTCAATTACGCTCGCCAACAGCAACAATTGGGCTATCTGGTTGGTAGTGGTTATGTTCCCTACAATCAACATCCGGGAATAAGTTTATATATTCAATCCCCTAAATATTCAGCGCAAAAACTCATTACCGCGATCCACACTTTTATGCGTCAGTTTAGCGCTAATTTATCCCAGTACGCAGATCACTGGCATGATTTAAAATATGGCGTAATGAAACAACTTACCGCAAAAGATACTAACCTGAGCATGAAAAGCCAGCGCCTTTGGCTCGCGCTGGGGACAGAAGATCACCCGTTTCAGTTAAACAATATTATCCTTGCACAACTCGCTTTGCTTAATTTCAGTGATTTGCAGCAATTCATAACCAAGATGTCTGCAAAAACAAAATTTGGTCAATTGATCTTGTATAGCGACCAGAACGACATCCCCGCTAATAAAATAAATATCGAGACGCCAGAAGATCTTGATTAAAATCGAGCTCCATAGGCTTAGACTGACTAGGTGATTGCAGAGTAGCTAAACGGCTAACAGGCCAGGTCGTAGAAATAGGCAAAGTGTTGCTGCGTAAAGCCTGCGCATATACCAAGCGGTGGGTAAGCCAGGGACTATTTACCGGCCGGGTAGCCGTCAATATTTCGGCGCGGTAATGTGAACTTGCGGATTTAGATGAAAAAATAGAACAGGTTTTACGTGAAGCTGACTTGTCTCCCCTGCATCTTGAATGTGAGATCACCGAAAGCATACTGATGCAAAATCCCCAAAACGCCCTGCGTATGATGAATATATTACGAGAGCGCGGTATTCATCTGGCACTGGACGACTTTGGTACAGGCTGTTCATCCCTTGCCTATCTTAAACGCTTCACTCTTAATACTTTGAAGATAGAAAAAGCTTTTATTGATGATATTGCCACCAGCAGCATAGACAGACAGGCACATTAACGCAGCAATCATTACCACAGCGCACAATTTAGGCCTAAAAATCGTGGCTAAAGGAGTGGAGAATGAGGAGCCGCTGTCAATATTACGTGGTTTTGAATGTGAAATGCTGCAGGGGCACTTATATAGTGAGCCATTCAGTTCAGCGCAGTTTGAACGCCTGCTAAAAGAAAACCATTAACTTAAAGCACCTCATACCCAATAACAAAGCCTGATCCTTTTACCTATTGTCATACGCCAGAGAGCCTATAACATCAGGCTTTAACCGCCAGACCGCCGCGCTAATCACTGTGGGTGTAAAATATCACATTGACTGAATTTGAAGAAACAGTAATAGCCTCTGTTTTTTATGCATGAAATAAACAGCAGTGCGCCCCGCGAGCCCGGCGTAAGGCCATGCGCTTATGCACACTGAATAACGGCAATATTGCCGGCCCGGCTACAAGCCCCATCAACGCCCATTTTTTAGCCCTCAAGGCACTTTTGAACGCCTGCACATAACAATACAAACCGGTTGTGATAAACAACAAAATCACACTAAACACTTTACCCCCTGCTGTCCCAGCGCACCGCTGATAAAATATATTTACATTTTTGATGAAAAAAGCCGCCCTAAGCCGGCTTCACAGTAACGGGTTAGATAAGACAATTAATAAAAATTCTTACCTTCCGCCACCATGGTTTTCAAACTGTCCGCGGGGGTAAATTTACCCCCGAATTGTTGCTGGTAGTATTCCAGCCTTGCCACCACATGAGGGATCCCCAGTGTATCCATGTAGCGAAATGGACCGCCCAGGAAAGGGGGGAAACCTATACCGAAAATGGCCCCTACATCACCATCTCGGGCATTCCGTATTACGCCCTCAGCCAGGCACATGGCCGCCTCATTCAACATTAACAATACGCAGCGCTCGGCAATCTGTTTAGTGCTCAACTTGCGATTGGGAATAATATCGAGCAAGGTATAGACGCTTTCATCCACTTCCTTACCCGGTTTTTTGCCATAGTAGTCATAAAAACCGCGCTTATTTTTTTTGCCTTTACGATCATCCGTCAAAATTTTGACGAAACCTTGAGCCGATTTAAAACGATCGCCAAATTGGGCCTGCAGTATGGGCGTGATCTTGGTGGCGACATCAATACCGACCTCATCCAACAATTTGATTGGACCCACAGGAAAGCCAAATTTCACCAATGATTTATCGATATGCTCGATTGGCTCACCAGACAACATAATTTCAGTGGCTTCATTGACATAGGGCGCGAGTATGCGATTCACGTAAAATCCGGCACCATCTTTAACTACTATAGGAGTCTTGCCTTGTTTTCTGGCTAATTCAACCGTGGTTGAAATCGTCTGATCAGATGTGCTCTGGTGGGCAATCACTTCTGCCAGGGGCATTTTGTCAACGGGGGAAAAATAATGCAGACCAATCACCTGCTCAGGCCGTTTCGCATGGGCGGCAATCTGGCCAATAGGTATGGAAGAGGTATTTGAGGCAAAAATGGTATGATCGTTGCAATGCTCTTCCACGTCTGCCAGCATTTTTTGTTTAAGAGACAAGTCTTCAAAGACCGCTTCGATCACGACATCAGTATCACTAAACCCAACATAATCAAGGGAGCCGGTTAAACACGCCAACTGTTTTTGCATATCTGATTTATGCATAAAACGGCGTTTTACTTTTGTATTTAAAATATCGTAGGAATACTTTATCGCGTGGGCTATGCCGTCAGAACGAATATCTTTGATACGTGCCGGTAGCCCAGCTTTAGTCGCAGTGACAAAGGCTATGCCTCCCCCCATTAAACCGCCTCCGAGTATACCTACTTTATGCAGTTTTGCGGATTTAACGCCTGGCACACCACTTTCTTTTTTCATTTCAGTGGTGGCGAAAAATAACCCCCGTAATGCGCTAGATTCAGGCGTCATGACCAGCTTGCCAAAATGGCTAGCCTCTACAGTCATGCCTCGCTCTTTACCTTTATCTAATCCCGTTGCAATGGCATCGATAATCAAATCGGGAGCAGGGTAATTACCCTGGGTTTTACTGTGGGTTTGCTTGCGGGCCTGTTTGAATAGAATTTTTCGCCCAAAAGGTGTGCGCTCAAGGGCCTTACCCAGCAAATCAAGTTTGACCGGATGGCGTGTAGGTTTAGATTTTTTGGCCATCTCTATCGCCACTTCGAGCAATATAGAGCGGGGTACCATGTCGTCAACAATGCCGTATTTTTTTGCTTGTTTGGCCCGCACAGGGGCACCCGTGAGCATCATTTTCATCGCTTGTTGCACGCTAATTAAACGGGGTAAGCGCTGGGTTCCGCCGCTACCCGGCAATAATCCAAGCTGCACTTCAGGTAAGCCAAGTTGGGTTTTACTATCGTCACTGCATACCCGTGCATGACAAGCCAATGCTAGCTCCAGGCCCCCACCCAACGCAGGCCCATGAATAGCGGCTACAAACGGGATCGCCATATCTTCGATACGCTGAAAGACTTTCTGCCCTGCTTGAGCCATGTTTTGTGCGTCTTCGGCGCTGGCACAGGCGGCTAACATGCTGATATCGGCACCCGCAACAAAGGAATTTTCTTTACCGCTAATAATGACGACACCTTTAATACTGCTGTCGCCTTGAATCTTATCCAGCATGTCGTTGACTTGTTGACCAAATTCCACCTTAAGTGTATTCATCGTCTCACCAGGGACATCCATAGTTAAAATAGCAATACCATCTTCCCGGGTCGTCAGGGTAAATGCACCAGGGGCAAGATTGTCTGTGTTTTTTATATTTGTCATTTTGTTGCCCTTACTCAGTTTCAACTATCATTGCTGCAGCTAAACCACCTGCAGCACAAGCGGTTAATAACCCGGTGCCACCGCCTCTGCGATTGAGCTCATTTAACATTTGCGTAATCATACGCGTACCCGTGGCGGCAAAAGGATGACCATAAGCCAAAGAACTGCCCATTACATTAAACTTGTCCATATCCACTTCACCCGTAGCCTGGTTACGACCCAGCTTTTCCCGGGCAAATTTATCACTGGCAAACATTTTAAGATTGGCAAGAGTCTGGGCAGCAAAGGCTTCATGCATATCAATAAGGGTTAAATCGTTTAGGCTCATACCTGCACGTTCCAGCGCCATTGGCGTCGCATAGGATGGGCCCATTAACATGTCTTCCATTACATCGATGGCGGCAAATGCGTAGCTCTTTAAATAACCTATAGGCTGATAACCCAGGGCTTTGGCCCGACTTTCCGTCATCATCAATACAGCAGAGGCACCGTCAGTTAATGGAGTAGCGGTGGCGGCGGTAACTGTGCCGTGCTTTTTATCAAACACCGGCCGTAGTTTAGCGTAACTGGCAAGGCTTGAATCGAAACGGATATTATTATCTTGTTCCAATGCACCCGTAAAAGGTTCACCGTAGGCAGTCATGACCTCTGAAGTAAGTCTGCCCTCATTCCAGCTTTTTGCGGCCAGACTGTGTGAGCGGTGAGCCAGAGCATCTTGATCTGCGCGGCTGATATGATGGGTTTTTGCCATCTGCTCCGCGGTTTGGCCCATGGATATACCCGTAGAGTATTCAGCTACGGCGGGGGGAACAGGCATAAGATCTTTCAAGCCGAGTTTTTTCAGAACTTGCCACTTCTGGTTAAGGCTTTTGGTTTTTTGCAAATCAGTTAATGCCCTGGCTAATGCCTTGGACACGCCAATGGGGGAAACAGAGGTAGAATCTGCCCCACCGGCAATACCGACCTGAATATTACCCAACAACATGGACTCAGCTATATTAACCGTCGATTGAAAACTGGTGGCACACGCCCTGGAAACACTGTAGGCGTCGGTGTGTACACTCATGTTGGTACCCAGCACGATTTCACGGGCAATATTAGGGGCCTCTGGCATCTGTACCACCTGACCATATACTAGCTGTTCAACCAATAACGGGTCGAGGTTGTTACGCACCATCATCTCATTGACCACCATTTTGCCAAGGTCTACAGCCGGTACACCATGAAAATACGTAGCCATCTTGGCAAATGGGGTTCTCAAGCCTGTAACTATGGCGATGCGATCACCCTGTCGTGTGGTAACGGTTTGTTTTGACGTCATGATTTACCCCTTAAATTGTGCCCACACCAGGTGGTCTGACCTGTAATATTACACTGATTGTACAGGGAGAATACATAATTTTAAAGTCCAACCAAAATTTAGTGTATTGCGGTCTTTTTAACCATCTTGTGTAATGGCTTATTTGCCGATCCCCCTGCGTCTCCTAACTACACTGGTGCAATTTAATTATTTATATAAAACAAATTGTTAGCTTTAGTCCGCTGGGATGAAGCGAATCATGAAAAATGAAGTTTTGTAACATTGTTTTTCACCAACACAACCCTATATAGGTTAGCATTGTCAGTTAACTGGTTCGCAATCGGGCACAGATGCCCCACTCCCGCACAGACAGGAAAATTATTAGCAATATGGCAGCTTCACAGTTTAAACAATTACAAACCTATTTGGATTCACAGGTGATCGGGCAAAGCACCTTGACCCAAAATATTTTGATCGCATTATTAGCCGATGGTCACCTGCTAGTCGAAGGCCCACCCGGACTCGCTAAAACCCGCGCCGTTAACTCGTTAGCCAAAGGCCTTGAAGGTGACTTCCATCGGGTGCAATTCACCCCGGACTTGTTACCCGCTGACCTAACCGGTACAGATATATATCGCCCTGAAACCGGTAGTTTCGCCTTTCAAAAAGGTCCACTGTTTCATAACCTGGTATTGGCGGATGAGATAAATCGGGCGCCGGCAAAAGTCCAGTCCGCGTTACTTGAAGCCATGGGTGAAAGACAAATCACAGTGGGTAATACGACCTACCCTTTACCTGAATTATTCCTGGTTATGGCCACACAAAACCCCATAGAGCAAGAGGGCACTTACCCCTTACCCGAAGCTCAGCTCGATCGCTTCCTGATGCATTTGGAAATCGATTATCCAGGGGAAGAAACTGAACTGGAAGTACTACGTTTAACCCGCAATGAGGCTTTGAATTTACCACCCGTGGTGCCACCTAGTCTCAGCCAAAAAGATATTTTTGCGGCCCGTAAAGCCTTGCTTGAAATTCATCTGGATGAAGCGTTAGAGCGTTACCTGGTGCAACTGGTTATCGCCACCAGGCAACCGCAGAATTATAGCGAGCAATTAGCCAACTGGATTGAATTTGGTGCCAGCCCCAGGGCCACCATTGCGCTGGATAAATGTGCCCGAGCCCATGCCTGGTTGATGGGTCGTGATTTCGTAGGGCCGGATAATATACAAGCCGTATTTCACAACGTATTACGACATCGCCTACTGCTGACCTACGAAGCGGAAGCTGAGGGTGTCAGTAGCAATCAGGTGCTGGATAGCATATTACAACTCGTCCCCGTTCCATAGAGTCCAACTGAATGCAAGATGTAGAAAAATGGTTAAAGGATCATCACAGCGATGGTGTCAACCTGGGCATAAAAGAACTGCTGTATTACCAGAGCAAAACCAGCTTATTAAACTTGTCTCCAGCCAGAGCCGTGCAGGCCAACCTCAGTGGTGGCTATTTGGCCAAAACCAAAGGCAGAGGTATGGAGTTTGATGAAGCACGGCACTATCAGCCAGGAGATGATATTCGCGCTATAGATTGGCGCGTAACAGCCCGAACAGGAAAAACCTATACCAAAGTCTTTCGCGAAGAAAAAGAACGCCCAGTATTTATTCTGGCAGATCTCTCGTCGAGCATGCAGTTTGGTACCCAGTTGCTGTTTAAATCGGTGCAGGTAGCGCATCTGGCGTCTCTGATTGCCTGGGCGGCACGTAAGCGAGGGGATAGAATAGGCGGTTTGGTCTATAACCAAAGTCAGCATCTGGAGTTCAAGCCCCTAATGCGTCAAAAAGCCGTATTATCATTACTCAATGGTTTGGTAAAGCTTCAGGAGCCACAGGCTGTTCACGCCAATCGTGTGCCATTCTCTGACGCTTGCGCTCGCCTTAGACGTCTGGCACATCCAGGTAGCCTTATTTTCTTACTCAGCGATTTCAGTCATCTGGACGCAGCGGCTCAGCAACACCTGAGTCAATTAAGCCGCCATTGCGAAATCATCGCCTATCCCATAAGCGATCCTTTTGAACATGCACTGCCACCCGTCGCTGTAACCCAGACCGTTTCGCTGACAGATGGCGTAGCACAACAAAAGATCATGTTAGGCGAAAAAAACACTGCCCAGCGTTATGCTCAGCAACACGAACGTCATTTTGCTGACATAACCGAGACCTTAAAACAGTGTCGAGCCCAGGTCATCCCCATCACTGCTGCGTTACCTCTGGAAATGCAGTTAGGAAAATTGAGCGGAGGAAAACTATAATGACGCCGCTTAGTGAACTAAAAGACATTCATTTACCTGACGCTATCGGTTTTTGGCCCTTAGCCTATGGCTGGTGGCTATTGCTGGTGGTTATTTTGCTAGGTATAGCTTGGGGAATAATTTTGTGGCGTAAAAAACACCATCTTGGCCGCGCTAAACGCCAGGCACTTTTATTGCTATCAGACATAAACAAAGCACAACAAACCTGGCCTGGACAACTCAATACTCTGCTAAAGCGTCTGGCGATGGTGTACTTCCCTAAACATCAAGTTGCCAGCCTGCATGGCAAACAGTGGCAGACTTTTTTGGTGAGTCAATTACCCCACAAGCAACAAGCCATCTTCGCTGAGCAGTTCAGTCTATTGCAAGCCCATTGCTATCGCCGTGACGCCGGTACTGAACCTGATTTTGCAAACTGCGTAGCACAAATACGTATCTGGATAAGATACGCCGTGCCGCCAAATAAAAAAATACAACCACAGGAACAACAGCCCCATGTTTGAATTTGCCTGGTGGTGGATGTGGTTCGCCCTGCCCCTGCCCTTACTCGCTTATTTTTTACCCGCAAAAACCCAGCAGCAAGCTGCCGCTTTGCGTGTCCCCCAATTAACCCAAGGACTAGAAGTTACCAGTAAAAAACCAAGCAAAAATTTACTGCTGCTGGGCATCTCTCTTCTGGCCTGGGTTACCCTGGTAGGCGCAAGCGCACGTCCACAATGGCTGGGTGAGCCAGTTAGCATACCAGCACAAGGGCGGGATTTAATGATAGCAGTAGATTTATCCGGCAGCATGAAAATTGATGATATGCAGGTTAATGGCCGTCAGGTCCACCGTTTGGCTATGATAAAATATGTATTAAGTGGCTTTATCGAAAGACGCATTGGAGATCGCCTAGGGTTAATCTTATTTGCCGATACAGCCTATTTGCAAGCACCACTGACCTATGACCGGAAAACCGTGGGGCAGTTATTAAATGAGTCTATGATCGGACTGGTAGGTGAACAAACCGCTATTGGTGATGCCATTGGCCTGGCGATCAAGCGTTTTTCCACTAAAAAAGAGTCTAACAAGGTTTTAATACTGCTCACCGATGGACAAAATACAGCGGGTAATATCACGCCCGAACAGGCAAATGAACTGGCTATTAACAATGGCGTCACTGTTTATACCATAGGCGTGGGTGCCGACAGAATGCTGGTGCAAAGTATTTTTGGTGATCGCCAAATCAATCCCTCACAAGAGCTTGATGAAGACATGTTAAGCAAAATTGCCCAGTCAACCGGTGGGCAATATTTTCGCGCCAGGGATGCCCAGTCAATGGAACAAATATATGCAAAACTCGATGAACTCGAGCCCATTTCCCGGGAGAGTCGGCAAATGCGCCCTCTGCAAGCGCTGTATTTTTATCCATTGGCATTGGCACTACTACTGACCGTATGCCTGTCATTACGGCCAATTTTCAGTTGGTTACTCAACCGCCATAAAGGAGCTAAATAATGGATATGCTGCATTTAGCTGATTTTCATTTTCTGCGTCCATTATGGTTGATGGCGCTAATACCCCTGATACTGCTGGTAGCAGTGATTACATACTTACATAAACAGCAATCAGGTTGGCAATCCGTGTTAGCAGGCCACCTTTACACCCATCTGGTGACCAGTGAAAATAGCAAACAAACTAAACCTCCTTTATACTTATTGGCTGTGGGTTGGGTGCTGGCGACACTGGCCATCGCAGGCCCTACCTGGGAAAGATTACCTCAACCTGTCTACCAGTTGCACAGTGGCAAGGTCGTGGTGATCGACATGTCCCTATCGATGCGTGCTACGGATGTAAAACCAAACCGCTTAGCCAGAGCCAGATACAAGGCAATCGATCTGGTAAACGCTATCGCTGAAGGCGAGACAGGCTTGGTCGCTTATGCAGGTGATGCCTTTACCATTAGCCCTTTAAGCAGTGATGGACAAAACTTAACGACCTTAATTCCCAGTTTAACCCCGGAAATCATGCCCGTAGCAGGCAGTGAACCCTATTTAGGTTTACTGGCGGCCATTGAGCTGCTGACCAACGCAGGTTATCAACAAGGGGAAATTTTCTGGATCACCGACGGTATAGAAAATAATCAGGTGAATGAGGTTAACAAGCTGCTGCGCAATACCCCCTTTCGACTATCAATATTGGCGGTAGGCACTGAAGAAGGCGCGCCCATTCAATTAACCAATGGCGACTTTATGAAAGACAGCAGCGGAGCTATTGTGCTGCCAAAGTTGTCCGTCAGTAATTTGCGCACGCTCGCCAGCACGGGTCGCGGTCGCTACATTGCCATGTCTTCTGACGACGAGGATATCGATTATCTGAAAAATCAGTCTTTACTTGAACGCCAAAATAAACAACAGGATGAACAATCTGCTGACAATTTTGGGGATAAATGGAAGGAAATGGGCCCTTATTTACTCCTGCTAATCTTACCTCTGGCTGCTTATGGCTTTCGACGGGGAATGGTCAGTTTGTTTCTGTTAAGCATGCTGACCCCCCTATACAGCCCCACGGCCAATGCAAACACGTTGACAGATATATGGAAAACGGGCGATCAGCAAGGACAACAAGCCATGGCGCAACAGGATTTTGCCGGGGCCGCCGAAGCTTTTGACGACCCTCTGTGGCGGGGAACCGCCTACTACAAAAACCAGGACTATCAACAGGCACTTGAAGCCTTTAGGCAATCTGATAGTACCGATGCCCTCTACAATCAGGGTAATGCTTTGGCCCAACTAGGTGAGCTTGAACAAGCCATGGCGACCTACGACAAGGTGCTGGCAAAAGACCCGGCTCATGAAGATGCCAGGGCCAATAAAGCGTTATTGGAGCAACAACAAAAAGAACAAGAGCAACAAGAGCAACAGGAGCAACAGGAGCAAGGTGACGATAGCGGTGACTCGCAAGACGGCCAAGGTGATAGCCAAGATCAATCTTCTCCCAGTGAGGAGTCAGCTGGCGAGGGATCACCCGGGGAGGACAAAACTAACGACAGTCAATCGAGCCAAGACAATCCGAATGAATCAGCAACAGATAAACCGCCAGAAAAAGATAAAGCTCAAGAGGGAAATAATGAGTCAGGTCAGCAAACTGAACAACCCCCTGAGCCAGAGACAAAAGAAGGTCAACAAGTGGCGCAACCAGCACAATTAACAGATCAGGAAAAAGAACAAATGCAGCGCATGCAGACCTTGTTAAACAAGGTACCCGATGATCCTGCTTTTTTACTTAAGCGTAAAATGCAGATCGAAAATCAGCAACGCAAACGCCAACGCATGCCAACACAATTACAGAGGAACTGGTGATCGTGACAAAGTTTCACAGAACATTTTTCATAAGCCTATTATTACCCCTTATCATGGCAACTTTTGCCGTTAATGCCAAAGTCACTGAGCTAACCGCCAGTGTGGATAAAAATCCGGTTTTATTGGATGAATCCATCGTGCTCACCGTAACGGCAAAGGGCGATCCATCAAGAGACGCTTTTGACCCGTCTATATTAAGTAAAGACTTTGTGGTGGGCAGAACATCCGTTAGCAGCCAAACGCAAATGATTAACTTTGATACCACTCGCTCGACTATTTGGAACACCATACTTATTCCCCGTAAAAAAGGACGTTTCACGATCCCGTCTTTTACAGTTGAAGGACAAAGTTCCCAGCCCATTACGTTAATGGTACTGCCGGTCTCTGCCAGTAAAAATAGCGAAGGCCGGGATGTGTTTGTCACCACAGAAGTGGATATGACTGAAGCTTATTTACAGCAGCAAATCAAGTATACGATTAGGCTACACTTGGCCCGGGACTTGCAGCGGGGAAGCTTGTCAGCCCCGACACTGGAAAATGGCGAAATTCGACAAATTGGTAAAGATGCGGAATATGCGGATATTATCAATGCCAAGCGCTACCGTATAATAGAACGCACCTTTGCCGTGCTCCCGCAAAAAAGTGGGGCCTTCACCATAAAAGGGCCGCTATTTGAAGGTGAAATCATTGAGGAAAGGCAACAAAATTTCGGCTTTTTCAATCGCAGCAAAACCATCAGTCGGGTTGGCCCGGATCAAGAAATCAACATATTACCTATTCCCGGCCAATTCACTGGCAGCTGGCTACCCAGCGATTATGTAGAGCTGAGTGAACAGTGGCAACCTGTCGACGGTAAATTTACCGTAGGTGAACCCATAACACGTACCCTTACATTGACAGCTGTGGGCGTTATCGAAGAACAGTTGCCAGAGATTGGTAGCCTTTACCCCGATAGCGTAAAAGTGTATCCAGACCAGGCTGATACCACTACGGTTGAAAAAGACAATACCCTTATCGCTCAGCGCAAAGAAACTCTGGCCATCATTCCCACCCAGGTCGGTAAGTTGCAGATCCCGGCCGTGAGTGTGCCCTGGTTTAATATTCTTACCAGAGAAGTTGAGTATGCACAATTACCGGCCCGCACCCTGGATATAAGCCCCGGCGCTGCAGCACAATCATCACCTATTGCGACCCGTGCGCCATCAGCCAAAAATACGGTTCTGGCCCCCAAGAATATTGATGAAAAAGCCAGTGTGTCACCTGACTTATCGTCAGGTCACCCCCCTTCTTTTTGGTCAGTTAGCAGCTGGATATTGTTGATACTGTGGTTACTCACTTTGCTGATGTGGGCTTGGCAAAGTCGCGCAAAAGTGGCGGCCCTCCCCCCCCCCCGCGCTAGGGACAATAGCGAAAAGCCTGCCTGGAAAAAACTGGAACAAGCATTAACTCAAGGTAAAAAAGGGGAGATAACGCCCGCTTTAATTGACTGGTTGCAGATTAAATTGCATATGCCACAGGCTAACTTGTCAGCACTGCAATCGAGTATCAATCAGCCACAATTGAATACAGCAATTGATCACTTGTTTGCCTATCGCTTTGGACGCTCACCAGAACAATTCAGTGCTAGTGACCTGCATCAAACGCTAAAAAGTATACGAGACAATGATCGGGCAACGGATAGCCGTACTAAGACGCTTGAGCCTTTGTACCCAAAATCCGTTTAACACAGCCACAGGAAGTGGTTGGCAATTAGTCCGGATAAAATCAATAGTCACTGCAACCTATTGCCAGTGGCTGAAATTGGATTGAATTAACCACCAACAATTTTAACGAATAATAGCCAGCATTGTGTAAGGCAGATAAAAAGTCATGAACATGCGAAATAAATTTAAACAAGCAACGGTCTCTAGTGACATGCTAAATAAACAAAAACGCTATGAAACCCTGGTATATGCCTTACACGGCGACATATACCGGTATGCTTATTGGCTAGTGAAGAACAAAGCGGTAGCCGAAGATATAGTCCAGGAAACCTTTCTTCGGGCCTGGAAGTCTCTGGATTCATTAAAAGATGAGAAGGCAGCTAAATCCTGGTTAATTACTATTTTAAGACGGGAAAATGCCCGGCGCTTTGAACGTAAACAATTTAATTTGGTTGATTTAGATGACGTGGCTATTGCCGACGATCACCTGGCTAATGAGGTGGAAATTGAACACAGGGAGCTGCGCAATATCATGAGTGGGCTCAATGAAGAATATAGAGAGCCTCTGATGTTGCAAGTTATGTTTGGCTATAGTGGAGAGGAAATAGCCGAGCAGTTGAATTTAAACAAAAACACCGTCATGACCCGATTATTCAGGGCCAGAAACCAAATTAAAGAGACGCTAGCAAAAAGCAATGACAATAGAGGACGTAAAAATGGATGATTTAGAATTTCGTAGGATCATTTATGCTGATCCTGATTGCGATGATCAACAACTGCTGGAAACGGCCCAAAAAGACAGCGCCAAACAACAGTTTTGGTCTGACATCAGGAAAACCAATGCTAGTCTAAAAAAAGCGCTTGAGGTTTCAATACCAGATGATCTGGCCCATAAATTAATTCTCCGCCAGACCATAGAAACCCATAATAAACAGACTAGGCGTAATCGCTTGTTCTTTTCTCTGGCCGCGTCTATTACCCTGGTGGTGGGTCTGAGTTTTACCCTCTGGCAACAACCAAGCTATATTGATTTATCAGTCCAATCACTGGCCCATGTATACCATGAGGGGCCTCACGCATTGCAAGCTAACGAAAACTTTACACTACAACAAGTTAATGCCAAATTAGCCCAATATGGCGGCCATTTATCAAGCAACATCGGCCAGGTTTATTACGCAAATGATTGTGAATTCGAAAAAGTAAAAAGCTTACATATCGTCATGCAGGGCGAAAATAGCAAAGTGACGGTTTTTGTCGTCCCCAATATTAAGGGTTACAAAACACAGGATAACCTTACTGACGGCTTTTTAACTGCAGAATCCCTTGAGCTGAAAAATACACGTTTAGTGGTGGTGGGAGAAAACACTCAGGATGTGGAGTTGATTCGCAGCAAACTTAAACAGCAGATGCTGTTTACCGCCTAAAGCTAAAACAACTTTACTGGCTAAAAAAGGCAGTAAAGCTATATCTTTACCTGCTATAAGCCAGGCTTAGGTAATGTTAAGGACATATCCCTGTGCTCTATACCGCCGTCATCATAAGCTCTGCCCTGAGCCACAAAGCCGTATGCTTGATAAAAAGCCAAAGCCTCGGTTTGGGCTGACAAGGTTACCTCACATCCCGCTGCCAAGCTGGATATCTTTTTTAATGATGCTTGCATCAACTTATGCCCCAGTCCCAGACCGCGATAGGCTTTTGCGCACACCACCCGTTCAATTTTGTAGCCCTGGGGCTCCAAAGGGCGCAGCCGAGTGTAGCCAACTAATGTATTATCATTGTAGGCACACAGATGCCAACTTGTTTGATCGCCATCATCCACATCTGCATAAAAACTGCGCTGTTCAAGCACAAACACGTCCTGGCGTAATTTTAGTATTGAATATAATTGCGCCAGATTAAGGGCATTGAATGCCCGCCATTGAATATTAAAAGTTGATGTCACTAGTGTATTCCTACTTACCTTGTTAGCATGGATACCAGAAAAATTGATGCTAAATGGCAACAGTCTTCAATGGCAACAGTCTTTAGTTTTACATATTAACCCAAGGATACCCATGGAAGCTGCCACTTTTATATCGCTAGGCCTTTACTTTATCGCAATGCTGGGTATTGGTCTTTATTCTTTTAAACAGTCCAATACTGACATCGAAGGTTATATGCTGGGCGGGCGTAATCTAAGCCCCAAGGTCACTGCTTTGTCTGCCGGCGCCTCGGATATGAGCGGCTGGATGCTGATGGGCTTACCCGGAGCCATGTATGTGTCCGGTATGTCCAGCGCCTGGATAGCAATTGGTTTGGTCATTGGTGCTTATTTAAATTATTTGCTCGTCGCTCCCAGATTGCGGGTGTATACAGAACTGGCTAATAACGCCATCACCATACCGGATTACTTTGAAAATCGTTTTAACGATACCAGTCACATATTGCGTATTGTTTCATCTGTGGTGATTGTAGTGTTTTTCACCCTGTATACGTCTTCAGGTGTGGTAGCCGGCGGCAAGTTATTTGAAACCTCATTTGGCTTGGATTATGAACTGGGTTTATATATCACCGCAGGTGTGGTGGTGGCTTATACCCTTTTTGGTGGTTTTTTAGCGGTCAGCATTACCGACTTTGTGCAGGGTTGTATAATGTTCATTGCCTTAATTTTGGTGCCCGTTGTGGTGTTATTCGATCTTGGTGGTATCAGTGGTGCCGCCAGTGAGCTAAACAGTTTGCCGGGCAATTATCTGGATATGTTCGTTGACACCGCCACAGGGCAACCCCTCACCCTCATCGCCATCATATCCATGTTGTCCTGGGGAGCCGGTTATTTTGGCCAACCGCATATCATTGTACGTTTTATGGCCATTCGCTCAGTTAATGATATCAAAACCGCCCAATATATCGGTATGTCCTGGATGGTTGTCGCCATTTCCGGTGCCTTGGCGACAGGTCTTTTGGGCCTTGCCTACGTGACCGGCCATGACAACCAATTAAGCGATCCCGAAACGATATTTATTTATCTGTCACAATTACTGTTTCATCCTTTGATCGGTGGTTTTTTACTGGCAGCCATATTGGCAGCCGTCATGAGTACGATTTCCTCCCAATTGCTGGTCACATCCAGTTCTTTAACAGGCGATTTTTACCAGGCATTTTTCAGACGGGATGCCAGTCAAAAAGAGTTGGTCATAGTGGGACGGTTATCTGTGGTATTAGTGGCTTTAGTAGCAATATATCTGGCCTATGACCGCGATAGCAGTATATTAACCTTAGTAAGCAATGCCTGGGCGGGCTTCGGCGCGGCATTTGGTCCACTTGTCCTGATCAGCTTATGTTGGAAACGCATGACACGTAACGCCGCCATTGCAGGCATGTTAGTGGGTGCAATAACGGTGTTGTTCTGGATTTATGCGCCCGTAACTATTAACGGTATGCTGTTAAGCGAGTGGATATACGAACTGGTACCAGGCTTTTTGGCTTCCAGCTTGACCATTATTATCATCAGTTTATTATCCAAGCAAGATGACCAGATTATATTAACCACCTTCGATGAGGTTCAGGTAGCCTTAAGTAAAAGGACACGTTAAGTAAAAGGACACGTTAGACCTTGTACCAGGTTTAACGTGTCACATAATATAGCGTCTTAAATCAAGATGGTTTA
>JBKEFM010000038.1:0-26051 GCA_046709505.1 Paraglaciecola sp. | reverse complement strand
ACTGCCTCACAGACTCATTTTAAATGATATTTACGCTTGAGCCCGCTTCTACAAGGCAATGCCAATAATGTGATGTGATTATATGGACAAACTATTTAACGTGGGTGTCTAGATAATTTTGCAATTTAACGTGGGTGTCTAGATAATTCGCTATTTAACGTGGGTGTCTAGATAATTACACAGCGCATGCTGCCTGCGAGGGTTAGGCACAGGGATGTGCCTAATAAACATCCATTGGTGATCCAAAAGATACTCAGTCACCTGAATACAAAAAATGACGATGTCGTCGAGCTATTGCCCCCACAAAGTTGAGCACCGCCTCAGATAAGTCTGTTTGAATAAAAGCCGTTCATCATCATAAGCAAAACTGGTTTGCACAACAGCGGGAGGCTCCTGTCTTGAATTCTGAATTACGTGGAAATAGTTGATTAATAGACGAAAAATAGCCGACTTTCACTCCCTTAAGAATATAAAATAGATGTCAATATGGAAAATATAAGGCATCATGTATTTTGATTTTAGGGAAAATGACGTTTTATTTTACCTATACTCAATAAATTTAGAAAAGCATAGAGACCTTTTATGGGAAATTTGAAAAACAATATACTTAAAAATAAAATTCTTGAAACAATCAAGTATGACTACAACCACCTAAAGCTACCGCTAGTTATTTTTGCCTTTCTATTAATTTATATGAATATATTGCTAGGCCGAAAAATCCCTGCATTTAATCTAGTATCAAGCATTTATCGAACAGGTTGGAAAGGCAGTTTTTGGTTAGGTCAATATTTTACAAAACGATTTTTGGGTACTAAAAAAAAGGCAGACCTGATGTTAAGATTAGCAATAGATGACATCAACCCCCTACCTAATACCGAAAAGTTTTTTACTCAACCTGAAAAAATGCTCGGTACAATAATTACAGTATTAAAATCCCCCAAAGAAAATGAAAAAGGGGTACTAATTCTCAATTACAGCTACTACTTTCTAATGTTTCATAAATTATATCAAGTGGAAAATATACTAGATAATTACATTATTATACTGGAACCAAGTTGGGCAGGATTTTGCGAACTCAGCATTTTATCGTATATGCATTTACCTCAAGATGTATATTTGATGTGTTACGAAAAAAGAGATTTAAAATTCATATCTTCTCTACATAGCAGTTTAATTCCTTTAGAGATAGGTCCTAGCTGGTTTGTTAACCATGAAAATTTTCAACCTTTAGTAGTAGAACAAAACATCGATGTGATCATGGTTGCAGCGTGGGCTAAATTTAAACGCCACGGGGACTTTTTTAAAGCTATAGCTAAGTTAAAAGAACAAGGCATTACACCCAAAATAGTCTTAGTGGGTTATCAGGTAGACATGACTAAACAGCAAATATTAGATCTAGCTTTGCACCATGGAGTAGAAAAATGGATAACTATTTACGAGTCAATCACTCATGCAGAGGTAGCCGAACTACTTAATGAAAGCAAAGTTAATGTTCTTTGGTCTAAATTTGAAGGCAACAACAGAGCCATTATTGAAGGTATGTTTTGTAATACAACAGTCATCATGCGCGAAGGCCATAATTATGGTGAAAAATATGATTTTATAAATAATCATACGGGTTGTTTTGCAGACGAAGACACTTTGGCGGCTTCAATTACTAAAATACTATCAACATATGACAATTACACACCTCGAGATTATGTTTTAAATAACCGTAGCTGCATAAAAGCAACGGAAATAATGAACAAAGTTCTATCTAAACGAGAACAAGCTCAAGGAAGAAATTGGACTGAGGATATGACGGTAAAAGTTAACGAATTACATCAAATGGACTATTTAGATCCTTCTGTACGTGACAGCTTTAGCGGTGATTATAAATATTTATTTGAACAACTTAATGTGAAAACTGATTAATATGAATGAACTTAATAGAAAAACACTTATCGAGCTTCTACGTAAATTAGATTCTCATTTTTACTATTACCCAAACCCTGGAAACGCAGGCGATTCATTAATTGCTTGTGCTACGTTACAGTTTTTTGAAAATGCTAACCTTAGTTATGAAATCGTCCTCGATAATAATTTCGATTCAATAGGGAAAACAGTGCTTTACGGTGGAGGCGGGAATTTTGGTGGGGCCAATAGCCGCGTAGGCCTGTTTATTCAGAAATACTATAAAACAGCTAAAAATATTGTGATACTTCCTCACACTATATTTGGTGCCGATGAATTATTACAAAAGCTGCCTAACAATTGTCATATAATATGTAGAGAGCGAATTTCCTATGACTATGTATCAAGTATGGTAAAAGATGCTTTAGTTTACCTTCACGACGACATGGTGCTGCAGTGCGATATTCAACAACTGCTCAATAAACCAAAAAATGTTTACTTTTTCCCTTATATATTAAAGGAGCTAAAATATAAATTATTGGGTAAAAGTGATTATGATTTCGGTTTAAGCTTGCAAGGATATCTGACTTATAAAAAGTATTTAGCGAAGAAAAATACGGTAACATCACCTGGAATTTTGGAAGCTTTTAGGGTCGACGTGGAAAAAACATCTCATGAACTACCTGAAAACAACATCGATCTTTCATCAGTATTAGAACTCAGCGCCTGTGAACCTAATTTAGCAAAATTATCTTGTTACGAACTCCTTAAAGAGATTAATAGATATGATGAAGTTAGAACTAATAGACTTCACATTGCTATCGGTGCGGCCCGCCTTGGTAAAAAAGTAAAATTGTATCCGAATAATTATTATAAAATTCGGGCAATTTATGAATATTCACTAGAGGGCAAATTTGACAATGTGGAATGGATGGTTTGACCCTTCGAGTTAGTAAAAGCGCCTACACACCAAAATTTATCATCGATTATACATGCCCTAAGATCGTTATAGTTAAATAACCGAAACAGTTTTACTTAAAATAGTGTAATGACTTTATTTGTTTTTTCCCCATTTTTATACCTGGAATTTCAACGTATTTATATATTAAGTAAGAAAATCCCATCGACAGGAATAACAACACCAATGAAGAAAGTATCCATTCAATGGAACTCAACTCTCTTCCTTTTAATATATAAGCAAAAAAAGGAAGCATCAAAATCAAATGAAATATGTACAGAGAATAGGATATTTCGGCTAATATTTTTGATGATTTGTGCGTAAACATGTAGTGAACAATAGAGACTAAACGCCCCTCTTTCACATTATTTTCGCGACATACCCACCACCAGCTAAAGAGAAATAAGATAGGCATAATTCCCGTTTGATTACCGAAATATAGAGCAACAATAGTGATTATAACAATAATGTATTGGTGATATTTAGATTCATTTTCTTGATTGAGTAATAGATGAGACAAGGCAATACCCGCCGCGAAATTGTGAAATTTTAAAGGTAAATAACTTGGCATTGGAAATATCAACCCCTCCTGATTAGACATAAACCAAATACCAAACATAAGCATGATAAAAAATATATAATATTTTAGAAAACTCCTTTTAAAGAAAAAGAAAAGGGCAGGAAAAAATGCATAAAATTGCATTTCCAATCCTAAACTCCAATCGGGTAATGGCGTACTAAACGAATAAGAGGGGATCGCTCCAAAGACGAAAGAAATATGAATAAGAAAACTTTCCCATTTATTTTCAATATAATACCTATCCATATTAGTCGCGGTAGAAGGTAGAGTCTCAGCAATGATTTCTCTACTGAAGCCTAGATTATCTGACAACACAAGAGCGACGATTAAACTAACGTAATACGCAGGGGCAATTCTAAAAAATCGTCTTATATAAAAATTTTTAATACCCTCTTTATTACTTAATAAATGATATGTCTTACCAATTGAACACTGAAAGTATATTAAGAACCCAGATGCCAACATAAATGCATTAACGGCTTCTTGACCAATGTGCCCAGATAAAAAACTTGGGCCTCCACCAAGAATTGAAGCGTGATGAAAGAACACAAGCAAAGCAGCCCAGCCTCTAAGAAAATCTAAAAATGCGATATCATGTTGCATAGTTGTTTGCATTGATTAAACCCGTAGCAGTCATCGAAGGAAATTTTAGTCGTATAATTTGTATGATAGGAATTGTAACAGAACATAATAAATATTTTGGTATTCAAAAAAACGATATCGATCGACAGGAGCACTTTAAGTTTTATATGATTTAGGTGCTCCCTCTGTGCCCTTTAACGCCTCTGCGAAGAAGATAAGTAAAACCTGGATGCAGCTGCATAACGTGCAAGTGCGCAGGGACGGTAAACAGCGGCAGGCACCTTGCTACCTAAGCATTAGTGGCCCGTTCAATAACCGCTCTGGGGGAGTGCCATTAACATGCATAAGAATTATATAGACTTGAACGGCCGAAAAGAGCGAATTATAGTCATTCAACTTAATCAAGCCGGAATTAGGTTTTGCTCAGAGTGAGCGTTTGAATGTCAATAATTATGTATGAGCGTTTTGCGCGAAAAACCTTAAATGACAAAATAAGCGAGCCACTACATGTAGTGGCTGTTGGAGCTAAGTGGATAGCCCTTATCACTGTCCAATTATTGCCTTAAGCCCTGAGCTTGTCGGCACGAATAGGCTCAAAAGCTTGACCTGCATCGCTTAACAATAGCAACAAAGCTCTTGTGAAAGCATATCCTGCCAGTTATCGCCAGCAGGCAGGCTAGGGCAAGGGATCGTTAACGCTGTCTTCAATATTGGTGTCATCGGTGAGTAAGCCGGAATAAACGCCGTTCATTGCCAGCAATTGCTTGTGGTTGCCTTGTTCGACAATTTTACCCTGGTTGAGCACCAGTATTTGATCTGAGTGGCGAATAGTACTGAGGCGGTGTGCAATGGCGATAACAGTCTTTTGTTCAAACAATCGCCCGATGGCCTTTTGGATCAAATTTTCGGTAATGGAGTCCACCGAACTGGTAGCCTCATCTAACATCATCACCTGTCCGCCCTGAGCCACGGCTCGGGCAAAAGAGATCAGCTGAGCCTGACCCGCCGACAAATTACTGCCGCTTTTTTTCAGCTCAAATTGATACTGACCCGGCAGCCCCAAAATAAAGTCGTGGGCATACACATATTTTGCGGCGTCTATTACAGCCTCGTCACTGATTTGTGCGACGCCAAGAGAAATATTAAAGTGGATATTCTTCTCAAACAGAAACACGTCCTGCTGCATCAGCGAAAACAGGTGCAACATTGAGTTTTTGGGAATGCTCGACAGCTCAATACCGTTGAGTAAAATGCTGCCCTCATAGTCCATGTAGGTTTTACTCATGATGCGAATGATGGTCGACTTACCTGAGCCCGTCGTGCCAACTAGGGCTAACTGCTCGCCCTTTTTGAGCCTAAAAGACACGTCATCCAAAACATAGGGGCCTGTGGGGCCATAACGGAAACGGACATTTTTGAATTCCAGCGATTCGAAAGTAGCAAGCTTATCCTTTAGCATTTCTGCAGGTAAGAGCGATCGTCCGTCTTCTTCGAGATCTTCTACAAAAAGTTCCTCTATATGTTCAAAGGCCGCAAAAGAGCGCTGGATGGCGGCGATCTGCGAGGTGAAATCCCGCAGCGGTACAAATACTTTTTCCAGGGTATTGATAAAGGCAATCAACACACCGAGGCTGACAACGCCTGCTAGCACCTTACCGGAGCCGTACCAAATGATCAGCCCGATGGTGATGCTGGTGATCCCCGTTATAATCGAAAACAAGGTGGCATCGTATTTATTGGTTTTTAACTGCGCCCGCAGGAAATTGTCTGTGTAACCGTGATATTTGGCTTCCACCTCTTTTTCGGCGCCATACAGTTGAACGGTTTTCACCCCCAACAAACACTCTTGCAAAAAGCCGGTGCCTTTGGCCAAAGACGAGCGGGTGATGGTATACATTTCACGTAAGCGATTGCGCACATACTGGGTTAGCAACAACACAGGCGGAAACACCAGCAAGACCAGCAAGGCCAATTGCCAGTTGATAAAAAACATAAAGGTCAGCACCGCCAGGGTGTTGATGGAGTCTTTCACCAGACTCAGTACACCCAGTACGAAGGACTCACCTATGGCTTCAAGATCGCTGGTTAATCGCGACAACGTAACACCCGTGGGTGTTTTATCAAAGTAGGTTCTGGGCAGTTGCAAAATACGGCCAAACAAGGCCATACGCATATCAAAAACGGCCTTCTGGCCGGTCATGCGCAAGTAATAGGTGTAGATGCCATCGGCAATGTAATTGACAATCAATACCACCAGCATAATGGCAATAAGGAACATCAACCCATTATATTTACCGGGGGTGAGGTGCTTATCAATCACTTGAATAACCAGCCAGGGAAATAATACATTGGCGGCCACGGATATGGGCATCATTAGTAGCCCGATTACTGCGGTTTTTTTGTAGCGTAAAGCGTAGTGATAAAAATGTTTGAGATAGGCAAGATCAGGAGCTTTAATCATGCGGCGGCCTCCGTTTCATGCTGCTGTAATTCCCAGGTCTGGCGGTAATAACTCGACGACTCAAGTAGTTGGGCGTGGGTGCCACGGGCGATGATTTTTCCCTGCTCCAGCACCAGTATTTTGTCCATGTATTCCAGGGCGCTCACCCGGTGCGAAACCACTAACAAACTTTGCCCCTGGATGCGATTAAATACCCCTTTTAGTATGGTGCGCTCGGTTTCGTAATCCACGGCCGACAAGACATTGTCCATAATGATAAGGTCACTGGGTGTGAGAAGCGCCCGGGCAATGCTCAGGCGCTGCTTTTGTCCGCCGGACAGCATAATGCCTTTTTCACCCACCAGCGTTTGGTCGCCAGCGCCGAAACGCTGCACATCTTCGCTTAACTGGCTCAGTTCAAGTACTTGCTGCACGTCGAGACCATCAGTGGCCTGGTCGGGATGTTTGGCGCCAAACTTAACATTCTGTGAAATAGTGTCGGAAAACAGAAAAGGGTCCTGGGTAATGGTGCGTACATAGCTACGCCAATCCCGACGGGACACCTGAGTAATATCTTTACCACCCCAAAAAATCTGTCCGGTTTCAAGAGACAAATGATGATTCAAACAATTCACCAGGGTACTTTTACCGGAACCGATGCTGCCTAAAACACCCACTTTCTCGCCTGGGGCAATGGAGAAACTGAGCTCCTTTAACACCATTTCGCCGTATTCATCCTTGGCGCCTGGGTAGCGATAACTAAGGTTTTGTACCAATAGTGTTGAGCCTCGCAATGAATTTTTTTCATCGTCGTCCATTGTCAACATATCGGTGTCTGGCACCGCGTTATTGAGAATAGTCTGCACACTATCAATACTGATCATGCCCATTTGATAAACCGTGACAATTCGGCCTAGGTGCATCAGTGGTATAGCCAGCAGTACCGAGTAGGATAAAAAGGCAGTCACTTCGCCAATCGTCAGCTTTTCCTGTAAAAGATAGTAACCACCCAGTCCCAAAATAAGCACTTTCATAAAATGGTTGGCGTAGTCCAGAATAGGCATAAAGATGGTTTGGATTTTGGCTATTTTCATGGTGCAATCAAAGAGACGGCCATTGATCTCATTTACTTCGCTGGTCACCCATTCACCCATCTGCTGATTTTTAATCAAGTCAATTCCCCCCAGGTAGTTCATCAACTGCTCAGACAAATTTTGCAAACGGGTCAATCGCTGAGCCTGTAAGGCGCGTAACTTTCTAAAACCAATGCGAAAAATAATGGCGGCAATGATGATGGGGATCACAGAGTACAGGGTTAATTGTGGGGAAATTTTCCACATCCAAATTGGCGTAAGCGACAGGGCAAACAAAATATTAAATAGCTGTAAAAAACCAATACCATAAAAAAGGCGAATCCCATTAAGGTCATTATTGATAATGGATATCAGTTTGCCGGACGCAAATTGCCCGTGAAAGGTCGAAGGCAAACGGTTCAAACGATGAAAAATATCATTTTTTAGCGTCGCTTCTATAATTCGCCCCGGGTTTAACGAATACACACGGGATAGTATACGGATCACCACCATTACTACCGACAGGGCAATCACCCACTGCACGTTTTCAACCAGTCCCTCTTTTGACGCTAGCGTTGACTCGTTAAGTAAATCAACGGCAAGCTGGATGTAACGGGGAATTTCTACTTGCAGGTAATTCACCACAAAAATACATACAATTGCCAACAAATAAGAATATTTGTTCAACATAAAATAGTGAATTATAAATTTTGATTTAGTCATTACTCTCCAGACCTTCATTACAAATCGATGGATGTTGCAAAAGGCAAGCGTCGATAATCAGCTGTCTTGGGTCTCCTTGTGCAATCAATTGCTCAAGCAACCATGCAGGCAGGCGAATAGGTTGGGTTTTCACACCAGGCTTGCGTCCGCAACCACTGCGTTTGCCGCCGTGATCACCGCAAGCTTCATTGTACTTATGGGGCATGTTGACTCGCTTAAAGAAGGGATATATACGTCTCCATTGAAGCTGCAGTGTGGTTGGCTGATTTCACTCACTTAGTCAGCCTAAGTTGATGGGACTGAGTCCCTTTTCCGCCGAGCTGCAACTTGCATGGCTTTGAGTATAAATAAAACCACTTGATAAGTGTACGCTTATCAAGTGGTTTTTACTAGCCCCTATTGGTCACCAAAGTCCTGCAATGGAGCTAGCAATCGCGGATAAGGTTACGTTGCTGACGTAAGTTACCACCTAATATCATGGCTGCACTGTAAAGGGCCACGGGTAAAGGTATTATATGGTTCGGTGGTTAAATGCCTATCCCAAATAATAGGAATAGATATGAATGCTGTTACAACCGATCCCGAAGCCGTTGACTACAACTTTTCCAATCCCAATGCACTTGTAGCACCATGGACGCCACGGGCACTGCTTATTTTGTCTGAATCCTGGGTACCTGTTGCTCTGTAGTCATTGGTGCGGATAGAGGTTTTGCTTCGGTGAAGATTAAATGAAGTTCGGGCGAATTGTTCGGCCTCTGAGAATCGGGTATCCACAGCCACCATTCCGCTACCGATCTGGGCTGAGACCACTTTCACTTCTTCGGTAAAACGCTTGACGAATCCTACCACTAGCCCCCATTTATAGTCATTTGAGTTGGCAATACTTGCATTGTTTAGGCCTCTCCAGTGGCTTACCTGCGCCTTTATTTGCCGGGCAACAATTTCAATAAAGTATTGGGTACTCTCAATGTCGCCTTTTAATCCCGTTAATATCATCTGAGCCTTTTTACCCGTCTCGCGATTGGCAGGTACTTTAAACATGAATACCCCATGGGCAGAGGCAATACCTTGAATAAGCCTACCATCGGGCCCAGACATATTGTGTTGGTAATGATCCTGGGTGATGGTCAGCAAATCCGCCTGGCCAATCTCAGTTTGGGATAACTGGTATTTTTGCATCAAGGTGATGGCTTTGGATAAGGCATTGCTGGCTTCGTGAGGGTTTGTACTCTCACTTAAGGCCATCAGTTTTTTGATTTTTTCTTTGATTTTGTCCATGTTGATGCTGCCTTAGTTAAGTTTCGCTGGGGCTGCCTGATGTTTGTAGGTACCTTGCTTAAAGTCCCTGTTGGCTTTGGATATGACGTCAATAAATTTGGTTTGCTGAGCTATTGTTACTGCATACATTGCTGATTTCAAACTTATTTTACGGTGTTGTTATGTACCTGACAGGTACAGACACTCACTGAATTTCTGCTGAGCTCTGCATTTTTACGTCACTTGATATATATAGATAGTCCGTAACTTACCAATGACCTTATCTGCCTCATTAGGCAATGAACACTCGTTTTATTTTGGGATATGTGAGGGCTATATTAGTTGGCTAAAGTGGTAATTTGAGTGGCGAATATTCAATTAAACCTGGTGCTTCAAAGGGTGATAGTTAGACGTGATAATGATCACTATGCCAAAATTTTTTAACTTTAATCGTGCTTGTTACTTAGCTGTGCTTCAAATGTATTGAGGCATCACAAAAATCAGTTATAGCCGGGGCTGTCTTGATAAACATAAAATACGCCTATCAGAAATCAAGGTAGTAATGAATTCGTGCAAATCATCCATTTATTTTGGCGACAAACCAGTAATGACTTTAATAATACGGGTTGTTTGTATTTGTGGTTAGAGCAAGGAAAAAGCACTAAAACTAGCCCCAAGTCTGCTATTAGTGGTAGCGAGTCAAAAAGCAGCAAACTTTATCCTTTTCAGGCACCACAGGCATCTTTAGCTCCATGGTTTGCCGAGCATTTCGATAGATTTTTACCCGTAAAAAAATATATACCAGCTAAAAAGGGTTTTTTTGATGCCGCCGTTGAGCAGGTAACCGTACAGCTGCCATGTGATCATGCCGGGCGGCCAATACCGTCGCCTATTATTGCTAACTTAAGTGACAATGCGGATGGACTCGAAGAGCGTACCTATGTAGGTATGGCAAGCTTTGTGTTAAATGCGATAAAAATAGAGCAGCCACTGGCTTTTATGAAAGATCTTAATTTTCAGTCTTACTATTTTGAAGATGATCTCAGGCTGGCTGATGATGCAAAATTTTGGCTGAAAATGGCAGCTGAATTAAGCGCGGTTATTCAAAAAGACCAATATATTCCTTTTCTTATCGCGCAAAAGATAAAGACTAAAGTCGAGTTTCATAATAAGTGGCAGCCACTGTCGGCAGACTATCAACAACGCTTGGGGCAAATAGCCCCTTTAATGCCTTTTTCAGCCTGCCTGGTTGATGAGTCTGTGCATAAAAACACTGATCTGGTGCCTATTGCGGTACTACAACATTTTTCTGAAGTCGTGTTGAATAATTTAATCAACAGTACTGCTTATCCCAATACTGTGCATAAACAGCTGCAAGACAGTTTTATCGGTAGCAGTTTCAACTCTGGACAACTACAAGCCAGTGAACAGGAGTGGAAGTCGTGGCGATTGTGGCATAATAATTTAAATTACGACCAATTTGGATCTCCTTTTCAACTCTGTTTCAGGCTCAATGAGGCCACATCAGGTAATGGTATTGACTGGGGGTTAGAGGTGCTGTTGCAAGCGAAAGTTGATCCTTCTTTTATGATTAATTTAGCTGAATTCTGGCAAGATAAAGCCGTTAAACAGGCTTTTTTCACCACTATGTTAGGCACGTCAATTGAGCGAAACTTGTTATTGCAACTTGGCTACGCTTGCAGAATATATCCGTTGTTGGAACAAGTATTTGCCCAGAATATGCAACAGCGTTTAATTATTTTAACGACAGTTCAAGCGTTTGACTTTTTAAAAGAAGATGCCTGGGCGTTACATGCTTGCGGTTATAAAATCAGTGTTCCGTCATGGTGGACAGCATCAGGACGGTTAAAAGCCAAAATTAAAATGCGCGGAACCCAAAGGTCAGGCACGGGGGATAACGCGGGGGATAGTTCGGGTAATACAGCTGCTCCTTCCTATTTAAGTCAGGATGGCTTAATCGATTTTAATTATCGGTATGCCATTGGCGATGACGAAGTGAGCGCGCAAGAGTGGCAGCAGTTAATCGAGTCCAAGTCTGAACTGGTGTATTTTCGGGGTCAGTGGATGCAACTTGATCCTGCTGAAATGGCCAAAATGCAGAAATTGATCGAGAGTTCTCAACGAGATAAAGACAGCGGTAATTTAAAAGACTTGCTAATAATGGCGGCCAATGAAGATCAATATAGTATTGAGCTTGATGATGCCGTTAATAACATGATGTTAAGTTTGCAGAATAAAGACCAGTTAGTGTTAATAGACCAGCCCAACAACTTACGCGCTCAGTTAAGACCTTACCAATTAAGGGGCTTGTCGTGGCTGAGTTATTTGGAAAACTTAGGCATGAACCCTTGTTTGGCTGATGACATGGGCCTGGGTAAAACGATGCAAGTTATTGCCTTGTTATTACATGCCCCTAAACCACAAGCCGCCCTATTAATTGCACCCACCTCTGTGATTGGAAATTGGCTTAAAGAATTAGAAAAATTTGCTCCGGGTATCAAAGCGATTATTCATCATGGTGCAAAGCGAACTAAAAAAGACGACCTTAGTCAAATCATGGCTGATAACGATGTGGTGATCACCTCTTACGGATTGATACGACAGGATAAAGCCTTGTTTAACAGCACAACATGGTCACGTTTGATCATTGACGAAGCACAAAATATTAAAAACCCCTCAGCGGCGCAAACCAAGATTATTTATGGTATCCAGGCGGACAGTAGAATTGCCTTAACCGGTACACCTATTGAAAACAGGTTGATGGATTTATGGTCGTTATTTAACTTTTTAAACCCAGGTATATTGGGGACTCGCGCGACCTTTAGAAAAGAGTTTGAGATCCCGGTACAGCGCGATAACGATATTAGAAAAACCAGTATTCTTAAAAATTTAGTCGAACCCTTTATTTTGCGCCGTTTGAAAACAGATAAAAATATTATTCAGGATCTGCCGGATAAAATTGAGCAAAAAGTCTATTGCGAGCTGACCAAAGAACAAGCGTCTTTGTATCAGTCTATTGTGAATGAAGTTGAAGCGAGTATTAATGAGGCCGAAGAAACCAGCGCACATAAAATGATTTTCTTGTCGGCGTTATTGCGTTTAAAGCAGTGTTGTAATCATCCCGCTCAATTGTTGCAAGATGGCAGTGAATTTAGCCTTGAACGGTCGATAAAATTACAACGTCTTACTGAACTGGCCAAAGAAGCGATTAATAATGGCGAAAGTATTCTTATTTTCAGTCAATTTAAAGAGATATGTGATGCCCTGCAAACCTTGTTAAAAACGCAGTTAGGTTTTAACACCCACTACATACACGGTGGCACATCCCGTAAAAAACGTGATGAGATGATCGACCAATTTCAAGCGCCAAATTCGCCCGCCAGTA
The DNA here is from genome assembly GCA_046709505.1 of Paraglaciecola sp. Classification (GTDB taxonomy): domain Bacteria; phylum Pseudomonadota; class Gammaproteobacteria; order Enterobacterales; family Alteromonadaceae; genus Paraglaciecola. The sequence goes on along the minus strand of JBKEFM010000038.1, from coordinate 13,139 downwards.
TTTTTGTGTTGTCATTAAAAGCTGGCGGCGTGGGCATAACCCTGACTAGGGCCAACCATGTTATACATTTTGATCGCTGGTGGAACCCTGCGGTAGAAAACCAAGCCACGGATCGTGCTTATCGGATTGGTCAACAAAAAACCGTATTTGCCCATAAATTTATCACGCTAGGTACGGTAGAAGAGAAGATAGATCAAATGTTAGTGGATAAACAAAAAGTAGCGGACTCGATAGTCGGTAACGACGAATCATGGCTGACGACGCTGAACGCCAAGTCATTTATCAATCTTATTCAACTTAGAAAACAAGGCTAATGGGGCGTTAAGCGATGGCAACAAAACGACTACATAAAACCTGGTGGGGTGGGGCGTTTATGCAGGCTCTGGAAGCCTATATTGACTCCGGCCGGCTACAGCGGGGTAAGGCCTATAGAACCGATAACCGCGTGTTGGACTTCGACATTAGCGCAAGTGAAATAAAAGCTACCATACGGGGTAACATCAATCCTTATTTTGGTGTGACAAAGGAGCCCAGATATAAGGTGCACCTTAAGTTTGAGCAAATAAAGCCATTACAATGGCAAAGGATCATAAAAAAAATAAGTGGCAATGCGCTGTGGTTGTCAAAACTGATGTTAAACGAAATACCGGTTAATATTGAAGATGCTTTTGAAGATGAACACTTACTGCCGGCTTCATATCGCAATATAAAGGCCAGTTGCAGTTGCCCAGACTACAGCGACCCATGCAAACATATTGCAGGGGTTTATTACCGCATTGCCAATATACTCGATTCAAATCCGATGTTGTTATTTCAACTACGGGGACTTGCGCCAGCAAAATTACATAAAGAACTGAAGAAAACAGAACTCGGTCAGGCCTTTTCTGAGCACTTAAGCTTGCCTGAAAGCATTGAAATGGAGTATCAGCAGCATAAGTATACGCCAACACATGCCCGGCGAGATAAAGGCTCTTTGGCCCGAAAAGGCGCTCAACCAATAATGCATCAAGCTGCAAACTTAAACCAATTTTGGTCGATGCCGTTGAATGTTAAACCTGTTGATGACCAAGGTGATGATGTTGAAGGTCTTGATATTGAAAGAGCCCAGGGAGCAGCCCAAAACGTTTGGCCTTTAGAGCATCCAAGTAACGATAGTATGATTGAAATTTCAGCGGCGCTGATAAAAAAGCAGGGTGACTATCCCGAATTTTGGACTAATAGCCATTCATTTATCGGTGCGATGGAGTTGTTTTATTCTCATACTCGCAAGAAAAATAACAAGGATTTGCTGTAGCGTTTCCCTACGTTGCTTATGGGAGCGTGTTCTGTATAGGGTAATATCAGGCCGCTCACCCCCATCTAAGTGACCGATTAGGGTTGAGCCAAACAGTTTTTGCTTGTCCCGATAGCCTATTGTGCTATGACTTGCCATAAGGGCTATCCACTTAGCTCCACCGACCACTATATGTTGTGTGTGTGATTTAACCTTGTTGGTTTTTTTGGGTAAAAGGCACACGTCCGGCAATGCCATTAGATGGATTAATATTTTAATCCTACCAGCTCAATTTTTCAGGTGAAATAACTTTAGTTGAATGTCTGCTTCGCCACCATAGCCGGATTTTCGTTTTAATCTATGGTGTTGTTCAAAAGCGGACGGTCGTTAACGCCTTGCTGAACGAAGACGCTATGTGGCAGAAAAAGGACAATACTTTATTGCCGACATGAACATAAAATTACCAGCCCCAAAAAAATTCTTGATGTCTGAACTGGCTATCATCAATCTTTAGTCTTTAGTTTATAGTGTGAAAATATATCCAATTGTTTTTATTGATTTTTCACTCCACCCTATATATCTATTTGACTGCACAGCTTTATAATTTGTCAACTAAATAATTTTTGGGCTTGTCCAACAATCGGATTAAGTCGCGGAAAAATCTCGCAACCTATCCTTATTTATTATATTTTAATTTCATAAAGATTATCAAATACTACAGATTGTAGTTTCTTACATTCTTTTACGAAGTCGTCAATGTTGGGGAATTGTTGACTCGTCCTAGCTCGATATTCAAGTTTTTTGCCTCTGTAAATTTTTGCTATAGCCTCAGCGCAATTAGTGTGAACAGTAGAAGGTAGTCCTTCTTTATGCAAAATGCCATAAGCATTAATTCAGCCGACGGTGAGCTACTCTGGCATAAGCTGACAATCATTGCAGATAAATACCTAAAAGTGTGTTGAAGTCTGCCCAGTGACATCCCCTGGCAGGGTATGTTTATCCAAGGTTACGGCTTTGGTATTTTCATACACGATTGTTGTTCGTCATCGGTGATCCTAAAGTTTACGTTTTACGAGGCCAGAAAAGTCAGCGGCAGATTCAACTCTTAAGTGCATAACCCCCAAGCAGCTGCAGCTGACTTATGCAAAGAATAAAACATAATGAAGTCACTAATAACAAAAAATATATCAACGCCCAGCTTGCCATAGATCCAAAAAATCGCCAAATTGAGCGTCTAATATACGATACTCCCTATTTCAGTCAAAAATAACCTGATTATAATGATGAAATACCACCATCTAGGCAGCAATGGCTATTAGAAACTGGAGAGATAAAAATTTTAGCGCAACAGCTCCAACATTCAGATTTAATCATGCGTAAAAGCTTTTTATTGCCTCAACAATGTACAGCACCTCCCATTCTTCAATACCATAAAAAAGTGGCAATCTGAGCAATCGTTCGCTGTGTGCGGTGGTGATGTTGTCGTCCCCATCAAAGCGGCCAAACTGCAAGCCTGCCTTTGCGCTATGTAAGGGTACATAATGGAATACTGCACCAATTTCAGCTTCTTTGAGGAATGCAAGCAAGGCCGTACGTTCTTTAAGGTTTTTACATTTTAGATAAAACATATGGCCATTGTTGGTGGCGAAATCCGGGATGTGTGGCAATTCTATCAATCCATCTGCGGCCAACTGGTTAAGTTCACGTCTATATAATTCACAACTGGCACGACGGTTATCGTTGATTGTATTTAATTCCAGCAGTTGCCCATATAAGTAGGCGGCTTGTATTTCTGAGGGCAAATAGCTTGAGCCTATATCTACCCAGGAATATTTATCTACGCTGCCGCGAAAAAACTGATTACGGTTGGTGCCTTTTTCACGGATGATTTCTGCCCGTTCAAACATTGACAGATCATTGATGAGTAAGGCTCCGCCTTCGCCCCCGCTGGTAATGTTTTTAGTTTCATGAAAACTAAAGGTACCCAAATGTCCAATGGTACCCAAAGGCTTGCCCATATACGTGCTGTCAATGGCCTGCGCGGCGTCTTCAAGCACAAACAAGTTGTGCTGCTTGGCCAAGGCCATAATTTTGCTCATGTCGCAGGCAACGCCGGCATAATGTACTGGCACTATGGCTTTTGTTTGGGGCGTAATAGCTGCTGCAATACACTGCGGGTCGATATTCATGGTATCGGCCTGCACATCCACAAAGACTATTTTAGCCCCGCGCAAGGCAAAAGCATTGGCAGTGGAGACAAAAGTATAGCTTGGCATGATCACTTCATCACCAGCTTGCAAGTTAAGCAGCAGGGCCGCCATTTCCAGTGCTGCTGTACACGAGGGTGTCAGTAATACTTTTTGACAGCCAGTCAACTGTTTGATGTGTTCTTCGGCCTTTTTGGCAAAGGGCCCATCACCACACAGTTTTCGCGACTCAATAGCTTGTTGTATAAAGCCCTGTTCATTGCCAACCACAGGCGCGCGGTTAAATGGGATCATTGTCTGTCTCCTAATCTTTCTCTTTGATAACTGCCATCCTGGACACTTTTACACCAGTCTAAATTATCCAAATACCACAAGACTGTTTTGCGTATACCCGACTCAAAGGTTTCCTCAGGCCGCCAGCCAAGCTCACGTTCAATTTTGCTGGCATCAATGGCATAACGCAGATCATGTCCTGGGCGGTCTTTAACAAAATGCACTAGGTCACGGTAAGTCTTGAGTCCGGTAGGTTTTACAGGCTGTAATGCTTCTAACAAATCACAAATGGCATAAACCACATCGATATTGGCTTTTTCATTAAAACCACCAACGTTATAGGTTTCTCCTGTTACCCCTTCTGTGGCAACTTTATACAGAGCCCGAGCATGATCTTCCACATACAACCAATCGCGTATCTGTTGTCCATCGCCGTATACAGGCAGGGCTCTGCCCTCAAGGGCATTTAATATTACTAGCGGGATCAGCTTTTCAGGAAAATGAAACGGCCCGTAATTGTTCGAGCAGTTTGTGATAATAACCGGTAAATCATAGGTTCTATGCCAGGCTCTGACTAAGTGATCAGAAGCCGCTTTACTGGCTGAATAGGGCGAGCTGGGCTGATAACTGCTTTGCTCAGTAAATAAGTCTGCGGGGCCTAAATCCCCATATACTTCATCGGTTGAAATATGTTGAAAACGAAAGGCCGCTTTTTTTTCTTCGCCCAGAGACTGCCAATAACTTCGAGACACTTCGAGCAGGGTAAAAGTACCAACCATATTAGTTTGAATAAACTCAGCGGGGCCATCGATGGAGCGATCCACATGGCTTTCCGCGGCCAGATGCATAATTAAATCTGGTTGCTCTTTGGCAAACAACTTCGTCACACCCTGCTGGTCGCAAATATCCAATTGCACAAAACTATAGCGCTGAGACGCCTCTATTGAACCCAAAGACTGCAAATTACCTGCATAGGTTAATTTATCCAGATTCACCACTGAGTGTGGGGTTTCATTGATAAGAAATCTGATTAAGGCCGAGCCAATAAATCCGGCTCCACCGGTTACAATAATATTCATTATATTTTTTTTGCAACAATCAATCGTGAACCACCAACGGGAAAATTAATGCCAGCTTTAATAGCGGCCAATTCTATACTCAATATATTAAAGAATGTTTTGTTCATCCAAGGCGCCATTTTAAACTCTGCCAAAGGGTTAAAATTTTCTGCCTTCTTATTTCTGACAAGGAGTCTCGAAATGGCCATGGAGGGTAAGAGCAAAGAAACAAAAGACGAACTACGCATAATCTTGAATCCCGCAGCCTCAAATTTGCGATGCAGTGCAGATTTAGTGTAACGCCTCACGTGACAAGCGTGAACATCGGCCTTGCTCCATAACCAGGGGTGCTGGGGTACCGTTAGCACTGCATAGCCATTGGGCTTTAACGTGTTATAAACTTGTGCCAATACCCTTTCATCTTCTTCAATATGTTCTAAAACATCAAAGGCACCAACCACGTCAAACTCTTGAGAAAATGGGATATTTCTGGCGTCCATCTGTATAAGATTAGTATCAGGCAGTCGCTTAGCAGCAAAACCGAGCCCCGTAGCAAATATTTCGCTGCCGGTTGTTTTTTTATCCGGAAAGACTTGTGCCACCCCAGATAAAACATAGCCGGTACCACAACCAATCTCCAAAAAAGAATCAAAATTATGACAATATTTTCCAAGTGCCCAAGTAATCAGCCGATTCCTGGACCGAAACCAAAAATTATTATCTTCAAAATTAGCAAGTTCGGCAAAAAATTCTTCTTTAAAACCGCCACCACCCTGCGCCAATTCAGGCGCATAAGCACAAAAGCCATCTACAAACTTAGGAGTGCCACCACATGATAAACAAGCGGTCGACTCGGCGTTGTAGCATGCGTTACAGAACAAGCAGCGTTTCATTTTATTTTCCTTAAACCGAAACTGGTTTCTTTAATAGTGAATTATTTGAATTTAACAAAAAGAAAAATTGCAACAATAATTAAAGTCACTAATTTTACCTATTCATCGCCATAGCAGTGTTTGTTAGCCACAAAGTATCGCATTTGAAAATTCAACAAATAACCACCTAAGCGTGTAGGTTAATTTATCCAGATTTACCATTGAGTGTGGGGTTACATTGATCAAATATCTGATTAAGGCCGAGCCAATAAAACCGGTACCACCATTGACTAATATCTTTTGCTCAAAAAAATCCTTTTACTACTAAGTTAAACTGTATAGCCCTGGCTTAACACTACAATGCCCGCAACTATAAGCCCGGTACCGGCAATTTTATACAGGTTCAGGGTTTCACCGAATAAGAAGACAGAAAGAAACATTACTATAATAAAAGCGGAGCTCATAAAGGGATAGGCAAAACTCAGAGAAAATTTTGTCATCGCTACCATCCAAAATAAAGAGGCAAAAAATGCCGACACAAAACCACTTAGAATAAAGGGGTCAAATATAATCAACTTAATTAACTCACAAACCTTATCAAACAAACCATCAGGCAAGGGCTGCTGCTGATTCATTCGCCACTTCAAAATCAGTTGACCATAAACCGTAAAAAGGACACAACCAAGGATGTATAGAAAACCCATTATTTACTTCTCTGAATTAAGTTTTGTATCAATAATAAACAGTGGTCTATTCTTGGTTTCATCGAATGTTTTTGCCACATATACACCGACAAAACCAAGGGTGGCAAGTATCATTCCGCCCAGCAACCATACTGAAATGATAAGACTCGTCCAACCATCTACCCTAATTTCACCGAAGACCCAATTGAAAAAAACATACATTGCGTATAAAAATGAGATCAAAGAAATAGTAAAGCCGGCTTTGATCACCATCCATAACGGCTTGTCACTAAATGATAAAACGATATCTATAGCAAGTGCCATTCGCTTTGCAAAGGTATAGGACGAAGTACCGCTATGTCTATCGTCATGGGTAATCTCAAGGTATGCGCTGTTAAACCCAACCCATCGGGAATGCACCGGTAAAAGCCTTGACCTCTCTGTTAGGACTGACATTTCTGCCACTACTTTTTTACTATAAATACCAAAATTACCTACACTTGAATCTTGTTGAGTACCTGTCATATAACTTAAGAATTTGTAGAATAAAAAAGAGGTTACTCTTTCCAACATCGAGTGTTTTCGCGAAATACGCTTGACCAAAACCTTTTCGTAACCTTCTTTAGCTTTAGCATATAAACGGGGGATTTCTTCCGGCGGATCTTGTAAATCACAATCCATAATAACAACATAATCCGCATCAGTATTCCTCATACCCGCCAGAATTGCGTAATGTTGCCCGAAATTTTTTGAAAATCGTATGCCTTTTACTGATGGCTCGTTAGCACATATACCTTCAATAATTTGCCATGAGCCTTTTGGGCAATGATCCTCAACAAGCAGTATTTCATATGAACTAGTTATTTTTTTTAAGTTAACGATAAGTCTATTACAAAGTTCTTGCAGAGACTCCGGACAGCCATATACAGGCACAACTACAGCAATTTTATCCATTATTTTTCCAGCAGTGATAGATGAATTTATGTTCACTCTCTGATAAGCCGAGGGATTGGTAAAAACCGCAGGCATTAATATTTGCCCGTTGAGTCGGTATAATTACCTTTTCTATGCCCCTATTTTCCATCTCTGTAGCAAATCGCGATAACAAGTGCCGACCAATGCCTTTGCCTCGACTATGCTTGTCAACTGCAAGCAATCCAATTTGAGCGTCACCAGCCCTAATTGAAGACGTTAGCAAACCAACTGCTTTTCCATCATACGCAATATAATAATCATCAGCATATTCTTTTGACAGTGATTTACTTAACCAGGTTGAATATAAGGTGTTAAATGCCTTATTGGGTAATTTTTGATCCAAATGAAAACGTGAAAATTCGCCACTTTGAAGTGCCAAACTTTCCAACACTAAGAGATCTGCTGATTCCACTATATTTGAGATAACAGATATAGTGGAATTCGTACTAATAAGATTTTCAACAGAGCCCGAAAACACCACTTTCTCGTCGCTATAACTCAGGTTTATTAGCTGTTCATATTGCAACAATTCAGTTTCAATCGGCCGTTTAGAAAAAATATAAAGCAGATCAAAATCCGTTTCTTGAATGGCATCAATTATCCCTGAAATCGGAAAATCTGTTGGTATTTCTAACGTCTTCACATCCAACGAAAACAAATGACTGTCAAATACCAGTGGCGTAATGTCAACATGAGTAATCAATTACGTAAATCCCTTATAAAACTTAATCAATGAGTACTAACAACTGAACAAACTGACTTTTATCTTGTGGCGTAGTGATGATCAGAATATCGCGAAGACCCGCCAAAATAATTTCTTTCATAAAATACCCACTCGCTCCATTCTACCAATATCATAGAGATACGAGTCTCCGACCTGAATCATCAGAATTTTATATAAATCACTACGATTCTTATTAGTTAAATAGTAGTTGGCGCCATATGCCTCTCTAATTTCAACTAGTTTGTTAATACTTAAATCACTAAAGGTTTTTTTAAATTCTAAACAGGCCGTCCCTCCTCGCTTTGCTAAACTATTACCGCCGTTTAGAGTAACCAAGCGCTGATACCATTCAGCGAAATTGTAACCCACCGGCGCGTATTTAAAATTAACTACCATCGCTCTCTCCGCCATCATCCAAAGGAAAGGATTACAAGGATTTACCGCAAATACAGCATTTTTTTCCGTATTGCCTTTAATCCAATTAGACATTTTTATGAAATCAGGGGACATAGATGGATATATAGTAATTTTAGGGGTTTGCATAATTTTTATGAACGGTAGTGACAATATAATAACTAAAAAAATATACGCAGGTGTAGTGAAGTTGGGGGATTTTTTGAGTCGTTCTTTAATATAAATAAATAATGTTTCGACAACAAAAAGACATAAAAATAAAGGGTATAAAGCATCGGCAAGCCGAAAGGGATAAAGATTCAAAAAAAAGTACATGTTTAACTGTCTTGCCACTATCCCAATGATAAAGAATAATCCAAATAGTGTTAAAATAGCGGCGACGTCCTTGGTACCACGTGATAGACCCCCCCTAAAAATAAAGTAAATCCCTAGACTAAAGAACATCAGGAAAATCATTAATTTGTTAATATTTAAGAAAGAATTTGGGTCTATATGGTGAGGGATACGAAAAGTGACAAGAAGCTCATATACATTTATTTCCGTATGCCCTGCATTGTGTGGTAAATCCAACCCACTAAAATAATGGAACCCAAGTACAAGCATCGCAACTGGTAGTGAAAGGGCAGAGAATTTAAGTAAGGAATATGGTGCTGAGCGAAATCGAAACAAAAGAACTAAACAAAGAGCTATAGCATTCCAGCCACCAATAATAACATGGGCATAAAAGGTGATACCAGCCAATAGTCCACAGATGACATAACGTTTTTGAACTAAGCTCGCCAGCGATAAAAACAAAAATCCATAAGCGATGACTTTTTGCTCCGCGCCACCGAATATCCATGCTCCCGCGAATTGGCCTTGTCCGAGAAGCAAATACAAATTTAGTGCAACAAATATAGATAAAAAACTGAGCTTTAAGGTTTTACCTAGATAGGTAAAACAAGCAATAACGAACAACCAAAGAACCAGTCTGGAGTGTTTAGCAATAGTTATCGGGTCATTAGAAAACCAATAAAATGGCCGTAAATAATAATCAAAAATTGAGCCGAAACTAAATGAATTATTGGTCAGTGTCCAATCGTTTTTGAATAAAACTGGGTCGTTTAACATCGCTGCTTTTACAAAATATACAGACTCGTTACCACTTAGAAAGGGTAGATAATGAAAGTGTATAAGATACGCCAAAACGCCAGTAAATGCTGACAAGACGAAAAAAAATTCAAATTTATTCTTTTTATTTAGCACTATATTTTCCATGTTAATTAACATCTAGATGCTTACGTATTTAATCTTAATGTGATCGTACGAGTAAGCTCAACTTATTTCAAAATGAAAATATTAAGTTTTGAACATTATCATTGAGCTTACTGTTTGACATATTGTCGATACTAGGTCAGGGTACATTAAAAAATTATTAATGTGCTACTTAAAATCTTTAGCGGCGGCAAAATACCGATTATTTCGCGCATACTCATTCATTACTTTTCAAAGTCGTTCTATTGGGTTTAAATTGAGACTTTAGGGCGGTCACGGCAAGAGCGTTAATGCCTAATTATCACTCAACTAACTCACACTCCGCTAAAGATATAGCTTCAAGGTAATCAGTATCCATTGCAGCCATGCGTTGTTTGCGTCTAACACTGGCTTTTCTGCTCGTATTAACTTTTATCAGATTAATCCCATATGCCTTAGGCGGGCAGAACTAAAAAGACGGAAACTATAATACACTAAAAATTAAATAGACAACGATTATAAAACGCACGGCAAGATCACGAACACTTTTTGAGCGGAAACTGGTTATTAAACAAGTCAAACTTGTACAAGGAGCTGTCGTTTATATCCGCTCGTAAATATTGCAGTTCACTGTCTAATCTGAATGTTCACAAAACAAACACTCACGCTCTTGCCGTGTTATAAAACGCTTATTAAATTGAGCTCTTTTTAAGAAGCTCAATACTGGGTTTTTCAAGTGCTAAGCAGGCTAATTATTATTACCAACGGCTTGTTTTAGTTAAATTTGGTGAGGCGGGTATTTTTTAATGGGCAGAAGTATCATCTGATACTGGGGTGTAGCGTGGGTAGATTAAGTAACTTAAGCCCGCTTGAGTAAGGCTCTTGCCGTGCCCGTGCCCGTGCCCGTGCCCATGTTTCGCAGTCGCTGATGTTTGGTATGCCGCTTGAATTCCTTCATCATTTGCTCTGCGCCAGCGGCATAACAAAATTACTCTTCGAATTCAGTGCTTAATTAGCCATTGCGCTGCGGCTAAGCCCAAACGTTCCAGAATAGGACTGTGGCGGCTGTCAATATAACCTGTTTTATCTTCGGGATTGCATCTACCGGTGACATCGACCAGTTCACAATAGTCTTTAAGATGATAGGCGAGACTCTTAGGCATATCTTGTCTGGGGTTGCCGACAAAAGACATGAGGTTTTTGGGCTGATGCTGTTGGCTCTTCATCGCTTCTATCCGCTTTTTGATTCTGGTGTGAGCGGAATTCGCCCGCCAGTATTTTTGTGTTGTCATTAAAAGCTGGCGGCGTGGGCATAACCCGGACCAGGGCCAACCATGTTATACATTTTGATCGCTGGTGGAACCCTGCGGTAGAAAACCAAGCCACGGATCGTGCTTATCGGATTGGTCAACAAAAAACCGTATTTGCTCATGAATTTATCACGTTAGGCACGGTAGAAGAGAAGATAGATCAAATGTTAGTGGATAAACAAAAAGTAGCGGACTCGATAGTCGGTAACGACGAATCATGGCTGACGACGCTGAACGCCAAGTCATTTATCAATCTTATTCAACTTAGAAAACAAGGCTAATGGGGCGTTAAGCGATGGCAACAAAACGACTACATAAAACCTGGTGGGGTGGGGCGTTTATGCAGGCTCTGGAAGCCTATATTGACTCCGGCCGGCTACAGCGGGGTAAGGCCTATAGAACCGATAACCGCGTGTTGGACTTCGACATTAGCGCAAGTGAAATAAAAGCTACCATACGGGGTAACATCAATCCTTATTTTGGTGTGACAAAGGAGCCCAGATATAAGGTGCACCTTAAGTTTGAGCAAATAAAGCCATTACAATGGCAAAGGATCATAAAAAAAATAAGTGGCAATGCGCTGTGGTTGTCAAAACTGATGTTAAACGAAATACCGGTTAATATTGAAGATGCTTTTGAAGATGAACACTTACTGCCGGCTTCATATCGCAATATAAAGGCCAGTTGCAGTTGCCCAGACTACAGCGACCCATGCAAACATATTGCAGGGGTTTATTACCGCATTGCCAATATACTCGATTCAAATCCGATGTTGTTATTTCAACTACGGGGACTTGCGCCAGCAAAATTACATAAAGAACTGAAGAAAACAGAACTCGGTCAGGCCTTTTCTGAGCACTTAAGCTTGCCTGAAAGCATTGAAATGGAGTATCAGCAGCATAAGTATACGCCAACACATGCCCGGCGAGATAAAGGCTCTTTGGCCCGAAAAGGCGCTCAACCAATAATGCATCAAGCTGCAAACTTAAACCAATTTTGGTCGATGCCGTTGAATGTTAAACCTGTTGATGACCAAGGTGATGATGTTGAAGGTCTTGATATTGAAAGAGCCCAGGGAGCAGCCCAAAACGTTTGGCCTTTAGAGCATCCAAGTAACGATAGTATGATTGAAATTTCAGCGGCGCTGATAAAAAAGCAGGGTGACTATCCCGAATTTTGGACTAATAGCCATTCATTTATCGGTGCGATGGAGTTGTTTTATTCTCATACCCGCAAGAAAAATAACAAGGATTTGCTGTAGCTTCTCTCTGTGTTTGTTATACGGTAATAGCAGATCGCTCACACCCATGTAAGCGATCAGTTGGGGTTGACCAGAACATGGATACAATTACCCCCAGGTTGCTTAGGTAAAAAGTGAGAGAGCGAATTGAAAACTGACAAAACAGGCTATATAAACTTGTTGCACAAAACGAGTTTTACCCATGCACAAGATTATTTAAATGCGTTAAAAGCAGGTAAGCAAACACCAGGCAGGTTATTACAAAACACCTTGCACTCACGCAATATTGATTTACTAAGCGTCACACAGTTTATCGAATGTTTACTCAATACTAAAAAAACACAGATATTTGCCGAAAGCAGCGTATCGGGTGATGGCTCAGATTGGTATCAGACTGAGCTTGGGATCCTGGGGGATATATCCATGGCGATGGAAGTCGACGTATTTGATAATGGCCTGCATCAGTTACCCGCTATACATTCATCTCCCTTAAAGCCCTGCTGATTTATGCGCCTGGGGCCTTGTTAAGAAACGGAACCGGTAATATTCCGGCTGACTGGTGTGAGGTGACAGATAATCACCAGGTTAGCTTCGCGGCATATTACGCCCTTTATGAACGACGATTGCTCCCTTGCTTGCGCTATGCCAATGAGTTTGCACAGGCTAAAGGTGTTAACACTATTATTACCCTGCCTGGGCTGGGCTGTGGACAGTTTGCAGGCAAATTTAAAGGCCAGCTTGGAGCAATACTAAAGCCGCTGCTTAAGGGCAATGAAGGTAAAGGGCAACTGTGTTTACCTGCTGATTACGAGGATATCAAAGGTGAGTTTAGTGACTGCACCTTAACCAGTTTTGTGGCATGGGATCATGTTTCCTG